>DAHUXL010000140.1 GCA_027307195.1 Rhodanobacter sp. | reverse complement strand
GCCGTACAGCGGCTCCTGATCTTCAACGGGATCAGCGTCAACGTGCAGCTTCTCACCATCCAGCCAGATCTCGTGATACGCCCGCGTCTTCGGCGCCAGCTCGCTGGACAGCCGCGTGGCCCAGGCATAAGCCTCGGCATGCGCGGACGACTCGATCGGATTGGCCGTGCTCACCACGTTGCGCACCACATCGCCGCAGGCGGCGATGGTGCTGGCCAGCGCGTCGTGGATCGCGGCAATGGTCGGCTTGAGCTTGCGCTTGATGATGCCGTGCCACTGGAACGTCTGCCGCGTGGTGATGCGCAGCGAACCGTTGGCGTAGTCGCGGGCAATCTGGTCGAACACCAGCCATTGCGCCGGCGTCACCACGCCGCTGGGCAGCCTCGCGCGCAGCATGAAGGCGTACGCCGGCTCCAGCTTCTGCCGGCGGCGCTCCTCGCGCAGGTCGCGGTCGTCCTGCAGGTAGCTGCCGTGGAATTTCAGCAGCTTGTTGTCGTCTTCGCTGATCGCGCCGGTGACCGGGTCGGCCAGTCCTTCGACGATGCCGCCACGCAGGAAACGGCTGGTGGCCTTGATGTGTTCCAGATCGGAAAGTTTCGTGGTCATGTCAGTACACGTCGCGGGCGTAGCGGCCCTGCTGCAGGAGTTCGGCGAGCCACGCTTTCGCCTCGTCGGGCGACTGGTTGCCGTGGGTGGCGATGATGTCGATCAGCGCCGCATGGACATCGCGGGCCATGCGGGTGGAATCGCCGCAGACATAGATATGCGCACCGGTTTTCAGCCACGCATGCAGCTCGGCGCCCTGTTCGCGCAAGCGGTGTTGTACATAGGTTTTTTGCCCGCTGTCCCTGGAGAACGCCAGATCGAGCCGGTGCAGCGCGCCGTCCTTCAGCGCCTGCTGCCACTCCACCTGATAGAGGAAGTCGCTGGCGAAGTGGCGATTGCCGAAGAACAGCCAGTTGCGCCCGCTGGCGCCATTCTCCCGACGCTCCTGCACGAAGGCGCGGAACGGTGCCACGCCGGTGCCCGGGCCGATCATGATGATGTCGCGCGTGCCATCGGCAGGCAGCCGGAAGCGCTCGTTCGGCTCGATGAAGACCGGCAGCTTGCCGTCCTCGTCGGTCGCGGCAAGCAAGCCGGATGCAGCGCCCCAATGCGCGCAGCCGTGCGCCTCGTAGTCGACCACCGCGACGGTGAGGTGCACTTCCTCGCCCACCGCCTTCGAACTGGAGGCGATCGAGTACAAGCGTGGCGCCAATGGCCGTAACGCGGCCACCAGCACTTCCGCTTGCCAAGTCGCCGGATGCCGGTGCAGCAGGTCGATCGGCTGGTCACTGGCCAGCAGCGCAGCGAACTCCGCAGCGTGTTCCGGCTGCAGCACACGCGACAAATCGTCATCACCACTGGCGGCGGCCAGCGCCGCGATGAAGGGGCGATTGAGCCGGGTGATCTCGCGCTCCTGGCCCAGCCATTGCCGCAACGACAGCGTGCGGTCCTGGTGCGTGAGTTCCTGCGCACCATCGAGCTGCAACGCATCGAGCCACTGCTCGACCAGCGCCGGCGGGTTGCGCGGCCATACGCCCAGCGCATCGCCGGGTTCGTAACGCAGGCCGGAGCCTTCCAGCGACAGCTCGATATGCCGCACGTCGCGTTCGCTGTCGCGCGCCACGATGCGCTGGTTGGCCAGCACGGTGGCGGCGAACGGCTGCTCGCGCGAATGGCTGCTGCGGCTCGGCACCGCATGCAGTGAGGTCACCCGCGCGGGCGTGCCGGTCTGTTTCAGGAGTTCGCGTGCCTGCGCCAGCGCCTGTTCCACCCACGGCTCGGCAACTGCCTCGACTTCCACGTCCGCTTCGCCCAGCGCGGCAAAACGGGAAGCGCCCAGTTCGGCCAGCCGCGCATCGAGCTGGCGGCCGATCACGCAGAACTGCGGATAGCTCGAATCGCCCAGCCCCAGCACGGCGAACCGCAGGGCCGGCAGTTTCGGCGCGCGCTTGCCGGTAATGAACTCGAACAGGCCGCGGGCATCGTCCGGTGGCTCGCCGTCGCCCTGGGTGCTGATCACCACGAGCAGATGACGTTCCTGCGCCAGCTCACGCTGCGGATAGGCATCGGCGCGCAGCAACCGCATCGGCAAGCCGGCGGCCTCGCTGCGCCTGGCCAGCTGCTCGGCGATGCGCTTCGCGTTGCCGGTCTGGCTGCCGTAGACGACGGTGAGCCGCTCGGCAGCCTTGCCTGCCACCGCGACAACCGCAGGGCTGCCGCGTTGCGCCTGCACGGCCTGCGCGGCGCTCCAGGCGGCAACCCAGTACAGTTGCGCCGCCGTCAGACCTTCCATTGCCAGTGCCAGCTGGGCAAGTTTTCCCGCATCCAGGCTGATGGCGGGAAGATTCGGTGCGACGACAGAATTCACGGTATCACCATTTGGACGTCTAGACTTCTTGACGGCCAAATTATTTTTTAACTAGGCTTATGGGAAAGGATGTGTCGGCATGTGCTTATGCCGAGGCCTTATTTCCGCGCATGAAACCGGCTGCCGATACTCGGCACACTCCCGCACAGCGTACGAATGCCCGCTCCCATGCCGCCGCCCCCCGAATTCCTCACCTTCGCCGCCGTCGGCGCGTTCGCCCAGCTGGTCGACGGCGCGCTGGGCATGGCTTACGGCGTTGCCTCCGCGGCGATGCTGCTGGGGCTGGGCCTGCCGCCAGCCGTGGCGAGCGCCAGCGTGCATTACGCGGAGACCTTCACCTGCGGCGCCTCCGGCCTCAGCCATCTGGCCGCCGGCAACGTGCGGCGGCGGCTGTTCTGGACGTTGACCGTTCCCGGCATGATCGGCGCAGTGATCGGCGCCTATGTGGTCAGCCATGTTCCGGCGACGTGGATGCGGCTGGCGCTGACCCCTTACCTGCTAGGCATGGGCGCCTTCCTGCTGTGTCGCGGCGCACGGCGCAACTGCAGCCATGACGACAGCGTGCCGCGCGCCACCCGCCCGCTGGGACTGATCGCCGGTTTCGCCGACGCGATGGCCGGCGGCGGCTGGAGCGCACTGACCGTGACCACCCTGGTCGCGCGCGGCGCGACGCCACGCAGGGTGATCGGCACGGTGCATCTGGCCAAGTGCGTGGTCAGTGCGGCCGCCAGCGTCACCTTCCTGCTGCATGTCGGCGCCACCCACGGCACCGCGGTACTGGGATTGATCGCCGGTGGTGTGGCGGCCGCCCCGCTCGGCGCGCTGTTCGCCCGGCACATGCCGGCACGGGCAGCGACGCTGCTGGCTGCCGTCGCGGTGCTGGTGCTTGGGCTCAACAATGTGATGAAGGCGCTGCACTGACATTGACCCCGCCTGTCGCCGCTACAATGCGCGGATGACCAAACCAACCTCTTTTCCGATCGAAGTCCGCGGCTCCGTGAAACAGCCGCTGGGCATGCCGCCCGCCCGATTCCTGCGCGACTACTGGCAGAAGCGGCCGTTGCTGATCCGCCAGGCCTTCACCGATTTCCAGCCGCCGCTGCAGCCGGACGATCTGGCCGGACTGGCCTGCGAGGAAGGTGCCCTGGCCCGGCTGATCGTGCATGACGAGAAGCGCGATCGCTGGCGCGTCAATCCCGGCCCCTTGAACGAAGCCGATTTCGCGAATACGCCCAGCACCAACTGGACCTTGCTGGTGCAGGACGTGGACAAATGGGATGCGGATGTCGCTGACTTGCTGCAGCACTTCAGCTTCCTGCCCAGCTGGCGCGTGGATGACGTGATGGTCTCCTACGCCGAACCGGGCGGCGGCGTCGGTGCGCATGTCGATCAGTACGACGTGTTCCTGCTGCAGGGGCTCGGCCAGCGCCATTGGGCGATCAGCGACGACGTGATGGCGCCGAAGGAATTCCGGCACGACGTCGAGCTGAAGCAACTGGCCCAGTTCGAGCCGACCCACGAATGGCTGCTGGAGCCGGGCGACATGCTGTACCTGCCGCCTGGCGTGCCGCATGACGGCGTGGCGTTCGGCGGCCCGTGCATGACGTTCTCGATCGGCATGCGCGCGCCGTCGCAGGCCGAGCTGACCGGCGACCTGGCCGACCATATCGCCGAGCATCTGCCGGAAGAACTGCGCTACGCCGACCCGGACCTCAAGCCAGCCAAGGCTGCCGGCGAGATCGATCGCGCCGCGATCGATCGCCTGAAGACCGCCCTGCCGTTTGCCGCGGCGTTGAACGACGACATGCTGCGCGACTGGTTCGGCTGCTTCATCACCCGCTACCGCAACGCGCAGGTGCCGGCACCGCTGGACAAGCCGCTGAACGATGCCGCGCTGGCGAAACAACTCGATGCCGGCGCGCAGCTGCTGCGCCATCCATGGTCGCGACTGGCCTGGAGCCGCGGCAAGTCCAGCTGCACGCTGTATGTCAGCGGTCAGGCCTACCCGGCCACGCCCGCGCTGGCGCAACAGCTGTGCGAGCAGCGCGCGCTCAGCCTTTCCCGCAAACCGAACGCCAGCGAGCGCGCGCTGTTGCTGGCGCTGGTCAATGACGGTCACCTGCTACCGAGAAAATCCCGCCGCCGATGAAGCTGCAGAACTTCCACGTCGAAGTCGCCGAATGGTCGCGCGAGGATCAGCGCGCGACCCTGCTCGACCTGCGCGACGTCGTGTTCATCCAGGAACAGGGCGTACCCGAGCAACGCGAACGCGACGGACTCGATGGCGACTGCTGGCATGTACTGGCGCGTGACGAGGCCGGCCAGGCGATCGGCTGTGGCCGGCTCACGCCCACACACAAGATCGGCCGCATGGCGGTGCTGCAGGAATGGCGTGGCCAAGGCGTCGGCGTGGCGCTGCTGCGAGAACTGATCGCGCGGGCGCGTACCCAAGGCTGGCCGGAAGTGGCGCTGGACGCCCAGGTCAGTGCGATCGGCTTCTACGAACGCGAAGGTTTCATCGCGTATGGCGCGGAATTCCAGGATGCCGGGCTGGCGCATCGGGCCATGCGTCTGAGCCTGCCTGCCATGGCGGATGACGAGTCACCGTTGCGTGACATCGGTGCGCTGCCGGCCGGTTCGCGCAGCGAGACCGCCGCTGCGCGATTGCAGTTGCTGGGCGAGACGCGCCACCGGCTGGCCGTTTACATGCCGCTGCTCGGCAACGACAGCTACGCCAGCGCGGAAGAACTGGCCGAGCTGCGACGTATCGCGATCTCCGGTCGCGGCGCGCAGGTCCGCATCCTGTTGCACGATCCCGCGGCGGCCCTGCGCAACGACCATCGACTGATCGCACTGGCGCAGCGCCTGCCCAGCGCGATCCAGATCCGCATGCCGGTGGAAGAAGCCGACCTGGCCTATGTCTCGGCCTACCTGCTCAACGACGCCGGTGGTTATCTGTTCCTGCCCGAGGCGGATCGCCCGCAAGGCCGTGCCGCGCTTCATGACCGCGCGAGCCAGGCACCGCTGCAACAGCATTTCAATGAAGTGTGGGAGCGTGCGGAGCGCGCCAGCATCCTGCAGACGCTGGGTATCTGACCGGCAGGGTGGCATCGGCTGAACACCAGCTGGCCCGGCGACTTTCCCGGTCGATCGCACGCGGCATCGACAAAGCACCTGAAAACCGCTGCCTGCCGCGAAGTTCGGTTAGACCATCGTCTCGAATGCATGCCGGCAGCCCATTTCGAGCACCTTGCGGGTTGCCGCCTCGCGGCAGCCAAAGGCTATAATTGTCCAGATTCTCTCCAGTCATCCGTTTCAGCGGTCGGTCGGGCTTGAAAACCCACCAAAAACCGCGACTTCCTTGGTCACACGGATCGCTGCAAGCATCCCTTCCCTGCCGGTGGTGACGTGAGTACAAACCTGATCCGCGAGTTCTTCGAATCCTCCCAACTCGCTGGCGGCAACGCCGATTATGTCGAATCGCTTTATGACGCATGGCTGGCCGACACCTCGTCGGTACCTGCCGAGTGGAGCAAGTACTTTGAATCCTTCAAGGGCCGCGAGTCGGGAGACGTATCCCACGCCGCAGCCATTGCACGTATCGAGGCTGCGCAGAAGCAGCGTCACGTGGGCAATGGTGCCGCTGCCGCGCCAATGGACGACGAGCACGCGCGCAAGCAGGCCGGTGTGCTGCGGCTGCTCACCGCCTATCGCTCGCGCGGCCACCTCGCCGCCGACCTCGACCCGCTCGGCCTCACCGAGAAGATGCCGGCGCCGGATCTCGGCCTCGCCTTCCACGGCCTGTCCGATGCCGACCTGGACACCGAATTCGACACCGGCAATTACGCCGGTGGCGGTCAGCGCCTGAAACTGCGCGACCTGCTGAGCCGTTTGCAGAAGACCTATGCCAACACGATCGGCACGGAATTCATGCATATCAGCAATCACGAGCAGCGCAACTGGATCTACAGCCGGCTCGAACAGGCCGCCGGCAGGAGCACGCTGGACAAGGCTGGCAAGCAGCGCGTGCTGGACGGCCTGACCGCGGCCGAAGGTCTCGAGCGCTACTTGCACACGAAATATGTCGGCCAGAAGCGCTTCTCGCTGGAAGGCGGCGACAGCATGATCCCGATGATCGATGACGTCGTGCGCGCGGCCGGCGACAACGGCATCAAGGAGCTGGTGATCGGCATGGCCCATCGCGGCCGCCTCAACGTGCTGGTCAATATCCTCGGCAAGCCGCCAAAAACCCTGTTCGACGAGTTCGAAGGCAAGTTCGAGCACCCGGACGACCCGGCCCATTCCGGTGACGTGAAGTACCACATGGGCTTCTCCGCCGACGTCAAGACGCCCAACGGCGGCGTGCACGTGGCGCTGGCGTTCAATCCGTCGCACCTGGAAATCGTCAACCCGGTGGTCTGCGGTTCGGTGCATGCGCGCCAGACCCGTCGCCGCGACACCATGCACACGCAGTCGATGGCCGTGCTGATCCATGGCGACGCCGCGTTCGCCGGCCAGGGCGTGAACATGGAACTGCTGAACATGTCGCAGGCCCGTGGTTTCAAGATCGGCGGCAGCCTGCACATCGTGATCAACAACCAGGTCGGCTTCACCACCTCCAATCCGCAGGACGCCCGTTCCACCATGTACTGCACCGACCTGGCCAAGATGGTCAACGCGCCGGTGCTGCACGTGAACGGCGACGACCCGGAAGCGGTGATCGCAGTGACCCGCCTCGCCTACGATTTTCGCAAGCAGTTCCGCCGCGACGTGGTGATCGATCTGGTCTGCTACCGCCGCCACGGCCACAACGAGGCCGACGAACCGGCCGCGACGCAGCCGGTGATGTACAAGATCATCCGCGCCCGCCCCACCACGCGCGACCTGTACCAGCAGCAGCTGGTGAAGGAAGGCGTATTGGCCGAAGGCGATGCGCAGAAGCAGTTCGAAGCGTATCGCGACCGGCTCGAAGCCGGTGCACCGATGACCGAGCTCGACCCGTCGCCAACCCGCGACGGCCATGTCGACTGGGCGAAATTCATCGGCGGCAAGCTGTCGACGCCGACCGACACCAGCGTGCCGAAGCAGAAGCTGCAGGAACTCTCCAGCAAGATCCTCACCCTGCCCGCCGACCTCACGCTGCAGGCACGCGTGGCGAAGATCTACGACGACCGTCGCAAGATGGCCGCTGGCGAGTTGCCGGCCGATTGGGGCTTCGCCGAGAACCTCGCCTACGCCACTCTGATCGACGCCGGCCACGACATGCGCCTGGTCGGCCAGGATTCCGGTCGCGGCACGTTCTTCCATCGCCATGCCGTGCTGCATGACCAGAAGGACGGTCACACCTATATGCCGCTGGCCACGATCCGCGCCGGTGCCGACGTGGAAGTGATCGACTCGCTGCTCAGCGAAGAAGCGGTGATGGCATTCGAGTACGGCCACTCCACCACCGACCCGGACACGCTCAATATCTGGGAAGGCCAGTTCGGCGATTTCGCGAACGGCGCACAGGTGGTGATCGACCAGTTCATCAGCTCCGGCGAAGCGAAGTGGAACCGCCTCTGTGGTCTGGCGCTTTTCCTGCCGCACGGTTATGAGGGCCAGGGTCCGGAGCACTCTTCAGCACGCCTCGAGCGCTTCCTGCAACTGTGCGCGTTCGACAACATGCAGGTCTGCGTGCCGACCACGCCGGCGCAGGATTTCCACATGATCCGCCGGCAGATGCTGCGCCCGGTGCGCAAGCCGCTGATCGTGATGACGCCGAAATCGCTGCTGCGCCACAAGCTGGCTGTGTCCACACTGGACGAGCTGGCCAACGGCAGCTTCCAGCTGGTGATCGGCGAGCATCGCGAGCTGCCGGTGAAGAAGGTCAAGCGCGTCGTGCTGTGCTCGGGCAAGGTCTATTACGACCTGCTGGAAGACGCCGAAAAGCGTGGATCGAACGACGTGGCGATCGTGCGCGTCGAACAGCTGTATCCGTTCCCGCGTGTCGAAGTCACCGCCGAACTGGACAAGTATCCTTCCGCCAAGGAAGTGATCTGGTGCCAGGAAGAGCCGATGAACCAGGGCGCATGGTTCCAGATTCGTCACCACCTGCAGGCCTGCACCGGCAGCAAGCGCAGTCTCTCCTACGCGGGACGCGCACGTTCGCCGGCACCGGCCGCCGGTCACCTCAATACCCATGTCGTCGAACAGGCGGCCCTCGTCGAGCAGGCGCTGGTTGCGCCGGTCGGCACCGACCACTCAGCAGAATAAAGAAACTCAAAGAGTGCGGCCATGGATGGCCGCTTTTTGACCTTGGCGTTCAGGGATGAACGCACTAATTAAGGAAATCCGATGTCCATCGAAGTCAAAGTCCCCGTTCTGCCCGAGTCCGTCTCCGACGCCACCATCGCCAGCTGGCACAAGAAGGCCGGTGACGCGGTCAAGCGCGACGAGAACCTGGTCGATCTCGAAACCGACAAGGTGGTGCTGGAAGTGCCGTCGCCGGTCGATGGCGTGTTGAAGGAAATCCGCCAGCAGGTCGGTGACACGGTGAACAGCCAGCAGATCATCGCGATCATCGAGGAAGGCGCGGTTGCTGCTGCCCCGGCTCCGACAGAAGCACCGAAGGCTGCTGCTGCGCCGGCCGCTGCCGCACCGAAGGCTGCAGCCAGGGGCGCCGACGATCTGTCGCCGGCCGGTCTGCGCGTCGCCACCGAGGAAAAGATCGATCCGTCCAAGGTCGCCGGCACTGGCCGCGATGGCCGCGTGACCAAGGAAGACCTGGTCAATTACGGCAAGGGTGGCAGCGCCGCAGCAGCCGCTGCACCGGCACCGGCTGCGAAACCGACCCCGGGCTCGCGTCCGGAAGAGCGCGTGCCGATGACCCGCATGCGCCTGCGCATCGCCGAGCGTTTGATGCAGTCGAAGAACTCGATCGCCATGCTTACCTCGTTCAATGAAGTGAACCTGGCCGAGGTGACGAAGATGCGCAAGTCGCTGGGCGAAGCGTTCCTGAAGGAACACGGCGTCAAGCTCGGCTTCATGAGCTTCTTCGTCAAGGCTGCGGCGGAAGCGCTGAAGCGCTATCCGTTCGTCAACGCCTCGGTCGACGGCAACGACGTGATCTATCACGGCTACCAGGACATCTCGATCGCCGTGTCCACCGACAAGGGCCTGGTCACGCCGGTGCTGCGCGACGTGCAGGACATGAGCTTCGCCGACGTCGAGAAAGGCATTGCCGACTACGCCGTCAAGGCGCGCGCAAACAAGCTGTCGCTGGATGATCTTCAGGGTGGCACTTTCACCATCACCAATGGCGGAACTTTCGGATCGCTGCTGTCCACGCCGATCGTCAACCCGCCGCAGAGCGCGATCCTCGGCATGCACACGATCAAGGACCGTGCCATCGTCGAGAACGGCCAGATCATCGCCGCGCCGATGATGTACATCGCGCTGTCGTATGACCATCGCATCATCGACGGCAAGGACGCGGTGCTGTTCCTGGTCGACATCAAGAACCAGCTGGAAAATCCGCAGCGCATGCTGCTCGGCCTGTAACGCCTTGAACCCCTCTCCCGTCAGGAGAGGGGTTGGGGTGAGGGTTCGGTTCCGCCGAACACTTCACCTCATCCGAACCCTCATCCGGCGCTTCGCGCCACCTTCTCCCGATGGGAGAAGGAAAGAGCCAAAGAGAAAAACCATGAGCGAACAATTCGACGTTATCGTCATCGGCGCCGGCCCGGCTGGCTATGTGGCCGCGATCCGCGCCGCACAGCTGGGCCTGAAGACCGCCTGCGTGGATGCCTTCGCCGGCAAGGACGGCAAGCAGGCACTGGGCGGCACCTGCCTCAACGTGGGCTGCATCCCGTCCAAGGCGCTGCTCGACTCCTCTCGCCAGTTCCACAACCTCACGCACAACTTCGGCGTGCACGGCATCACCGCCGACAATGCGAAGATCGACGTGGCCACCTTTGTCGGCCGCAAGGACAAGATCGTCAAGCAGTTCACCGGCGGCGTGGCGCAGCTGTTCAAGGCGAACAAGATCACGCCGTACTTCGGTACCGGCAAGCTGCTCGGCCCCAATAAGGAGCCGGGCAACAACGTCGAGATCACTGGTGCCGACGGCGCCAAGCAGACGATCAGCGCGACCAACGTGATCCTCGCTTCCGGCTCGGTGCCGATCGAGCTGCCGTTCGCCCAGTTCGACGGCAAGGCGATCGTCGACAACGCTGGTGCGCTGGACTTCACCGAAGTGCCGAAGCGCCTGGGCGTGATCGGCGCCGGCGTGATCGGTCTGGAGCTGGGCAGCGTGTGGAAACGCCTCGGCGCCGACGTCACCATCATCGAAGCGCTGCCGGAGTTCCTTGCCGTGGCAGACGCCGACGTGGCCAAGGTTGCCGCGCGGGAATTTGCCAAGCAGGGCCTGACCATCAAGCTCAACGCCAAGCTCAACAAGGCCGAGGTGAAGAAGGACGGCGTGCACCTCACCTATACCGACAAGGACGGTGAGCAGAATCTCGTCGTCGACAAGCTGCTGGTCGCCGTGGGCCGTCGCGCCTACACCGCCGGCCTGCTGGCCGAGGACACCGGCGTGAAGCTGGACGAGCGCGGTCGCATCGTCGTCGACGAGCACAATCACACCGGCGTCGACGGTGTGTGGGCGATCGGCGACGCCGTGCGCGGCCCGATGCTCGCGCACAAGGGTTCCGAGGAAGGCGTGGCAGTGGCTGAATGGATCGCCGGCAAGGCTGGTCACGTCAACTACGACACGATCCCGTGGGTGATCTATACCGAGCCGGAAATCGCCTGGGCCGGCAAGACCGAGAAGGAACTGAAGGACGCCGGCATTCCGTACAAGGTCGGCAGCTTTCCGTTCGCCGCGATCGGCCGCGCCGTCGCGATGAACGAGGCCATCGGCCAGGTGAAGATGATTGCCCACGCCGAAACCGACCGCATCCTTGGCGTGCACATGGTCGGCCCGGGCGTCTCCGAGCTGATCGCCGAGTGCGTCGTGGCGATGGAGTTCAAGGGCTCGTCCGAAGACCTCGCACGCATTGTCCACGCGCACCCGACCCTGTCCGAAGCCGTGCATGAAGCGGCACTGTCGGTCGACAAGCGCGCGATCCACAAGGGCAACTGAGGTCGACATGACCTCGTCCCGGACAGCGCATGCATGCGCAACGATCCGGGATTGCTATCACGCATGACACGCGACCCGTCTCCCAAGGACGGGTTTCGCGCTTTTGGAGATATAGATGGCCAAAGTCACATCGCTGTGCGTCTACTGCGGCTCCAGCCCCGGCAATCATCCCGAATACGCCGAGCAGGCCCGTGCATTCGGCGCCGAAATGGCTCGTCGTGGCATCGCCCTGGTCTACGGTGGCGGCAAGGTCGGCCTGATGGGTACCGTGGCCGACGCCGTGCTCGCTGGCGGGGGCAAGGTCATCGGGGTGATCCCGCGTCAGCTGGTGGAACTGGAAGTGGCCCATCCGGGCCTGAGTGAACTGCAGGTGGTCGAGACCATGCATCAGCGCAAGACGCGCATGTATGAACTGTCCGACGCGTTCGTCGCCCTGCCCGGCGGCTTCGGCACGATGGACGAGATGTTCGAGATGCTGACCTGGGCGCAACTCGGCCTGCACCGTTATCCGTGTGCGTTTCTCGATGTGCGCGGCTATTACGGCGGCCTGCGCACGATGATGGATCACATGGTCGGCGAAGGCTTCGTGCATGCCGGCCAGCGCGACAGTGTCTGGTTTGGCGATTCGATGGCCGTGCTGTTCGACTGGATGGAGAGCTACGACGGTGGCAATGCATCGCGCGTGATTGGCCCATCCAGCATCAAGGCCTGAAACCGGAGATCCGTGATGACGACGTTCCGCGCCTTCCGCATCCACAACGATCACGCCGGCTACCGCGCCGGTGTCGAGAGCATGACGACTGATGCGCTGTCGCCGGGCGAGGTGCTGATCAAGGCCGCGTATTCGTCGGTGAATTACAAGGATGCGCTGGCCGGTACCGGCAAAGGCAAGATCCTGCGCCAGTTCCCCCTCAACGGAGGCATCGACGTCGCCGGCCATGTGGTCGCCTCCACCGATCCGGCCTTCAAGGAAGGCGACGCGGTGTTGTGCACCGGCAGCGGCCTGTCCGAAACCCGCGACGGCGGTTACGGCGAATACGCGCGGCTGGACGCGCGCTGGACGATCCCGTTGCCGCAAGGCCTGAGCCTGCGCGAGAGCATGATCCTCGGCACCGCCGGCTTCACTGCCGCGCTGGCCTTGCTGCGCATGCGGGACAACCGGCAGACGCCGGCAATCGGCCCGATTGCCGTGACTGGCGCCAGCGGCGGTGTGGGTCAGCTGGCGATCGACATCTTCAGCCGTGCCGGCTACGAGGTGCATGCGATCAGCGGCAAGGTGGATCATTTCGACTTCCTGCGCAGTCTTGGTGCCATCGCATGCATCGACCGCCACCAGCTCGCCTTCAGCGGCAAACCCATGGATTCGGTGCGCTTCGGCGGTGCGCTGGACAACGTCGGCGGCGCGATGCTGGCCGGGCTGCTGCCACTGATCTCGCCCTGCGGCAACGTGGCGATCTGCGGCAATGCCGGCGGCATCGCCTTCGAAAGCACTGTGATGCCGTTCATCATCCGCGGTGCCAGCCTGCTCGGCATTGCGTCGGCGGGCACCGCGCGTGACATCCGTGACGAAGTCTGGCGACATCTGGCAAGCGACTGGAAGCCGCTGCATCTGGAGCGCATCGCGACGCGTGAAATCACACTCGACGAACTGCCTGAAGTGTTTGCGCGTATGCTTGCAGGCGACTCTTTTGGTCGCACGCTTGTGCGGATCGGCGGCACAGTTTGACGAAAGCGCCTATGGGTTTGACGAAACCGCGCTTGGAAGTAGCCTCGCCACGACTTAGAATCAACGAAACTCGCAGGGGAATATCACCTTATGGCACGCATCCTGATCGTCGACGACTCCCCGTCACAATTGCTGGGTATCAAGCGGATCGTCGAAAAACTCGGGCATGAGACACTTTCCGCCGAAGACGGCGCAGCCGGTGTCGAAGTGGCAAAGGCGGAAAAGCCCGACCTGATCCTGATGGACGTGGTGATGCCCAACCTCAATGGTTTCCAGGCCACCCGCACGATCAGCAAGAACGCGGACACTGCGCACATCCCGATCATCCTGGTGACCACCAAGGATCAGGAGACCGACAAGGTCTGGGGCATGCGCCAGGGCGCCAAGGCCTATGTGACCAAGCCGATCAAGGAAGAAGAGCTGGTCAAGGCATTGAACGAGTTTCTGCCGCACTGATCGCTGGTCTGGCAACACATCACGCTCATGCAAACGGCGCCCTTCAGCGCCGTTTTTCATTGGCTAACCGGAAACCTGTTTTACCGGCGCGGATCGTAATCCTTGAAGTGCTCGCGCAGCGCTTCGTAGGCCGCACGCTGCTCATCGCTGTCCGCCATCGGCACGCGGATCGACAGTTCCACCATCTGGTCGCCCGGATGCGCGCCCGGCATACCACGGCCCTTCAGGCGCAGCTTGCGTCCCGACTGCGAGCCGGCCGGGATACGCAGATCGACCGTACCGGCCAGGGTCGGTACCGGCACCGTCGCGCCAAGCGCCGCTTCCCACGGCGCGATCGGCAGCACATGCACCACGTTGCGGCCATCCAGGCGGAAACGCGCATCGTCGTGGATACCCACTTCCAGCAACAGATCGCCATTCGGCCCACCGGCCATGCCCGGCTGCCCCTGCCCGGAAAGACGGATGACCTGCCCGGAGTTGATGCCGGCAGGGATCTTCACCTCCAGCACACGCTCGCCACCGGCCGGATCGTGCAGCGCCAACCGCGTGCGGCCACCGTCGAATGCCGTCTGCAGATCGATCCGCACCGACGCCTGCACGTCCTGGCCACGCCGTGGGCGCGGCTGGCCGCGATGACCGCCGGGCGCACCCGCACCACGGCCGAACAGACTCTCGAAGAAATCGCTGAAGTCACCATCGCCGTCGCCACCAAAACCCTGGCCTTGGCCCTGCCAACCCGGTGGTGGGCGGAACTGCTCGCCCTGCCGATAGCCACCGGCGCGCAGCTGGTCGTAGGAACGCCGCTTCTCGGCATCCTTGAGCACTTCGTTGGCCTCGTTGACCGCCTTGAATTTCTCCTCGGCGCCGGCTTCCTTGTTCTTGTCCGGATGGTATTTGCGCGCCAGCTTGCGATACGCCGACTTGATCTCGGCCTCGCTGGCATCGGGCTTCACACCCAGGATCTCGTAATAGTCTTTGAATTCCACGAACACTCCCCGACTCACACAAACCCGCGGCGAATCGACTCCACCGCGGGCAGGACCCACATCCGACTCAGTGACAGGTAGTGATGGTAATGCGTCGTGGCGTTGCCGGCGTCTTCTTCACCAGCGGCCGCCTCGAACGAGCTGCGCTCAATCACCCTCTGTCACAGAAGTATGTGCTGTCGCGAACGATTCAAGGCGACAGCCTGCTATCGGCCGATTTAGCATGGCAGAACTTTCCCTTCCCCAGCCCGAGACCCGCATGACCATCCAGCCCGGCGACACCATTCCCGACAGCACGATCCAGCTCATCGACGGCGACATACGGCCATGCCAGACCGGCGAATTGTTCGCCGGACGAAAAGTGCTGCTATTCGGCGTGCCCGGCGCGTTTACCCCGACCTGCTCGAACAAGCACCTGCCGGACTATTCAAGACATTTCGCCGAATTCCAGCAGCGCGGCATCAGCGTCATGTGCCTGGCCGTCAACGATGGCTACGTGATGCAGGCCTGGGCCGCCTCGCAACAGGTTCCTGCCGGCCTGCTGATGCTTGCCGATGGCAATGCCAGCTTCACCCGCGCGCTGGGGCTGGAACTGGACGGCACTGCATTCGGCATGGGCCTGCGCGCCCGCCGCTTCGCGCTGTACGCGGAAGATGGCGTGGTGCGCCTGCTGCAGGTCGAGGCGCCCGGTGAGCTACGCGTTTCCACTGCCGAAGCGATGCTGGCGGCGATCAGCAGTTGACGCAAAGCGCAGGCAGATCGCAAAGAAAAACCCCGGCATGACCGGGGCTTTTCTCATTCAACCAGCTTCAACCAGGACTTATTCTTCGGTGGGTGTCGGCTCTGCTGTGGCAAGACTATCGTCATCTGCCGGTGCATTGACGTCGACGATTTCTGCGTCTTCGCCGTTGTCCTCTTCCGCATCCAGCCGCATCATGCTGACCAGCGTTTCGTCGGCAGGCAGACGAATCAGGGTGACGCCCTGGGTATTGCGGCCGAGCTGCGAGACTTCCGCCACGCGGGTACGCACCAGCGTGCCCTGGTTGGAGATCAGCATGAGTTCGTGCGCCTCGGTGACCTGCACGGCACCGACCAGCGCACCGTTGCGTTCGGAGCACTGGATGCCGATCACGCCCTGGGTACCGCGACCCTTCTTGGTGAATTCGACCAGCTGGGTGCGCTTGCCGTAGCCGCGTTCCGTCGCGGTGAGGATGTCGCCCTCGGCGGCCACGATCAGCGAGACCACCTGCGCATCCTTGGCCAGTCGCATGCCACGCACGCCGGTGGCGGTGCGGCCCATCGAACGCACGGTGTTCTCGTCGAAGCGATTGACCTTGCCGTTCGAGGCGAACAGCAGCACGTCGCTGTTGCCGTCGGTCAGTTCGACATTGACCA
>DAHUXL010000134.1 GCA_027307195.1 Rhodanobacter sp. | reverse complement strand
TGCCTTGGGCAGGCCACGGATCAGCTCGGCCACCTTCTCGCCCAGCAAACCCGGCACCAGCCATTCACAGCGCGCGGGCGGCAGCGCGTTCAACATGGCCAGCGGCAGATGCAACGTGACGCCGTCGGCTTCGTCGCCGGGCACGAAGCGGTACTCCAGTCGGTAGCGTTGGGGCGGCACCTCCAGCGTTGCAGGAAATGCCTTCGCATCCAGTCCGGCACCACCGACCATCACGTCGTCAAGCGACCAGCGCAACGCCGCCTGCTCGGCTGGGCGCGCCTTGCGGTACCACGCGTCCAGCGCACGGCTGCTGGCGATCTCCTCGGGCAGCTTGCCTTCGAAGAACGCGACCAGATCGTCTTCGTGACGGATCAGGCCTTCGCGACGCTGCTTTGCCTCGATGCCGAGCGCCTCTTCGAGCACGCGCTGGTTCGCACGCACGAAGTCAGCTCTGCTTTCGATATCCCCCCGAACCAGCGCCTCGCGCAGGAAGATCGCATGCGCCAGCGAGGGGTCTTGTTGCTGGAATGTCACCGTTCGCTTCTCGACCAGCACCAGCCCGAACAGGCTGACCTGCTCGTATGCCACCACGCAACCGCGCTTCTTCGACCAGTGCGGGTCGCGACAATTGATGCGCAGCAAGTGCGAAGCCTGCTGCTCGATCCATAGCGGCTCGACTCGCGCATTCATCATGCCCCACACGCGACCGCCCACATCGAGAATCTGCGCGGAGAAGATCCAGTTCGGCGGCGCCTTGGACAAGGCCGAGCCCGGAAAAACATGAAACTTGCGCTCGCGCGTACTCTGGTACGCACCCTTTTCATCCTTGCGGCCGACCTGGGTCGGCAGACCAGCGAGCAGGGAGCGATGTACCGCTTCGTAGAGACGATCAGCCGAGTCACTGTCCGGACTCCCTCCCCTGCTCGCAGGAGAGGGTTGGGGAGGGGTGCTCTTGGCCCTAAAAGCCTCCCCCATCCCCTTGCGCGCAGGGGGAGGAGCCGAGCGCGCATTTCGTGCTTCGTCCTGCGTGGGATTCGATCCATCCAGCTTCCACCCGAGCTCCTGCACCACCAGCAGCAACTGCCGATGCAATTCGCGCCACTCGCGCATGCGCATGAAGCTGAGAAAATGGCGCGAGCACCAGTCGCGCAGCTTCGACTGGGTCAGTTCCTCATGCGCGTCGTGATAGGCGCGCCAGAGGTTCAGCACGCCGACGAAGTCGGATTTCGGATCGGTGAACACCGCATGCGCAGCGTCGGCCTGCTGGCGCGCGTCCGACGGCCGCTCGCGTGGGTCCTGAATGCTGAGGAAGGACACGATGGTGAGCAGCTCGCGCAACGAATGCAGCTTCTCGCCTTCGACCAGCATGCGCGCCAGCTGCACGTCGATCGGCAGCTTCGCCAGCGTGCGGCCGACCGCGGTGAGCTTGCGTGCGTCGTCGATTGCCGAAATCTCGGCGAGGCGGCGGTAGCCATCCGCCACCACGCGCGGGTCCGGCGCCTCCAGGAACGGGAACGCCTCCACCTCGCCCAGCTGCAGCGCCAGCATGCGCAGGATCACGTTGGCCAGCGACGAGCGCAGCAGCTCCGGATCGGTGAACGCGGCGCGGCTGGCGAAGTCGGCTTCGTCGTACAGCCGGTAGCAGATGCCCGGGCCGACACGTCCGCAGCGACCCTTGCGCTGGTCGGCCGCGGCCTGCGACACCGGCTCCACGTGCAGCCGTTCGAGCTGGCTGCGCTGGCTGTAGCGCTTGACCCGCGCGGTGCCGGTATCGACCACGTAACGGATGCGCGGCACGGTGAGCGAGGTTTCGGCGACGTTGGTCGCCAGCACCACGCGGCGCTTGATGCCGGGCTTGAACACGCGATCCTGGTCACCGGCGGAAAGCCGCGCGTACAGCGGCATGATCTCGGTCTCGCGGTATTGCCGGCGCGACAGCAGCTGGTGCGCGTCGCGGATCTCGCGCTCGCCGGGCAGGAAGATCAGCACGTCGCCGCGCGGGTCGTCGTGGCTGATCTCGTCGAGCACCGCGGCGATGTGTTCGGCGCTGCCCTGCTGCATGTCCTTGCTGCGACCCTGCCGCGCGGCAACTTCGTCCAGCGAACGCCAGCGCAATTCGACCGGATATGCGCGCCCCTCCACTTCCACTACGGGCGCACCATCGAAATGCTCGGCAAAACGGGCCGTGTCGATCGTCGCCGAAGTGACGATGATCTTCAGCTCGGGCCGCTTCTTGGCCAGCTGCTTCAGATAGCCGAGCAGGAAGTCGATGTTGAGGCTGCGCTCGTGCGCCTCGTCGATGATGAGGGTGTCATACGCGCTCAGCCACGGATCCCCTTGCGTCTCGGCGAGCAGGATGCCGTCGGTCATGAACTTGATCAGGCTGCGCTCGGAGACCTGATCATTGAAGCGCACCTGGAAGCCGACGATGTCGCCGACCTGCGTGCCCAGCTCCTCGGCCACGCGGCGGGCGACCGAACGCGCGGCCAGCCGGCGCGGCTGGGTGCAGCCGATCATGCCCGCCTCGCCACAGCCGGCAGCCAGACACAGCTTCGGCAGCTGGGTGGTCTTGCCCGAGCCGGTCTCGCCGGCGATCACCACCACCTGATGCTCGCGGATCAGCTTGATGATGTCCTCGCCGCGCGCACTGATCGGCAGCGACTCGTCCAGGCTGATCGCCGGCTTGGCGGCGACGCGGGCGCGTCGCTTCGCGGCCGAGCGCTCGATATCCGCGATCAAGGCCACCAGCTTGTTCTCGTCGGGCCGCCGCGACAGCGCACGCCAACGGCCCAGCAGACGACCGAAGTCGCGGCTGGAAACCGTGTCCAGTTGCCTGCGCAGGTGGCGCAGGCCGGGATCGGCGGCGGGATCGGGAGTGCGGATGTCGTTCATCGGACCGCACATGATAGCGGTTGGCGGGTCGCCGCCCTGATAGCCACCGGCTATGGACTGCATCGGAAGGATTCATTTCCAGCGCGACGACGTAGTGGCTACTGTTTAGGCACCCCAACCCGGAAGGAGCAGCACATGGCCATTTCCATCGGTATCGCCAGGAAGGATCGCGAAGCGGTCGCCAGACATCTGTCCAAGCTGCTGGCCGACACCTATTCGCTGTATCTGAAGACGCACAGTTTCCACTGGAACATCACCGGCCCGCAGTTCAACAGCCTGCACACCATGTTCGAGACCCAGTACAACGCATTGTGGCTGGCCGCCGACGAAGTCGCCGAGCGCATCCGCACGCTCGACGTGTTCGCCCCCGGCTCCTACAGCCAGTTCGGCAAGCTCACCTCGATCAAGGAAGAAGCCGGCGTGCCGGAGTGGAAGGAGATGGTGAACCAGCTGGTCGAAGGTCACGAGATTGCCGCCCATACCGCCCGCGGCACCATCAAGGCCGCTGACGCGGCCGGCGACGAAGGTACCGCCGACATGGTCACCGGTCGCCTGAAGGACCACGAGAAGACGGCGTGGATGCTGCGTTCGCTGCTCAGGTAAGCATGCCGCAAACGATTCACGACCCCGGAATCGGATGGCAGACACCATACGGGGCCGCTTTGGTGCCGTGTGCTCCGCCGCGGCGGCAGCACACGGGCAATTCCGGGAGTCGAATCTGCTACCACGGCTGACCTTGCGCTGACCGCGACGAACGATCCTTGTTGAGCCTACTGCCATGCATTGGTTAAGCTCCTCAGGCTTCACCGCCTGTTGCGCAGGCTTCCTCCGGGGATTTTTTTGAGCGCCACCGCAGCAAACCACAACAGTCGGTATCCGCTGCTCACCGCGATCATGCTTGCCTTGATCGTGGCCGCGATGAATATCGGGCTATGGTGGTGGGGCAACCTGCCGCATGGTCCGGAGGACTGGCACGGCAAGATCGGCGGCTTCGCGTTCTCCTCGTTCCAGCGCTATCAGGACCCGATCAAGCAGGACTACCCCAGCGACGACGAGGTCGATCGCGACCTCAAACTGGTCGCCAGGTACTCCGACCGCATCCGCACCTACTCGATGCAGGTCAATCCGCAGACCTACCGGCTGGCCGAGAAGGACGGCCTGGACGTGATGGCCGGTGCCGAGATCGGCCGGCGCATGGATAACAACGAGAAGGAGATCGACACGCTGATCGCGATGGCGCGTCATTTTCCCGGCTCGATCAAGCGGGTGATCGTGGGCAACGAGGTGCTGTTCCGAAACGACCTCACGCCCGAACAGATGATGGTCTACCTCGATCGCGTGCGTGCCGCCGTGCGCCAGCCGGTGTCGATCGCCGAACCGGAATACATCTGGCTGAAGTATCCCGAGCTGGCCGACCATGTCGACTTCATCACCATCCACATTTTCCCGTTCTGGAATGGCATACCGGTAGCCAACGGCAACGCGCTTGATGCGGCACTCGGCTCGTACCAGACACTGCAGCAACGGTTCCCGTACAAGCACATCGTGGTCGGCGAGATCGGCTGGCCGTCCAACGGCGACCGTCACGAGCACGCCGATCCGTCGGTATCGAACGAGGCGATCTTCATCCGCGAGTGGCTGCTCGCGGCGAAGCAGCGCAACATCGACTACTACCTGATGGAAGCGTTCGACCAGCCGTGGAAGGAGCAGCTGTCGGGCCGCACCGAGGCGTACTGGGGCATCTTCAATGCCGATCGCCAGCCGAAGTTCCCGTTCACCGGCCCGGTAACCGAGGACACCGCCTGGCCGTGGAAGGCGATTGCCGCCAGCCTGCTGGCATTGCTGCCGATGATCTTCTTCGCGCGCCGCTTCAGCCGCTTCAAGCTGATGGGGCGGCTGTTCTTCTGCATGCTGATCCAGCTCGCCTGCGGCCTGATCACCTGGTCGGCCACGCTGCCGTTCAACTTCTATTTGAGCTGGATCGACTGGACCATGCTGGTGCTGCTGTTCCCGGCCCAGATCGCGATCCTGGCGATCCTGCTGATCAACGGTTTCGAGTTCACCGAAGTGCTGTGGCGACGCGAGTGGATCCGCCACGCCGGCATGCTCACGCCCGACCCGCCCGAGAAGCAGCCGTTCGTATCGATCCACCTGGCCTGCTACAACGAGCCGCCGGAGATGGTGATCGTCACCCTCGATTCGCTGGCCGCGCTCGACTACGCCAACTTCGAAGTGCTGGTGATCGACAACAACACCAAGGACCCGGCGGTGTGGCAGCCGGTGCAGGCGTACTGCGAAAAACTCGGCAAGCGCTTCCGTTTCTTCCACCTGGAACCGTGGCCCGGCTACAAGGCCGGCGCGCTGAACTTCGGCCTGAAGGAAACCGATCCCGCCGCCGACGTGGTGGCGGTGATCGATGCGGACTACGAGGTACGCAGCGACTGGCTGGCCGCCCTCACCGGCTACTTTCACGACCCGAAAGTGGCCGTGGTGCAGTGCCCGCAGGCGCACCGCGAGTTCGAGCACAACACGTTCCGCCGGATGACCGCGTGGGAATACGACGGCTTCTTCCGCATCGGCATGCACCATCGCAATGAGCGCAACGCGATCATCCAGCACGGCACCATGACGATGGTCCGTCGCAGCGCGCTGGAAGGCACCGGTGGTTGGTCGGAGTGGACGATCTGCGAGGACGCCGAGCTCGGCCTGCGCCTGATGCACTCCGGTTATGAACTGGTCTACGTCGATGAGCTGATGGGCAAGGGCCTGACTCCGGCCGACTTCAAGGCGTACAAGAGCCAGCGTTACCGCTGGGCGTTCGGCGCGATGCAGATCCTCAAGGGTCGCTGGAGCTGGATGACCCAGAAGGGTCCGCTCAGCGCCGGCCAGCGCTTCCACTTTCTCACCGGCTGGTTCAGCTGGTTCGCCGACGCGCTGCACCTGATCTTCACCCTGATGGCGCTGTTCTGGACCGCCGGCATGGTTGCGTATCCGCAATATTTCAGCCTGCCGATGCAGCTGTTCCTGATCCCGGTAATCGGCTTCTTCTTCGCCAAGGCGATCTTCGGCATCGTGCTGTATCGCGCCCGCGTGCCGTGCAGCTGGTACGACACGCTGATGGCGTCGCTGGCCAGCATGGGTCTGTCGCACGCGATCGCACGCGGCATCCTGCACGGCCTGACCCGCGAGAAGACTTCGTTCGTGGTCACCGCCAAGAGTCGGCGCCTGGGCGGCAGCAACTTCGCCGCGTTCGCGCCGGTGCGCGAGGAAGGACTGATGGCGATCGCGCTGATGCTGTGCATCGTCGGCATGGCATTGAGCTACGGCACGCACTACATCGAAGGCACGTTGTGGATGTTCATCCTGGCCGCGCAGTCGATTCCGTATGTCTCCGCGGTGATCGGCGCATGGATCGCGCACAAGGCGGGCGACAAGGCGGGTTGATACGAGCTTCGCTCGTATCAACAAAATCAAAAGCGGCGCTCTGGCTCTAATGCTGCAATGGCGTGGCAGATGTTCATACGAAGCCAACGCCAACTTCGGTAAGCTCCCCTCACTCGCGAAGACGCCATCGAGGACGGAACCCCACGCATGCGCCGAATCCTCCGACGCCTGAATCTGCTGGTGCTGCCGCTGGTGCTGTTGTCGACACAGGCCCGCGCCGGCGTGCAGCTGACTGTGGATGGCGTCGCGGATCCCTTGAAAGGCGCGGTGATCTCGGGCGTCGAGCTGTCGCAATACGCCGCGCGTGACGTCAGTGACGCGCAGGTGCGCCGCCTGTACGAGCGCGCACCCGAGCAGGTGAAGTCTTCGCTGGAGCCCTACGGCTACTATGACGCTACCGTCACCGGCGACTTGCAGCAGGTTGGCAAGAACTGGCAGGTCACGCTGCATGTAAAGCCCGGCGAACCGGTGAAGGTCACCTCCGTCGACGTGCAACTGGACGAGACCGCAGCCGAGATCGCGCCGATCCGTCGCGCGCAACGTGCACTCGAGCGGATGAAGGGCAAGACGCTGGATCACGGCGCCTACGACGCCGCCCGCGACGCACTGAGCGCGCAGCTCACCGCCAATGGCTTCCTTGATGCCCGGCTGCTTACCCGTCGGGTCGAAGTGACCCGCGCCAACCGCAGCGCCAGCATCAAGCTGGCGTGGCAGGCTGGCCCGCGCTACCGCTACGGCAGGGTGCACTTCGAGGGTTCGCAATTCAACGACGGTTTCCTCGACCGCTACGTACCGTTCAAGTCCGGCGACTACTTCGCTCAAGACCAGCTGCTGGAGCTGCAGCAGGCGTTGAACGGCGCGGACTATTTCGCCATGGTCAGCGTGCTGCCGGACGTGGACGAGGCAGAAAACGGCACGGTCGACGTCACCGTACAACTGGCACCGGCCAAACGCACGATCTACACCGGCGGCCCGTTCATCGGCACCGATACCGGCTTCGGCCTGCGCGGCGGCATGGAGCGGCGCTGGGTCAACCGGCGCGGACACAAGTGGAAGAACGAAGTGGTCGTGGCGCAGCGGCTGAAAACGCTGTCCACGCTGTACTCGATTCCGATGCCCGGCGACAACCAGCGCAGCTTCAACGTCGGTGCGAACTTCCGCGACGCGAATACCACCACCTCGCAATCGCGCACGCTCGAGCTGGTCGGCAACGAGACCCGTCTGTGGCATGGCTGGACGCGCACGCTGGGCGTGCATGCGCTGTCCGGCACGTTCACCGTCGGCAAGCACGGCAACGAGCCGGACAATACGCCAGGCATCGAACACGGCCACAGCACGCTGGTGTTCGGCGAGGCATCACTGTCACGCAAGCAGGTCGACAACCCGACGTTCGCGCGACGCGGCTGGTCGCTCACCCTGAGCGCGCGCAGCACCGCCGGCACGTTGCTGTCCGATGCCAGCTTCAGCCAGCTCACCGCCGATGCGAAATGGATTCGTGCGTTCGGCGCGAAGCAGCGCAACCGGCTGATCCTGCGCGGCAGCGCCGGCTACACCTGGACCAACGATTTCATCGCACTGCCGCCGCAGCTGCGTTTCTTCGCCGGCGGCGACCGCTCGGTGCGTGGCTACGGTTACCAGTCGATCGGTCCGCGCAACAGCGATGACCGCGTGATCGGCGGCACCAGCCTGCTGGTCGCCAGCACCGAGGTCGAGCATTACTTCACGCGCAACTGGGGCATGGCCGCGTTCGTCGATGCCGGCAATGCGTTCAGTGGCATCGACTATCGCCCGAAGATCGGCGCCGGATTGGGCGTTCGCTGGCTGTCGCCGGTCGGCATGATCCGGGTCGATCTGGGCACGCCGATCCACGACTCACGCAACCATGGCATCGAGTTGCACCTGGTGATCGGCCCGGACTTCTGATGGATGGGAATCGGGAATGGTTGACTTGTTGAACACCCAATTCAAAACCGATCACCCTGAGCGTAGGCCGGAAGGGCCGAAGTCTAAGGGCGGCCCCTCGACTCCGCTGCGCTACGCTCAGAGCCCGCCCCGGACTCGATCCGGGGGTGATCGGCTCTGGAGATTCTGCGTTGGCCAGGAGATTTGTTCTGGCCGGCGTAACGCGAGTGGAGAAAGCTGACGACATGAAGTGGTTCAAGCGCGCCGTCATTGCTGTTGCCGTACTGCTGCTGTGCGTGGCAGTTGCGCTGTGGTGGCTGCTCGGCACCAGCTCCGGCCTGCGCTTTGCGCTGGCGCGGGTGCAGGCCGCCAGCGATGGCGCGCTGCGCGTGCAGCATGCGCGGGGGCGCCTGATCGGCCCGCTGGATCTGGTCGGCGTGCACTACGACGACGGCAAGGGCATCGTGGCGAACGTGGCGAAGGCACATCTGGACCTGCGCTTATGGCCACTGCTGGCCAGACGCGTGCACATGCTCGTGCTGGATGTCGATGGCATCGACGTGGCGTTGCCCAAGCCGGCACCGGATCAGACGCCAAGCTCCGGCAGTTTCTCGCTGCAGCCGCCAGTCGAGCTGACCCTCGATCGTGTCCACGTCGGCACGGTGAAGGTGACCCGGGACGGCCAGCGATTGTTTGCCTCCAACCGGCTCGACCTGGCCGGCAGCTGGACCCGCCGCGGCATCGAACTCGACCGGCTCGCCCTGCAGGCACCGGACGGCCACGTCGACCTCGCCGGTACGCTGGTGATCGGCAACGGCTATCAGGGCAACAGCAACGCCAGCTTCGCGTGGAAGGTCGGCGCTACCGACTATGCCGGCAACCTCGTCGCGCGCAGCGACAGCAAGCAAGCGCATCTCGATCTCAGACTCAGCTCACCGACCATTGCACAGCTGCAGCTGGATCTGAGCCAGGACGGCGACTACTCCTGGACCGGCAAGCTCGATGTGCCGCGTTTCGATCCGAAGCCGCTGCTCGGCGACAGCTCGCTGAAGGTGCTGGCAGTTGCCGTGCAGGGTCATGGCGACCGCTACGGCGGCACGCTCGATGGTCGGCTCGACCTCAACGACTACCAGCTGTTGCTGCGACCGTTGCGCGCGCAGTTCAGCCATGACTTCAACACGCTGATCCTGCAGCAACTCGACCTCGGCTCGCCGCAGATCAAGGGCAGCGTCGCCGCCAGCGGCGTGGTGCGGCTCGATGCGAAACCGCTCAGCGCCCAGCTCGACATCCATTGGAACGATCTGCTGCTGCCGCAGGTGCTGGTCGGCCAGGTGCTGGCCAGCCACGGCGTGCTCAAGGCTAGTGGCACCACCGATCGGTATCACGCCGAAGGCGATGTCGAGATCGGAACGCCCGGCAAACTGGCGAAACTGGCGCTGAACCTCGACGGTAGCGCGCAGCAGATCACCCTGCACACGCTGGCATTGAAGCAAGTGCAAGGCGACGTGCAGGCCAACGGCACGCTTACCCTGCAACCGACCTTCGCGTGGCAAACCGAGGTCCGCGCCAACCGATTCGATCCAGGCCAGTTTTTCGCTGGCTGGAACGGCGCACTGGATTTCGACATCGCCAGCAGCGGCACGCTGCCGAAGGACGGCCCCGACGCCACGCTGGAGATCCGCAAGCTGGCCGGCAAACTGCGTGATCGTGCGGTCAGCGGCAACGGCAAGCTGCACCTGTCATCGAACGAGGTGATCGACGGCCAGCTCGAACTAGCCTCGGGCGGCAGCACGGTGAAACTGGACGCCAGGTCCGGTGCCGAGAACAACGCCGACCTGCAACTGGCGATCGCCTCGCTGGGCGACTGGCTGCCGAATGCCAGCGGCAGTCTGGACGGCCATTTCACTATCCGTGGCAAACAGCCGAAGCTCAGCATCAATGGCCAGCTGCACGGCCAGTCGCTGGCCTGGCAGCAACAGAAGGCGGACACGCTGCAGCTGATCGTCGGTCTGCCCGACATCAGTCGCCTCGCCGGCAAGCTGGATCTGCACGCCAGCAACGTGCACTTGCAGGGGCTGGTGTTCCAGCACCTCAACCTGCTCGCCGAAGGCAGCCAGGGCAGCCATCAGCTGAGCGTGGACGCCCGCGGCACCCAGCTCTCCGGCAAACTGGCCCTGCACGGTGCACTGAAGGGTTCGGCATGGAACGGTACGCTTGCCACCCTCGACCTGGAGCCCCAAGGCATGCCTGGCTGGCGCCTGCGGCAGCCATCGCAGCTGAGCTACAACGACGGCACGATGAGCCTGTCCGAGCTGTGCCTGAGCGCCGGCGATCCGCAACTCTGCGTGACGGCAAAACAGGACAAGCCCGGCAATCTCGACGCCAGCTACCGGCTGCATGCGCTGCCGCTGGCGCTGCTGCTGAACGCGGCTGGCGACGCCGAGCTGCCGATGCGCGCCGACGGCATCCTGGAAGGCAGCGGGAAAATTCGTCGCAGTGCCGCTGGCGCGCTCAGCGGCAACGCATCGATCAGCTCGGCACAAGGCAGCATCACCTACACCGATCATGCGGATGCACCACTGCTGCACTACGACCAGCTGCGCGTGGATGCCGAGCTCACGCCAGCCGGCCAGCGCATCGACGTGCACAGCGGTCTCGACGACGGTGGCCGCCTGGATGGCCAGATCACGATCAGCGGTGCACAGCAGACGCTGGGCGGCCAGCTCGATCTGCGCCTGAACAACCTCGCCTTCATCGAGCTGTTCAGTAGCGAGGTGGCCAACGTCAGAGGTGGCGTCGACGGCAACTTCCGCTTTGCCGGCACATTGAAGCAGCCGGCGATCACTGGCCAGGCCAACGTCCACGACTTCGCTGCCGAAGTGCCGTCGGCCGGACTCAAGCTTACCCAGGGCCGCCTCAGCGTCAGCACCACCGACGCGCGCCAGTTTCTCGTCAACGGCAGCGTGCAGTCCGGCAACGGCACGCTGGCGATCAACGGCACCGCCGGCCTCGGCGCAGACGGTACAGGTCAGGGCAGCCAGACCGCGATCACGCTCAAGGGCAGCCAGTTCACCGCCACCGACATTCCCGCGGCGAAAGTGGTGATCTCGCCCGACCTGACCGTGAAGCAGGACGCCAAAAGCATCAATATCGGCGGCGGCCTCACGATCGACAGCGCCGACGTGAATGCCGAGAAGCTGCCCGGCGCCGGCGCCACCAGGGCTTCGCCCGATGTGGTCGTGCTTGACCAGAAGCAGCAGGAACAGGCCGCCAGCAAGCTGCCGATCAGCGCGCTGGTCAAAGTCGATCTTGGCCGCAAGACGCATATCGTCGGGATGGGCCTGGACGGCCGCGTGACCGGTCTACTGACGGTGAGCGAACGCCCCGGCCACGCCACCATCGGCCAGGGGCAACTCGCGGTGGACGGCACCTACCGCGCCTACGGCCAGAACCTGCAGATCCAGCGCGGCCAGCTGCTGTTCGCCAGCACGCCGATCGACAATCCGGGATTGAACATCCGCGCAGCGCGCAAGCTCAACCCGAACGCCACCATCGACGAAGGACAGGAAGTCGGCCTGCTGGTATCCGGCACGGCGCAACGGCCGATCCTCACGGTGTTCTCCAACCCGGTGATGGAACAGTCCGATGCACTGTCGTACCTGGTTACCGGCAAGCCGTTGTCACAGGTGAAGGGCGGCGAAGGCGACATGGTCGGAGCCGCCGCGCAGGCGCTCGGCTCGGCCGCCGGCGACCTGCTGGCCAAGAGCGTGGGTTTGAAGATCGGTGTGGACGATATCGGCGTCTCCAGCAACGCGGCGCTCGGCGGCAGCTCCGCATTCACCGTCGGCAAATACCTGTCGCCGCGGCTGTATCTCAGCTATGGCGTCGGCCTGTTCGAGCCGGGCGAAGTGATCACCCTGCGCTACCGTTTCGGCAAGCGCTGGAACTTCGAGGCCCAGCAGGCCACCGACTTCAGCCGCGCCAGCTTCAACTACCGCTACGAGAAGTAGAGCGCCAGGACCACCCCGCTCTCGCTAGCCCATCAGTCATGCCCACAACGCCGGACTGGCGCACTATCGTGGGCACTCCACCCTGCCGGGATATAAAACCATGCAACGCATCCGTTGGATTCTGACCGCCGCCGTCCTGTGCGGATCGAGCGCCTGGGCGGCCACGCCCGTGCCGGCACCGCATGCTGGCGACCATCCCACCGGCGTGGATCTGGCCGGCATCGACCACAACGTGAAACCGGGCGACGACTTCGACGGCTACGCCAACGGCAACTGGCGCAAGACCGCGGTGATTCCGGTCGACCGCGCCAGCACCGGAATCTTCCTGCAGGTGTTCCAGAAAGCCGAACAGCGCAACGCCGAGCTCATCAAGGCTGCCGCCACATCGAACGCGCCCGCCGGCTCCAGCGAGCGCAAGATTGCCGACTACTACGCCGCCTTCATGGATCAGGCCGGCATCGCCAAACATGGCCTGAGCCCGCTCAAGCCCGAACTCACCAAGATCGACGCGATCAAGACGCCGGCCGATCTCGCCAGCGTGCTGGGCAGCCAGCTGCGCGCCGACGTCGATCCGGTCAACGCGACCAACTTCAGCACCGAGCACCTGTTCGGCCTGTTCGTCACGCAGGGGCTGGAAGATTCTGCGCACAACGTGGCCTACCTGCTGCAGGGCGGCCTCGGCATGCCAAACCGCGACTACTACCTCGCCACCGACAAGGACATGGCCGGCATCCGCGCCAAGTATCAGTCCTATATCGCCGCCCAGCTGAAGAACGCGGGCATCGTCGACGCGGACGCCAAGGCGAAGGCCGTGTTCGAGCTGGAAATGAAGATCGCCAAGGTGCAGGAAAGCCTGGTCGACAGCGAAGACGTGCACAAGGCCAACAACCCGTGGAACACCGGAGACTTCGCCAGCAAGGCGCCGGGCCTGGACTGGGCTGCCTATCTGCACGCCGCCGGCCTCGACACGCAGAAACAGATCACCGTGTGGCAGCCGAGCGCGATCAAGGGCATCTCCGCACTGGTCGCCAGCGAACCGCTGGACACCTGGAAGGCCTTCCTCACCTTCCACACCATCAACCACAGCGCCGGCCTGCTGCCGCCGGCCTTCGCCGACGCCAGCTTCGAGTTCTACGGCCACACATTGCAAGGTACGCCGAAGCAGCGTGACCGCTGGAAGCGTGCGATCGGCGCGGTCAATGCCGACCTCGGCGACGCGGTCGGCCAGATCTACGTGAAGAAATACTTCCCCGCGTCGTCCAAGGCGCAGGTGAAGCAGATGGTCGACAACATCCTCGCCGCGTTCACCGATCGCGTCGACCAGCTCGACTGGATGACGCCGGCCACCAAGCAGAAGGCCAAGGCGAAGATCGCCACCGTCCGCGTCGGCGTCGGCTATCCGGAGACCTGGCGCGACTACTCCGACCTCACCATCAGCCCCGACGATGCCGCCGGCAACCACCTGCGCGCCGAGCAGCACGAGTACCAGCACCAGTTGGCCAAGCTCGGCCAGCCGGTCGACAAGGGCGAGTGGTGGATGACGCCGCAGACCGTCAACGCGGTGAACCTGCCGCTGCAGAACGCACTGAACTTCCCCGCCGCGATCCTCGAAGCGCCTTTCTTTGATCCGAGGGCCGATGCAGCATCGAACTATGGTTCGATCGGCGCGGTGATCGGCCATGAGATCAGCCACAGCTTCGACAACACCGGCGCCGAGTTCGACGCGCAGGGGCGTCTGGCCAACTGGTGGACACCGGAAGACCAGGCCCACTTCAAGGCCACCGGCCAGAAGCTGGTCGAACAGTTCAACGCCTACGAGCCGCTGCCCGGCCTGCACATCAACGGCCAGCAGACGCTCGGCGAGAACATCGCCGATGTGTCCGGCCTGACCATCGCCTGGATCGCGTACCACAAGTCGCTCGGCGGCAAGCCCGCACCGGTGATCAACGGCCTCACCGGCGACCAGCGCTTCTTCCTCGCCTTCGCCCAATCGTGGCGCACCAAGACCCGCCCCGCCGCGCTGCGCGCCCAGGTGATCGGTGACGGCCACGCCCCCGGCAACTTCCGCGCCCAGACCGTGCGCAACCTCGACGCCTGGTACGACGCGTTTGCGCCGAAGCCCGGCGAGAAGCTGTACCTGGCACCGAAGGACCGCGTGAAGATCTGGTAATTCCGCTCAGTTCTTGATGGCCAAAGGGCCGCGATTCGCAGGAATCGCGGCCCTTTTGTTTACGACAGTCAGCTTTATGACAATCAGCCGATGCCCAAACCATCGATACCCGTGATCGTTGCCGCGTCGAATCCGGCCAGTTCCGTGAAACGGCGACCGCGCTCGGCGTAGTCCTTGAACTGATCGAAACTGGGTGCGCCGGGCGACAGCAGGATCACGCCCTCCCGAGGCGTGCGAGCTGTCGCCTCGGCGACAGCGCTGGCGAGATCGTCGACGCGCACCAACGGACAACTCACTTCAGCCGCGCGCAGCGCCGCTTCGATGCGCACGCCGTTACTGCCCATGCAGACGATCGCGTTCGGCGGTGCGGTGCGCATCGCTTCGACGAACGGCGTCCAGTCCAGCCCGCGGTCGTGGCCGCCGACCAGCACGCTCACCGCGCGATCATGCAGACTTTCCAATGCAGCCAACGTGGCCAGCGGGGTGGTGCTGATAGAGTCGTTGACCCACCGCCAGCCGCCGTGTTCGCCCAGCGGCTGCAGGCGATGCGGCAGCGGGCGGAAATGCGCGAGTGCCGGCGCAGCCGCCAGTGCATCCATGCCGACCGCCGCCAGCGCCGCCAGTGCAGCGCAAGCGTTGAGTGCATTGTGCAAGCCCGGCGCAGCCAGCTGCGCAACGGGAAAAATTTCGTGCGAACCGCGGCAGATGAAACCGTCGGCGACGTGCCAGCCTTCCGGCTGACCGAACAACAACCGATGTGGATGAGCTTGCGTGCGCTCCAGCAACGCCGGTTGCAACGCGTTGACCAGCAGCTGCCGCGAGACATCGGCCAGCCGCAGCTTGTCGGCGACGTAACGCTCGCGCGAGCCATGCCAGTCGAGATGTTCCTCGTACAGGCTGGTGATCACACCGAGTTCCAGCGGACCGGCTTCGCCGGTCTGGAAGCTGGACAGTTCGATCACCCACAGGTCGGCGCGCTGATCGAGCAGTTCCAGCAACGGGAGGCCGATATTGCCGGCCAATGCCGTGCGCACACCGAGTGCGCGCGCCAGATGCGCGATCAGCGCGCTGGTGGTGCTCTTGCCCTTGGTGCCGGTGACCGCGATCACATGGGCGTCCGGCTCCTTTCCGAAGCAGTGCTCGCCAAACCACAGCGCAGTGCCGGAAGTGACCTGCGTGCCCTGCGCCTGCGCCGTCAACAAGGCCGGCTTGTACGCCGAGATGCCGGGTGACTTCACCACCACATCGAACTGGCCCAGCGTGGTCGCATCCGGTTCGCCGGCAACGACCTCGAGCGCCGGATCGAACGCGCGTGCGACATCGACTTCCGCGTCACTGCACAACAAGGTGAAGTGCTGATCGCCACAGCGTTGACGCAACGCATGGATCGCCGCACGCCCTTCGCGTCCGAAACCCCAGACCGCCACGCGGCGGCCGCGCAGATCGGCAATGCGCATCAGCCGATCGTCGCCAGTGCGGGCTGTAGCCTGGCCGGAACATGATGTTCGGCCGATGGCTCAAGCCACGGTTCCAACGCCAGCTGCGATGCATCCAGTTGCGGCAGGATTTCACTATGGAAGCGCGCGACCAGCGCATCCTCCTGCCACTCCGGGCGCTGGCTCAACGCATACATCGCGGCGCGCGCCTCGGCGCCCTCGCCCACGCACTCGAACGGCTTGTGGTCCTGGTACTCCAGTAACGCATCGAAACCGCTGGCCTGATTCTCGTCGTCCAGCAGGTTGCGCCCGAAGATCGACAGCAGCCGCGGCTTGGGCAGGAACGGCGCCAGCGCCAGAAACACGAAATGGCATTTCGGGCATTGCCCGCACCAGCGGTCGGCCGGTTTCGGACCGAGCAGCTTGAAGTTGCGGTTGCAGCTGGAGAACACGTCGAAGTACGGCGTGAGCTTCGCGAACGCACGGGTGATTGCCAGCTCCGAATACGGCCGCAGCAGCGAGCAGTAGTCCAGGTCGCTCGCCACGTGCGTGTGCAGCCAGTTGCCCAGCAGCTGCTCGAACGCATAGCCCTTGCTCCACTGATGGTTCACCTGCTGGCCGTCGTACTCCAGCGTGGCGGCCGAGGCGGAGCGCTCGTTGGCGAACGCGATCGAGTCGTAGCCGTACAGGATCGCGGCGACGGCAAGGATCGCCGAGTTCACCGCGGTCACCGGGATATGCCCGTTCCACGCACCGAGCCGGTTCAACTCGAACAAGCCAGGCGCCAGCTCACGCTGGATGTTCAGCGTGGGCAGGCCCGTGCGTTCGGCGCAGGCGGCGATCAAGGCCGAACTGCCGACCCACACCGCGGTGGCCTCGCCGCCGATCGACTTGATCGCCTCGACCGCGACCAGCGAATCCTTGCCGCCGCCGATCGGCACTAGCGTGCGCTTCGGCAAACCTGCGGCAGGTGCCAGCGGCTGCGCCGCAGCGCCACGTGGGAAAACGATACGCCCACGCAGGTCCAGCCCGTTGCGATAGGCGAACTCGGCCAGCCCGTGCAGGTACAGCTGATCGAGCAACTCGGCAGTAGCATCATCCAGCGGGCCGCTGGCCACCTCGATCTTCGGCGGCACACCCGCCTTGTAGTAGCTGACGCCAGCGATCAGATGCAGCAGTTTCAGCGCCGCCTCGAACGCGGCAGCATGCGTAGCCGGAACCACCGGCGCATTCGGGAAACGAACCCGCTCGACCAGCTCCTCGCCGTCGTCGAACGCATACGCCAGCTCGGCCACGCCATCGGCATAGCTGCAGCGCACGAAACGGAACAGCTGGGTCAGCCGCGGTTGAATCATGTTGCTCACCAATACTTTCTCCAGCGCCATGGCGCCTATTCGATCACGATCTCGTCGGCTTCGGCGCGCAGGTTGTAGTGCGAGGACATCACCTTGCCGTAGGCGCCGGCCTGCGCGATCAGCATCACATCGCCCTCCTGCGCCTCGGGCAGGCGGCGGTCGGTGCCCAGCACGTCGCCACTCTCGCAGATCGGGCCGACCACCTGGTACAGCGCGGTGGCGGGTTCATCGAGCCGGCTGAGATTGACGATCTCGTGCCAGGCGTCGTACAGCGCAGGGCGGATCAGGCTGTTCATGCCGGTGTCGATGCCGAGGTAGCGGAATGCGCCCTTGCCTTTCTGCTGGGTCACCCGCGCCAGCAGCACGCCGGCGTCAGCGACGAGGTAACGACCCGGTTCCATCCAAAGCTGGTATTGCGGATAAGCGGCCTTGACCTCGCGCAGCACGCGATCGAGTTCGGCAATGTCCAGCGGCGCCTCGCCCGGGTGCGACGGCACGCCGAGGCCGCCGCCGATATTCAGGAACGCCACGCTGCCGATGCGCTCGGCCAAGCTGGCCAGCTGCACATACACCTCGCCCCAATGCCCCGCGTCCAGCACACCCGACCCCAGGTGCGCATGCAGGCCACGCACGGTCACGCCATGGGTCTCGGCCAGCTGCAGGAAGATGGCGAGTTGATCCAGCGGCAGGCCGAACTTGCTGCCGCTGCCACCGGTGCGCACCTTTTCGTGATGGCCGAGGCCACGACCCAGATCGACGCGCAGCACGATCTCGCGACCGCGGAACAGCTCGCCCCAATGCTCCAGTGGATACAGCGCGTCGAGCGTGACCGTGGCACGGGTGCCAAGCGCCAGAACGTAATCCGCGCACGGCGCGAAATTCGGCGTGAACAGCAGCGGCACCGACTCCGGCACGATCGCGCCGACCGCCTCCAGCTCGCCCGGCGACACGCATTCGAACGCGAAACCTTCCGCCGCCAAAGCGCGCAGGATCGCCGGGTGCGTATTTGCCTTCACCGCGTAATGCAGCCGATCCACCGCGGCCAGCGACTTCAGCGCGCGCGCCTGCTTGCGTACCGTCGGCAGGTGGTAGACGTAGCGCGGCGTGGTTTCGGCCGCCAGTTCCAGCAGCTGTTGCCGCTCCGCTTCGCGCCACCACGCGGCGACCGTATCGGGCGCTCCCCCGCTGCCGTACAAGGTCTGCCAGCTGGGGCCGAACAGTGCGCTGTCGTCGGTGCGCAAGGCACCGGCGGCGATCAGCAGATCGTGCAGGTGCGGCAGCAGCGTATCGACGACTTCCTCATCCACCACGAAGGTGAGGTTGAGGTTGTTAGACGACTGCGAAATCATGTGCACGCGCAGCTGGCCGAACTCGGCCAGCACGCCGGACAAGGTATGCAGCAACGAACGCATGCCGCGACCGACCAGGGTGATCGCCGCGCACGGCGCGATCACCTTGACCCGGCATACCTTGGCCAGATCGCTGGCCAGCGCCGCGATCGCATCGGAGTCCAGCAGGTTCTCGGTGGGATCGAGCGACACGGTGACATTGGTTTCGGCCGAACCGATCAGGTCCACCGACAAGCCGTGCTGCTTGAAGTGCGCGAACACGTCGGCGAGGAAACCGACCTGTTGCCACATGCCGACCGATTCCATCGACACCAGGGTGATGCCCTTGCGCGCGCTGATCGCCTTGACGCTGGGCGCATGCGCACGCACTTCGGGGCCGATCACGGTGCCTTCGAGTTCCGGCCGGTTGGTGTCCTTGATCAGCAGCGGCACGCGCGGTTCGCGCAATGGCGACAGGCAGCGCGGATGCAGCACCTTGGCGCCGGTGGAGGCGATTTCCTGCGCCTCCTCGTAATCCAGCCGCTGCAGCAGGCGCGCACCGGGCACCTGACGCGGGTTGGCGGTGAACATGCCGGCCACGTCGGTCCAGATCTCGACTCGCTGCGCCTTCAGCAGGGCACCGAAATACGCTGCCGAGGTATCCGAACCGCCACGGCCGAGCAGCACCGTGCGACCCTTGCTTTCGCGGGCGATGAAGCCCTGCGTGATGAACACCTCGCCGAGCGCGGCAAGCCGTGCATTCAATGCGGGATCGGCTTTTGCCTCGACCATCGACGACAGCAGCCGGGTGCGCTCGTTCTGGTTCGGCAGGGCGATGGCAGCGAGACAGTCGCGCGCATCCAGCCATTGCGTAGGCAGCCCGCTGTGGCTGAGGAACGCGGCACCGAGCGCGCTGGACATCAGCTCGCCATGCGCCTGCACCTGCGCCTGCCAGGCCAGCTCGCCCAGCATGGCGGGGCCTTCGCCGGCCAGCTTCGCCAGATCGCCGAGTCGCTCGCCGAGCGTGTCCGGCATGGCCAGCTGCATGTGATCGAGCAGATCGTAGTGACGCTGCGCGATCGCCTTGGCCGCCTCGCTGCGTTTGCCCGGCTCGCCCTGCGCGCACAGTTGCTTGAGCGCGTCGGTGACGCCGGTCAGTGCGGAGACGACGACCAGCACGCGTGCGCCTTCGGCGCGGCGGCTGGCGACCAGCTCCAGGATGTTCTGCCAGCGCGGCAGCGTGGCGACACTGGTGCCGCCGAACTTCATCACGATCCAGGGAGCGTCGGGAGGCAACGGTGCGGGGTTGGGCGGGGTCACGGGGATTCGCTGTTGGTGGCTGGAGGGAAACGCATCACGCCAGTGTTGCGCTGCGACAAGGCAATTGCAATGACCCGGCCGGATTTCATGTTTGGACGTTTAGACTTCTGTTTGCATTTTTCGATGATGTTCCGCGCAAGCCATGGATTCCCCTTCTTCAATCCTCCCCGCAGAGGAGGAGGCCATGGCGTGCGCTGTGCACACACTGCTATTGAACAACAACGGGGATCTTGCCGATCCGTGCCTGCCATTCGCGCGGGCCGGTCTGGTGCACCGAACTGCCCAGCGAATCGACCGCCACCGTCACCGGCATGTCCTCCACGGTGAACTCGTAGATCGCCTCCATGCCGAGATCGGCAAAGCCGACCACGCGCGAGGCCTTAATCGCCTTGGACACCAGGTATGCCGCGCCACCGACCGCCATCAGGTACACCGATTGGTGCTTCTTGATCGCCTCGACCGCTGCCGGGCCACGCTCGGCCTTGCCGACCATGCCAAGCAGACCGGTCTGGGCGAGTACCTGTTCGGTGAACTTGTCCATGCGGGTGGCGGTGGTGGGGCCGGCCGGTCCCACCACTTCGTCGCGCACCGCATCGACCGGCCCGACGTAGTAGATGAAGCGGCCCTTGAAATCCACCGGCAGCGGCTCGCCCTTGTTCAACATCTCGACCATGCGCTTGTGTGCGGCGTCGCGGCCGGTCAGCAGCTTGCCGTTGAGCAGCAGCACTTCGCCCGGTTTCCAGCTCGCCACGTCCTCGCGCGTCACGGTGTCGAGGTTCACCCGTCGCCCCTTGGAGCTGTCGTAGGTCAGCTTCGGCCAGTCTTCCAGCGACGGCGGATCGAGCATCACCGGACCGGAACCGTCCAGCGTGAAGTGCGCGTGGCGGGTCGCGGCGCAGTTCGGGATCAGCGCCACCGGCAGGTTCGCCGCGTGGGTCGGGTAATCCTTGATCTTGATGTCCAGCACGGTGGTAAGACCGCCCAGGCCCTGCGCACCGATGCCGAGCGCGTTGACCTTCTCGTACAGCTCGATGCGCAGTTCCTCGGCGCGATTGCCCGGACCGCGCGCGATCACCTCCTGGATGTCGATCGGCTCCATCAGCGCCTCCTTCGCCAGCAGCATCGCCTTCTCGGCGGTGCCGCCGATGCCCAGGCCGAGCATGCCCGGCGGGCACCAGCCGGCGCCCATCGTCGGCACGGTCTTCAGCACCCAGTCGACGATCGAGTCGGACGGGTTGAGCATCACGAATTTCGATTTCGCCTCGGAGCCGCCGCCCTTTGCCGCCACGATCACGTCGAGCGTGTCGCCCGGCACGATCGAGACATTGATGATCGCCGGCGTGTTGTCCTTGGTGTTGATGCGCTTGCCGGCCGGGTCGGCCAGGATGCTGGCGCGCAGCTTGTTGTCCGGGTCGTTGTAGGCGCGGCGCACGCCCTCGTTGACCATCTCGTCCAGCGACAGCGTGGCGTTCCACTGCACGTTCATGCCGACCTTGAGGAACACGGTGACGATGCCGGTGTCCTGGCACAGCGGGCGATGCCCTTCGGCAGCCATGCGCGAGTTGATCAGGATCTGCGCCATCGCATCCTTCGCGGCCGGGCTTTCCTCGCGCTCGTAGGCGGCGGCGAGACCCTTGATGTAGTCGACCGGGTGGTAATAGCTGATGTACTGCAGCGCGTCGGCGATGGACTGGATCAGGTCGTCTTGCTTGATGATGGTCATGGGGCGGCTTCGACTCCGGGAAATACCGCGTCGAAAACGGCCGTTTGCGACGCACAATCTCTCTATTGTGCCGCAACTTGGTCTGCCACCAGAAAGTGGGCGGCCCGTCGGTGGCCGCAGGCAAGCTCCAACATCAGGCGTTTCGCCAGCCTGCGACAGCCTCGACCCAAAAGCATGACCGTAATTTCATGCGGGACGATTTTGAGTTGCAGCATGGATTTCGCAACATATTTCGCTCGATCAGACACTTCCAAGATCGACCCTACGCTGCTAGCGTCGCCGGACCAGCGCGGATTGATCTTCAGGGGCCGTCCTGGGTTGTCGGGGAACGAGATTACGAACGTATGGCTCACCGGCCTGCCGGGGGCGCGGGCGCGACGCGATGTGGTGCCGCAGCGTTACCCAGCGTGACCGTTTCAACCCTTGGAGAAAGCTCATGCTCACGCACTTGCATCGCAAGTCGCTCGCGACTTCGTTGGCGCTGCTGCTTTGCGGCTTCGCTACCACATCTTTCGCCGCCGGCGACTCGGCGCCTACCGACCTGGGGGCAAGCAATCCCGGTCAAACCGTGAATGTCACGCTGGTGCTCGGCCTGCACAATCAGGACGCGCTCGAGCAGTACATCTACAGTACGGTCACTCAGGGCAATCCCTCATATCACCGCTTCCTCACCACGGCACAGTTCGCGGATCGCTATGGCGCCACCGCCGACGAGATCGCCAGGGTGAAATCGTTCCTGAAGCAGCAGGGGCTTACCCAGGTCGAGTTGTTGCCGAACCATCTGGCAGTCAAGGTCAGCGGTACGATCGGCCAGTTCAATACAGCCTTCCATACGTCCATCCATGATTACCAGGCCAGTGACGGAACCACCTTCCACCGGCCGAATGCCACGCCAAGCATGCCCTCGGCGCTTTCCGGCACGCTGGTCGTGGCTTCGGGCCTCAGCAGCGAGGCCCGTTATCGCTCGCATCGCGTAAGTGCACTGTTCCCGCCGCAGCCGGGTCCCAGGACGAATGCCCTGGCCAAGGGCGCGGCACCTGCCCTCGCGCCCTGCACCGGCAATCCCACCGCCACTTGCACACCTGGCGAATTCACGGTCGGGGATGTGGCCAATCGCTACAACATCAACCCGCTCTACAAGGCCGGCGTGAACGGCAAGGGCTCGACCATCGGCATCGCCACCCTGGCGAACTTCCTCCCCGCCGATGCCTACAGCTACTGGAGCACGATCGGCCTGGCGGTGAAACCCAACCGCATCACCCAGGTGCATGTGGACGGCGGCGGTCCATTGGGCAGCAATGCCGGCTCCGGCGAGACCTCGCTCGATGTCGAACAGTCCGGCGGTCTGGCACCCTGGGCGAACATCATCGTGTACGACGCACCCAACACCGATGCCGGTTTCTTCGACGTGTTCAATCAGGCGGTGTCCGACAACAAGGTCGACAGCCTGTCGGTAAGCTGGGGCTCGCCGGAAATCTTCTACTTCCCGCAACTCAACGGCGGTGTCGACTTCACCGACGAATTGCTGGCCTTCCACCAGGTCTTCCTGGAAGCGGCGGCACAGGGCATCTCGATGTTCGCCACGTCCGGCGACTCGGGCGCCTACGACACGGTGCGTGGACTGGGCGGCTCGCTCACCGACCCCGTGCCGCCGCCGCTCACTGCCGACGCCCCCGGATCCGATCCTTACATCACCACTGCGGGTGGCACGACCGTACCGTTCTCTTTCAGCTTCAGCGGTGGACCGACGGCATCGATCAGCAAGGAAAGCGTCTGGGGCTGGGATTACATCTCCAAGTATTTCCAGACCAATTTCGGCGTGGATATCACCGATGAGGTGTTCTCGGTCGGCGGAGGTGGTGGTGTGAGCGTGTTCTGGTCGTTGCCGCGCTATCAGCAGTTCACTTCCGGCATTCGCAAGAGCGAGAAGAACCAGACCCTGTTCTTCCCGGCGTTTGGCATCAACTACACGCTGCCGGGCAATTACCGCGGTCGCAACGTGCCCGACATTTCTCTGAATGCGGATCCGGAAAGCGGCTACAGCTTCGTCTCGTCACTGGACGGCGCGGGCCTGCTGACGTTCGAAGGCGGCACCAGCTTTGTCGCACCCCAGCTCAACGGCATCAGCGCACTGCTGAAGCAGTCGACCCGCGGCCGCGTCGGTTTCTGGAATCCGCAGGTCTATCCGCTGCAGAACATCTTCGGCTACGGCCCGTTCTCGCCGTTCACCGACATCAGGGCGGGCGACAACTGGTTCTACAACGGCGTCAATGGCTATGACCCCGGTGCAGGCATCGGCACGCTCAACGTGACGAACCTGGCCTTGTTCCTCAGCGTGTTCTGACCATTCGACCCCCCGCACAGGAAGCCGACGCCGCAAGACGTCGGCTTCCTGCTTGCTGGCGCCTCGTCCCGTCTGCCGCAACCCAGCGTGCGCATGCTGGCCCGGGCGCACCCTACTTGTGACGGGCGCTTGCGGGTGGCATCGTCAGGCGATGCCCAGCCGGAATCGCCATGTCCCGCACCCGCCGTTTCATGCAGCTCGATGTGTTCTCCCACCTGCCGCTGCTCGGCAATGCGCTGGCCGTGGTGATCGACGGCGACGGTCTGGATGACGCCACGATGCAGGCATTCGCGCGCTGGACCAACCTGTCCGAAACCACCTTCCTGCTCCCGCCGACCCGCGCCGACGCGGACTACCGCGTACGCATCTTCACCCCGCGCCAGGAGCTGCCATTCGCCGGCCACCCCAGCGTGGGCAGCGCGTATGCCGCGATCGAATCCGCGCTGGTGCCGCCCGGAAAATCCGATCTGGTACAGGAGTGCGCCGCCGGGCTGCTGCCTGTGCGCGTCGAGGGCTGCGGCAATGAACGGATCATCCGTGTGCAGGCGCCGCCTGCCACGCTGCAGACCGTAGCCGCGCGCGAGCATGCCGAGTTGGCGAAAGCCCTGCACCTCGATCTTACGCAAGCCCGGATGCGACTGGTCGACAACGGGCCACGCTGGCTCGTCTGCGACTTGAACAGCGCAGCAGACGTGCGCCAGTTGCAGCCTGATCTTGCGCTGATCGCGGCGCTCAGCCAGGCCATTGGCGCGGTCGGCGTCAGCGTGTTCGGCCGCGAGTCCACAAGTGATGCGAGGGGTGATGCAGCAATGGCTGTGCGTGCATTCTGTCCCGCCGATGGCATTCCCGAAGATCCCGTCACCGGTAGTGCGAATGCCGCGATCATGGCCTTCCTGGCCGAGGTTGGCGATCCCGCCGGCTACGGCCTGCACTACCGTGCCAGCCAGGGACGCGAGGTGGGTCGCGACGGCTACGTCGAGGTGATGCGCGACGCGGCGACCGGCGCCATCAGTATCGGCGGCGCCTGCGCCATGGGCATCCGCGGCGAGTTTCGCCTGGGCTGAAACAGCACCGGCTTGCCCGCACGCGCGACGCCCGCCATGCTGCGCCTCCCGCCCTTGGTGACCCACCGCATGAACGACAACCAGCCCGGCTATGCGCGCAGCCTGCGCCCGTGGGACGCTGCCCTGATCGTGGTTGGCGGGATCATCGGCGGCGGCATTTTTCTCAATCCCGGCATTGCCGCACAACGTACCGAATCGGGTCTCGCGCTGCTGTTGATCTGGGCCGGTGCCGGCGTACTCACCCTGATCGGCGCGCTTTGCTACGCCGAGCTCGGCGCACGTCGACCACATGCGGGTGGCACCTATGTCTATCTGCGCGAGGCATTCGGACCGCTGGCCGGGTTCCTGTTCGGCTGGACCATGTTGCTGGTGATCTACTCCGGTTCAAGCGCGGCGGTGGCGACGATCTTCGCCAGCTATGCGGCGGCGGTGTTCAGCCTGCCGCCGTCGATGGCGCTGCCGCTGACGGTCGGCGCACTGGTCTTCGTCAGCGGCATCAACCTGTTCGGCATCCGCCTCGGTGCGCAGATCCAGAACCTGTTCGCCCTGCTCAAGCTGTTGGCGGTGGCGGTGCTGGTGGTGTGTGGCCTGTTCCTCGCCGGTGCCGGTCACGGTCAGGTGCTGGCGGTCGATCCGGCGCGCAGCGGGATCGGTTTCATCGGCGCGGCGTTGCCGGTGCTGTTCGCGTATTCCGGCTTCACCTATCTCAACAATCTGGCCGGTGAGGTGCGCGATCCGCAGCGCACACTGCCGCGCGCACTGACGCTCGGCATGTTGCTGGTGATCATCGCCTATGCGCTGGTCAACGTGGCCTATCTGGCCGTGCTCGGCCATGCCGGCCTCGCTGCCAGCCACGCGCCGGCTGCCGACGTGATGCAGCGGGTGGTCGGCCCGCTCGGCGCCAAGTTGATCGCGCTCGGCGTGGCGATTTCCACGCTGGGCTTCTGCAACATCACCCTGGTCGCCGGCGCGCGCGTGCTGCAGGCGATGGGCGAGGACGGCTTGTTCTTCCGCGCGGTCGCACGACTGCACCCGCGTTACCGCACGCCAAATACCGCACTGCTGTTGCTGTCCGGCTGGGCGATCGTATTGGCGCTGTCGGGCAGCTACGGTCAGCTGCTGGACTACGCCACGTTCGGCGACTGGCTGGCCTGCGCGGTCGGCGTCGCCACGCTGTTCTGGTATCGCCGCCGCGACGGCGCCACGGCGAGTTTCAGGGTGCCGGGCTACCCGTGGTTGCCGCTGTTGTTCATCGGCACGGTGGCGTGGGTGGTGGTGATGACGATGCGCGACAACCCGCGCAATGCAGGTATCGGCGGGTTGATCATGCTGGCCGGTGTGCCGGTGTATCTGGTCTGGCGTCGCTTGTTCAGTCGCGCACGCCCCTAAGCGGGCGGCAGCAATGCCACAATGTGCGGACAGATTCGTGAGGAGATGATGGATGGCGCCCGTGCAAGCCCAGGCCGTGCCGGTCACTTCGGACAGCAGCATCGTGCCCGAGAAGGCGCGTGACGGCATTGACCTTGAGATCAACGGCGAGCACTACCGCCACACCGGCGATCCGCAGATGCCGCTGCTGTGGTATTTGCGCGACGTGCTGCGGCTGACCGGCACCAAATACGGTGGCGAGCGAGGCGAAAACGGTGCCGATCTGGTACTGCTCGACGGCAAGGCGGTATCCGCGATTATCCAGCCGCTGGCCAAACTGGCCGACAGGCAGATCGTCACGGTGGAAGGCCTGGCCGGCAACGACGGCAGCCTGCATCCGATGCAGCAGGCCTTTGTCGACGAAGATGCGATCGGCTGCGGCTACTGCACGCCAGGCTGGCTGATCGCCGCGATCGATCTGCTCAGGCGCAAGCCGCATCCCGGCGACGACGATATCGACCAGCTGCCGAACCTGTGCCGCTGCGGCTGCCAGACCCGCGTGCGCCGCGCGATCAAGCGCGTCGCCGCCGGCAAGGCAGGCCAGCCATGAGCAACGATCCCACAACGCCCAACCAGATCCGATTGTCGCGCCGCCGCTTCCTGCAGGTGCTGGCCGGCACCGCCGGCGCGCTGGTAGTCGGCATCCGCATGGCCGATGCGGCCGATGCGCCGCTGCCGCTGGCCCTGCTCGGCGACACCTTCCACGACCTCGGCGCCTATGTGCGCATCGATGCCGACGGCAGCGTGCTGATCGGTGCGCGCGATCCGGATACGGGCACCGGCGTTGCCACCTCGCTGCCGCGGATCATCGCCGACGAACTCGACGCCGACTGGAACCGTGTCAGCGTGGTGCCGCTCGGCCTCGGCGTGACCGAGAACAACGGCCAGCCGCGCTGGACCTATGGACGCCAGATCGGCGGCAGCGGCGGCTCGATCCCCGCTGCCTGGAACGACCTGCGCCAGATCGGTGCGACGGCACGCTGGCTGCTGCTGCAGGCCGCAGCACGTCGACTCGGCGTGCCGGCCAACAAGTTGCGCTGCGAGGCCGGCACGGTGATCGCGCCGGACGGTCGCCGCTTCACCTACGGCAGCCTGGCCGCGGATGCCGGCAAGATCGCGTTGCCCGTCAGCGCGCCGCCGCTGAAAGATGCCGCGAACTATCAGCTGATCGGCAAGCCGGCCGGCGACGTTGACGCGCGCGAGATCGTCACCGGCCTGACCCGCTATGCGATCGACGAGCACTACGGCGACGCCGTGGTCGCCGTGCTGGTGCATTGCCCATGGCCGGACGGCACGCTGGCGCACATCGACACCACCGACACGCTCGCCGTCAAAGGCGTGCTGAAGGTGGTGCGTCTGCGACCCGAATCGGGGCAGCCGCTGGGCAGCACGGTGATTGCCCCGGCCGTGGCGGTGCTGGCCGAAGATACGTGGTCGGCACTGCAGGGCCGCGAGAAACTCAAGCTCGAATGGAAGCCCGGCGCCAGCGGCAGCGAAAGCAGCTACGCACTGGAGCAACAAGCCAGCGCCCTGCTCGCCGGCAAGACCGACCCCACTGCGCGCGTGCGCAACGATGGCAACGTCGATGCCGCCAGCAGGAAAGCCGCACGCCGGCTCGATGCCACCTACTACCAGCCGTGGCTGGCGCATGCCACCGCCGAACCGATGAACTGCCTGGTGAAGCTGGACAAGGATCGCGCCAGCCTGGTCGTGCCGACCCAGGCACCGCAGAGGGCATGGGCGGTGGTGCAGCGCCTGACCGGCCTGAGTCCCGCGCAGATCGACATCCGCGTGCCACGCGTCGGCGGCGGTTACGGCCGCCGGCTCGATCACGACTATGTCGCGGAGGCAGTGATGCTGGCCAGGGCCATCGACAAGCCGGTACGGCTGCTGTGGACGCGCGGGCAGGACTTCGGCCACGACTATTACCGCTCCGGCAGCGTGCACCAGCTCAGCGCGACCCTCGACCGCAAGCGCCAGCTGCTCGGCTGGAACCAGCGCATGGCCAGTGCCTCGGCGCTGACCCAGCGCAACATGCCCGACAACCGGTTATGGACGTCCGAACTCCACGTCGATCAGCTGCCCGCCGCGCTGGTGCCGAACTATCGCAGCGACTGGTACGCGCTGGATTCCGCGATCCCGCGCGGCCCGATGCGCGGCATGCCACACCTCAGCAACGCGTTCGCGGTGGAAAGCTTCATCGACGAAATCGCGCACAGCATGAAAGAGGATCCGCTGGTCACCCACCTGCGCATGCTAGGCGCACCGCGCGAGCTGCCGTTGAGTGCCGGCGGCACGCTCGATACCGGCCGCCTGGCCAACGTGCTGAAGCTGGTCACCGACCGGATCGAATGGAAGAACTGGCTGCACAGCGTCAACGGCCTCGGCATCGCCTGCTGGCATGTCGACGGCGCCTATGTGGCGCATGCCATCGAAGTGGCGATGCAGGAGCAGAAGCTGGTGATCCAGCGCGTCGTCTGTGCCGCCGATGTCGGTCGCGTGATCAACCCGCTGGGCCTGGAAGGCCAGCTCGCCGGCGCCACGCTCGACGCGTTGTCCACCGCGTTGAACCTCGCCATCACGTTCAAGGATGGCCAGATCCAGCAACACAACTACAAGGACTATCCGCTGGCCAGCATGGCGCAGCTGCCGAACGCGATCGAAGTCATCGTCGTGCCCGCCGACGACCGCCCGCCCGCCGGCGCCAGCTTCCTCGCCATGCCCACCGCTGCGCCGGCGCTGGCCAATGCGGTCTTCCGCGCCAGCGCCGTGCGCGTGCGCCGGCTGCCACTGATGAGGGAATTGCTGCGCATGCTGTAGGACTGCGCCGATGCCTTAGGCGTGCCCGAGTCAGCCTGTGCATGCGTCTATCCGCACGACGGTACTGATTTGTGCACGATCTCAAGGCTTCATGCGCAAACAAAAAGGGGAACCCTCTCGGATTCCCCTCTTAGTCCCATTCGATCAATGGGTTATGAATTGGTGGGCGGTACAAGGATCGAACTTGTGACCCCTACCATGTCAAGGTAGTGCTCTACCGCTGAGCTAACCGCCCGTCTCACGCCGTTCAACGACCGCGCGAGCCGCGCAGTATACGGGAGCAGCCTGCGCTCGACAATATCCGAATGGGATCAGGCTGCCGCTCAGCGCAAGGCCTGTTCACGCAGCTGGTGGATCTGGTCGCGCAATCTGGCGGCGTCCTCGAACTCCAGATTCTGCGCGTGCTTGTACATCTGCGCCTCCAGCTTCTTGATCGCGCCCGCTGCCTGCTGCGGGTTGAGCCCAACGTAATCGGCCGCCTGCTCGGCCACCGCTGCACGGCCGCGAGAAGACTTGCTGCCGCGGCGGTTGCCGGCTTCACTGCGCGCGCCCTCCATGATGTCGGCGATACGCCGCACGATGGTGGTCGGCACGATGCCCTGCTGTTCGTTCCATGCCAGCTGCTTCTCGCGGCGGCGGGCGGTCTCGTCCATGGCCGCCTGCATCGAGCGGGTGATCTGGTCGCCATACAGGATCGCCTTGCCACGCACGTTGCGCGCGGCGCGGCCGATGGTCTGGATCAGCGAGCCGGTGGAGCGCAGGAAGCCCTCCTTGTCGGCATCGAGGATCGCCACCAGCGACACCTCGGGCATGTCCAGGCCCTCGCGCAGCAGGTTGATGCCGACCAGCACATCGAACTCGCCCAGACGCAGATCGCGGATGATCTCGCTGCGCTCGACCGTCTCGACGTCCGAGTGCAGGTAGCGCACCTTCACGTCGTGCTCCGCCAGATATTCGGTGAGGTTCTCCGCCATGCGCTTGGTCAGCGTGGTGACCAGCACGCGGTCGCCGATCGCCACGCGCTTGTGCACTTCGCTGAGCAGGTCGTCGACCTGGGTGCGCACCGGACGCACTTCGACTTCCGGGTCGACCAGGCCGGTCGGGCGCACCAGCAGCTCAACCACCGCCTCGCCGGACTTGTCCAGCTCGTAGGCACGCGGCGTGGCCGAAATGAAGATCGAGCGCGGCACGCGCTGCTCCCATTCCTCGAAGCGCAGCGGCCGGTTGTCCATCGCCGACGGCAGCCGGAAACCGAACTCCACCAGGGTCTCCTTGCGCGAGCGGTCGCCCTTGTACATCGCACCGAGCTGCGGCACGGTGACGTGCGATTCGTCCACCACCAGCAAACCATCGGACGGCAGGTAATCGAACAGCGTCGGCGGCGGCTCGCCGGGCTCGCGTCGGGTCAGATGACGCGAATAATTCTCGATGCCCTGGCAATAACCCACCTCGGCCATCATCTCGATGTCGAAACGGGTGCGCTGTTCCAGCCGCTGTGCCTCGACCAGCTTGTTGTCCTTGTACAGCTGCTCCAGCCGCTCCTTCAGCTCGACCTTGACCGTCTCGATCGCGTTCAGCACGCTCTCGCGTGTGCTCGCGTAATGCGTGCGTGGGTAGACCGTGTAGCGCTGCACCTTGCGGATCGTCTCGCCAGTGAGCGGATCGAACAGCGACAGGTTCTCCACCTCGCCGTCGAACAGCTCGATGCGCAACGCCTCGATTTCCGATTCGGCCGGAAACACATCGATGATCTCGCCGCGCACGCGGTACATGCCGCGACGCAACTCCATCTCGTTGCGGGTGTACTGCAACTCGGTCAGCTGATGGATCAGCTTGCGCTGGTCGATGCGCTCGCCCTTGGCCAGGATCAGTCGCAGCGACAGGTAGTCCTCCGGATTGCCGAGGCCGTAGATCGCCGACACGGTGGCCACGATGATCGAATCGCGACGCGACAGCAGCGCCTTGGTCGCCGACAATCGCATCTGCTCGATGTGCTCGTTGATCGAGGCGTCCTTCTCGATGAAGGTATCCGACGCCACCACATAGGCTTCCGGCTGGTAATAGTCGTAGTAGCTGACGAAGTACTCCACCGCGTTGTGCGGGAAGAACTCCTTGAACTCGCCGTACAGCTGCGCTGCCAGTGTCTTGTTCGGCGCCATCACGATGGTCGGCCGCTGCACCTGCTCGATCACGTTGGCGATGGTGTAGGTCTTGCCCGAGCCGGTCACGCCCAGCAGGGTCTGCGCAGCCAGACCAGCCTCGAAACCTTCGGACAAGCGCTGGATCGCCTGCGGTTGGTCGCCGGCGGGCTGGTAGGGGGCAACGAGCTGGAAGCGGTCGGTCATCGGCTACAGATGTGGGCGCGGCAGCGCATTTTAAATCGGGCCTGCTGACAGGGGGCGTCAGCAGAGGCCGACACCCACACCTCCATCGGGCTACTGGCCGGTTGGCACCAACGTCTTAGCATGAGCCTCCCGGACAACGCAGGACGCGACGCCGTGACAGCTCCCCGGAACTCCAAGCCAGCTTGCCGGCAGCATGGCATGACCCTGATCGAACAGATCATGGTACTCGCCATCATCGCAGCGCTCACCGGCATCGCCGTACCACCCATGCGCAAGCTGCTCAGCCGGAACCAGCTGCAGGTCGCGCAGACGGACTTCATCGCGGCACTCCAGCACACCCGTGCAACCGCGATCACCAGTGGCAAGCGCACACTGTTCTGTCCGACGCGCGACGGCAACAGCTGCAGCAGTGACATGCGCTGGAACAACGGCTGGCTGCTTGCTCACGACGCCGATCACAACAATCAACCGGACCATGGGCCGCTGTATGTCGGTCACGGCTACAACGACAAGCTGATCATCCAGAGCAGCAGCGGGCGACGTCTCGTGCACTTTGGCCCTGACGGCAGCGCCAGCGGCAGCAATCTCACCCTGTTGTTCTGCCAACCGTCCAGCGCAGAGCATGCGCTCAGCGTGGCGGTCTCCAATTCCGGTCGCGTCCGCGGCGCCCCGGCCAGCGCCAGTCAAATCGCAGACTGCTCGCAAATGAACTGAGCACATGTCACCACAGCAGAAAACAAAAAGCCGGCAATATGCCGGCTTTTCATCAAATGTGGCGCCCGAAGCTGGACTCGAACCAGCGACCCCCTGATTAACAGTCAAGTGCTCTAACCAGCTGAGCTATTCGGGCGTGAGCTGCGTAGTTTGTCGAGAGCGCAGGGAGCTGTCAAGCCACCGCGGACAGATTTTCGCCCATAATCAGGTGGTCAATACCCGATAGCACGGGACATACGCCGCGCCACCGGGCAGCTTCATCCGATGCTGCTGGACGAACGCCTGCAACAGCTTGTCCAGTGCACGCATGATGTCCGCATCACCGTCGATATCGAACGGGCCATGCTGCTCGATCGCCTGCACGCCTTCCTCCTTCACGTTGCCCGCGACAATGCCGGAAAAGGCCCGACGCAGATCCGCCGCCAGCTCATGCCGTGGACGGTCGTGGTGGATCTGCAGCGCACGCATCGCCTCGTGGGTGGGGCGGAACGGCAACTGGAACTCCAGTGGAATCTGCAGCGCCCAGTTGAAGAAAAACGCATCCTTGGTGTCCAGCCGGTTGTGGCGCACCTTGTCGATACCCCTGACCATCGCCCGCGCCACCGCCGCCGGATCATCCACAATGATCTGATAGTGCTGCGCCACTTCGTCACCCAGGGTCAGGCGCAGGAAGCGGTCGATCTGCTCGAAGTAGGCAGCCGATTCGCGCGGCCCGGTGAAGATCAGCGGGAATGGCGTACCAGCATTGTCCGGATGCAGCAGGATGCCGAGCAGATAGAGGATTTCCTCGGCTGTGCCGACCCCGCCGGGGAACACGATGATGCCGTGACCCATGCGCACGAATGCCTCGAGCCGCTTCTCGATGTCCGGCATGATCACCAGATGGTTGACGATCGGATTCGGCGATTCGGCGGCAATGATGCCCGGCTCGGTGATGCCGATGTAGCGATTGTGCCGACGCCGCTGCTTGGCGTGAGCGATGGTCGCACCCTTCATCGGCCCCTTCATCGCGCCCGGTCCGCACCCGGTGCAGATATCCAGCCCACGCAGGCCAAGCTGATAGCCGACCTGCTTGGTGTATTCGTATTCGTCGCGCGATATCGAGTGACCGCCCCAGCACACCACCAGGTTGGGATCGACATGCGGTTTCAGGATGCGCGCGTTGCGCAGGATCTCGAACACGCCCTGGGTCAGTCCGGCCGAGCCGCCCAGATCGATACCGATCTGCTCCAGCTGGGTCGACACGTAGACGATATCGCGCACGACCGCCACCAGCAGTTCGTTGATGCCGCGAATGATCTGGCCATCCACGAAAGCCTGTGCCGGCGCATGACTGAGCTCGATCTTGATGCCGCGATCCTGCTGCAGCACCTGGATATCGAAATCCGGGTACTGCTCGAGGATCGCCCGCGGATCGTCACTGATGCCGCCCGAGGTCAGCACCGCCAGCGCGCAGCGGCGCAGCAAGGCATGCAGACCCGAGTCGCTGGCACCGCGCAACCGTGCCACCTCGTTGCGGGAAAGAATGTCCAGCCCGCCCACCGGCGAAATGCGCGCGCTTACGGTGGCCGACTTGCCAGCTTGGCCGGCGTGTGTGTCATTCATGCATCCATCTCCTGGCCGCAACCCGCGGCATACGTCCGCGCACAGCTGCAGCAGACCCGCTAGCTTCCTGCGTCAACCATGGCGCGGTCAAGCCAACAAAAAGCCGGCGCCCTTGCGGGCGCCGGCCAGGGTTTTCGAATTGTCGCTTGCTTAGCTAGAAGGTGTAACGAACGGTTGCCAGGATCGACCAACGCTGGGTCGGACCATTCAGCTCATCCGCACGCGGGAGGGCCAGCGGGCTGTAGTTGCCATTGGCATCTTTGTAGGCCGCCTTGCTGATGTCGTAGATGTACTTGCCATTGGCATCGACACCGGCGAAATCGGCGAGATTGCGTACCAGCGGGAAGCTGGCGCGGTGATCGACACCCCACTTCTTGTTGAGCATGTTGCCGAGATTGTAGACATCAAGGCGGATCATGCCCTTGTTGCCCTTGAACAGGCCCGGAATTTCCTGACTGAAGCTCAGATCGACCTGATTGATCCAGGCAGCGCGGGCGCCGTTGCGGCTGGCGATCTGGCCCTTGTGATCCTTCAGATACTTGTCGTTGTCGATGTACTGCCAGAACGAGTTCTGCTGTGCCTGCGTGGTACCCGGCGCAAAGGTGATATCCCCCTTGTTCGGGATGTAGGCAAGGTCGGAGACAAAACCGTCACCGTTGGCGTCGTTGCCGAAGCGCCAGCTGTACGGGGTACCCGAGTGGCCGTCATAGAACACGGTGGCGCTCGTGGCGTAGTCGCCAAAGAAACGGTGCTGCCAAGTCAGCGAGGCGATCACGCGCTTCGGAATCGAATAGCTGGATGTGCTTGCCTTGTTCTCGTTCGGATTCACCCAGACGTTGTTGCTGTAGCTGGAACGAGCCACGCTCGAGGTACCGGGGTTCACTTCCGTGGCGCGGCTCCAGGTGAAGCCGGCCATGGCGGACCATTCATCCGCGAACGGCTTCTTCAGCGCGAGACTGAGGCTGTCGGCGCTGCCCTGGTCGCTGTTGGCCAGGTTGATCACTGCATCGCCGAATGACGGATTGGCATTCGCACGCGCCGTGTTACCTGTGCTGCCACTCTTCGGATTCTTGTAGTAGGTAAAGCGACCGTCCGGCAGCATGCCGGTGGACGCACCGATATTGAGGTTCTGATACCAGATCGCGTTGCGGTTCTTGATGTGCTCGTAGTCGGCACTGAACACCACACCCCACCACGGCAGCTCCCGGTCAAAGCCGAGCGACATCTTCCACACGCTCGGGATCGCGAAATTGTCGCTGACCGTGCTGACCGCCATCTGCGCGCCCTTGGCGCCCGGAATCGGTGCCGAGCCGGCATTCTGGCCATTAGGATCAGAGCTAAACGCCGGATAGCCAACGGAGCCCGGCTTGCAGGCAGCCGAGGCCGAAGAGCTCGGACCGCAAGCGAATTGCACCTGGGTCACACCGGAGTTCTGGTAGATGTTGCCCAGCCATACGCTCGGTGGGTTGGAGATAAACAGACCGGCGCCACCACGCAGCTGAGTCATGCGCTCCGTGTCGAAGGTGTAATTGAACGACGCGCGCGGCTGCACCTGGCGATGGCCATTGATGGTGCTGGTGTTGGTACGACCGAAGCCGCCGGTGGCCGAAACGCAGTTGGCAGCAACCACGCTCTGCCCCGGCGCAGCGGCATAGCAGGGGTTGTACAGCGGCTTGTCGCTGGTCAGCGGAATGTCGACGCGGAAACCGTACTGCACCGACAAGTTCGAATTCACCTGCCAGGTATCCTGCAGGAACGCGCCGTACTCTTTCAGCTCGAAGTTGGCAGCCACATCCTTCAGGCCAAGCCCGGCGGCCGGTGCGTTAAAGCGATACAGGTAGTACTTGCCGCTATTGAAGTCGGCCAGGGTATTGAACTGATAGCTACCGAAAGCATTCTGCAGGAACAGGTTGTAGTACTGGCCGCGCTGGAAATCGAAGCCACCCTTGACCGTGTGATCGCCCAGATAGAGCGTGCCGGCCCAAGCCGCATTCAACGTCTTCACGTGCAGCACGTTGGCCTGGCTGGAGTACTCGGTACCGAACTCCACGCCCGGCGAGCTGGTCGTGGCAGCGCAACCGGTCGTGCCATTCACGCACACCGAGACATCCGGTTGAGCAATGCCATTGTACGGGCCGCGATTCTGCTGGAAGTCGGCATAGGAGACGGTAGTGTCGGTGGAAAAGACATCCGACCAGTCATCGTAGAAATGCAGCGCGTAGCTCTTGTTGTCGACGTTTGTCTTGTACCAGCCGCTGGACAACACCAGGATATTGTTGTTGCCGGTGATGATCGGCTTGTTTTCCTTGGTCTGGCTGTAGGTGAAGCTGGCGCGGTGGTTGTTGGTGATGTTCCAGTCGATCTTGCCCAAGTAACGCTTGTCCTGCAGATCGGAATTACCGCCACTGAGACCACCCACATCAAAGCCCTTGGCCTTGGCTGCCGCGGTGATGGCGTCAACATTCTGCTGGGTCAGGCCGCGGACCTCGGTGGCCGCACCGGAGCCTTGCACGCCATACTGGGAGGACGGGCCAATCTGCTTGCTCTTCTCGTACGAGGCGAAGAAGAACAGCTTGTCCTTGATGATCGGACCGCCTACGGTGGCGCCGGCAGTCCAGGTGCGACGGAAGCCGCCGTACGGCTTGTCGTTGTAGTCGGCAATCATGTCGCTACGATTCTGGAACGCGTAATACGCCGAACCGTGGAAATCGTTGGTGCCGCTCTTGGTCACCGCATTGACGATCGCACCGACGCCGCGGCGGGTGGCCACGTCGTAGTTGGCGGTCGAGATGTTGTACTCCTGGATCGTGTCCTGCGAAATCGGCGTGCCCAGCGTCGGCAAGCCATTCGCGTTAAGGCCGAACGGATCGTTGGCGCTGACCGAATCCACCGTGATGTTGTTGTAGCGGCTGTTCTGGCCGATCGCGGAGATCTCGCCACGGTCGCGATCGGAGATCACGATGCGCGGATCGAGGCGCACGATGTTCTGGATGGAGCGACCCGGGGTCGGGGTTGCCTCGATTTCGCGCTGCGAGACGTTGGTCGAGATGCCCTTGTTGTCCGACGAGAAGGTCTGGGCCAAGGCATTGGCCGACACCGTCACACCCGAGAGATTCTGGACATTCTTCGCCTGCTCCGCGCCCATGGTCAGATTGACCGGTGTTTCCTGAGCCAGCTGCAGGTAGACATTGTTCTGCACGGCCTGAGCTTGTCCCGCCTTGGAGACGGTGACGTCGAACGGACCACCGACGCGCAGACCCTGCGCCGAATAGCGGCCGTCCGCACCCGTGGTGGTGATCTTGGTGGTGCCGGACGGCTCATGCACGATCTGCACGGTGGCGCCGGCAACCGGCTGGCCACTGGCATCCAGCACACGGCCGGAAATCGCGGACGAGGTGTCCTGCGCCATGGCAGGCGAAGCGGCGAGCAGCGTGGCGATCGCCAGCGGCAACAGTTTCGTGCGAATAGTGCTTTTCATCGAACATCGACCCCATGGTGGTTCGCAACAAATGACGAGCCAAGGCAACAAAAAAAGACACCTCGCCCACCGGGTCATCCCGTAGGGCAATGATTTTTGGTTGTTTTCCCTGACGAGACTGACCGCAGCCAAGCTATCTGGCACATCGGGCCCGGCTAAAGTTACGCGTATCATATTACAATTTCGTAACTTTCAGCCATGTTCGAAAATTCTTTCAGTTCCGTCAAGGAGTTGCGGGAACCATAAAAAAACCGGCACCCGAAGGTGCCGGCCTGATGAACCACACGGTCGCTGCCGTGGAGTGCGACTTCGCTTTTTTAGAAGAACGAGGCGCCAAAGGTCAGCATGAACGTACGCCCTTGCAACAAGGAGTAATACGGTGCGCTGCCGGCATAAAGAGTCGTGCCGTTCTGGTCCTTGATGTTGGTCGGGTTGGAGGCGAGATACGCACTGATGTTGTTGGCGTTGGTAAGCGCCTGGCGATCCGCCAGATTGAACACGTTGAGCTTGAGGTACGGCTTGCGGAACCACGACGAGAAATCCTGGAACTTCCAACCCGCGCTGAAGTTGAGCGTGGCGTAGCCGCCCACTTTCTGGGTATTGGACCAGTCGCCCCAGATCGGGCCACGATATTTTTCATCCAGGCTGGCCCAGAACGGTCCCTGGTCGTAGCTCACACGCACATAGCCGATGTTCTTCGGCGTATTCAGAAGAATCTTGCCATCGGTGTTGTAGATACCGTCACCAAGCTGGCTCGGTTTGATGCCGGGACCCGGAGCAAGGGTATCGGTGTTGAGATTCGACTGCAGTGTGGACTTGGTGTACGCGTACGAGCCATATACCGTCCAGTTCGGTGTGATTTTATAGCTGGCCTCGGCGTTCAGGCCGCGCATACGAACCTTGGGCAGGGACAGGTACACGGTAGCGAATGTTTTTTCATCGAAGCCGGAGATCTGCTTGTTGTTGAGACTGGACGCGTAAGCATCGACGCTGGCCGAGAACGTGTCGTTGTAGAAACGCCAGCCCAGGTCGGCGGTGGTCGCCGTTTCCGGTTTGTTGATGAAATTACTCGCCGGCGCAATCTGGCCGGGAGCATTCGCCGAAGCGCCATTCTGCAAGACGGCGCCATTGATCGGTGCACGGAACGTCTTGCCCCACCCGAAGTAGAACTGATTCGAGTCATTCAACTGGTACTTGGCGCCGACCGTCGGACTCACCTTGTGATAGGTCGAGCTCGCATCAGCGACGCCATATTGCTTGGTCGAACCCGGAAACTGGTAATCCCAGCCGCTGCGATTCACCCACAGATAAGAAGCGCCCGCCGTGAGGGTCCACTGGTCATTCGGTGTCCATGTGTCCGTGGCGAACACCTTGCGGGTTTCCGTGGCGGTGTATTCGTTGTAAGCCTTCTGCACCGTGCCATTCGGATAACGGATCAGATCGACATCCCCCCAGTTGTCGGAAGGAACACCTGTCTTCGGATTGACCGGCGTGAATACCTGGCTCTGCTCCTGGCGCGGACGTTCATACCACACGCCGTACTCGAGACTGTTGTTCTCGCCGAAGTCCTGATTCAACTTGGCGATGACACCGGGGCGCATCGTGTACGTGTTGCTCATCGAATACGCCAAGGCCTTGTTGCTCTTGCCGCCGATGATGCCGTCGCCGTTGAGATCCTGATTGGTGTTCTGGTACGTATTGAGCGTCGATGTCGATTCGAAGAAGGTGGAACCGCCGCCGCCGCCGCCGTTGCCATACTGGACGTACGGCACCACCGACAGGTGCAGGTTATCGCTGAGCTTGAATTCGCCATCCATGCTGACCAGCCAGCTGCGGAACGGGTTGGTGTGCAGCTTGTAGAAATTGGTATCGGTCGGCGTCAGCAGCGTCGCGTCGTAGTTCTGATTGTAATTCTGCAGAGCCTGCGCCTTGGTCAGGCTCTCGTAGCTGTTGTTGAATTCCCGGTTGTACTGGAACGAAGCCGAGATGGAGTTGTTGTCGTCGATGGTCCACAACGACTTGCCATCCACCTTGGTTACTTTCTGCTGGCCGGTACCACGCCACAGGTCAGCGCTGTTATTGGAATAGGACAGCCACGAGCGCACCGGGCCGGTATCACCGGTATTCAAGCGCAGGAAGGTGCGGCGGTAGTCATTGCTGCCAAACGTCTGGCTCGCGTCCACGCCGGCGGTGTGCGAGGGATCGATGGTGACCCAGGCGATTGAACCGCCGGCCGCGCCGCCGATGGGCGTGTCCACATCCGGATAACCCTGCAACACGGTGATGTCACCCATGTTCTCGGTATCGCCGTACTCGGTCGAATAGACCTTGTAGTTGCCGCTGTCGTTGATCGGCGCGCCGTTGACGGTGGTGCCGATCTCATCGCTGGTAAAACCGCGGATGCTGTAGTTGCCGTTGGCGAGGCCGGTGAAGTCGTCAGTGGATGCGTTGACACCCGGGATGCTGTCGATCATCTGCACGAACGTGCCGCCCGGCGCCGCCTTGACGATCGCGTCGCGACTGATCGTGGAAACCGCCTTGGGCGCGGTCTGCACAGACATCAGGCCGCCACCCAGCGCCAGCGACTGCGCCTGCACCTGGATCGCTCCCAGTTGCTGCACGCGCTTGGTATCGTTCGAGGTGGTCGTGTTGGAGGTGCTCGACGCACTGGCCCGCTGTGCCGGCTTGGTCGTGGCCGCCTGGCCAGCATTTGTTTGATCCGGGGTGCTGCTCTGCGCCAGCGCCAGCGAAGACGCCATGCCGAAAACCAGCGCAATTGATACAGATAGATAGGTTCGTTTCATTGTGGATTCCATCTCGCAAGTTCAAATAATTGAATGACCGGCTCAGTGTCCGATCGCATAGCAGCCTGTCCATGGCCATCCGGGTGACTGAACATTCTCAACCAGCCCATCCGGCCAGACCGGGAAACGTCGGCAGCCGTTGATGTTCCAGGTGGTCCTGATTAATCAGCAGCGGATCTATTCCGCCGACGTCAAATCGAAAATTCTTGTTTTAAAACCGTGTATTGACGAAAGAAAAAACGCAAATTGCGGGCACAAAAAAGCCCAACCTTCAAGTTGGGCAAGAAAATCCGTCAAATTCGAATTTATTTACGATCATCCGTGTAGTCGCGGATGACGTACCTCATTGATAGCCCTTTTATCGTCCCTGATTTGCCTTACAACAATTTTACAACAATTCCAGCCGTTGCCAATTAATTGAATGGCCAAACCATTCGCCCAGAAAACCATACCGACAAGACCGGACCGGCAGCCGCGCCTACCCGGCCCATCGCATCGATGCCTCTCGGGCCGGCTCACCATGCATGGCATCACCTGACTGGTGACAGTTTCGAATCTCGGCCCTGTCCGCCGGACATCCCTGCGGCGGGACATCAACCCGACAGCTCTTCGCAGCGGGAATGTCTAAACCGTCATGCCGGCTTGCCAAGATAGCGCGCACGCTTGGCCGGCTTGAGCGAAGCCAGATCCAGCATCACCAGGCCATCCACACAACCGGAAAAATCCGGATCCTCGCCGAAGTCGAGGAACTGCACGCCTTCGGGTTCGACCAGGTCGACATACTGGCGATACAGCACCGGCAGGCTTACGCCCAGCGCATCCAGGTGATGTTTCAGCTTGCCGAGGCCGGCTGGCGCATCAAGACCTTCCAGTGCCGCGCGCACGCCTTGCACCACTTCAGGCGAGATAACGAACGGCTGTCGCGCCGCGGCCAGTCCCGGCGCACCGAAATAATGCTGGTGTGCCGCGGCGATCCATTCGCGCGCCTCGCGCGGCAGGCTCACCGACATGCTGACCGGGCCGAACAGATAATGCAGCTCCGGATGTCGCTGCAGATACAGGCCGATGCCCTGCCATAGCTGATCGAGCGCGCGGGACCGCCAGTACGCCGGCGCCACGAAACTGCGCCCCAGCTCCATGCCCTGGGCCAACCGCGATTCCAGCGCCGGCGAATAGCTGAACAGGCTGGAGGTATACAGCCCGCCCATGCCGCGCTCGGCGATCAGCCGGCCGCCATGCCCGAAGCGATAGGAACCGACGATGCGCAGCGCCTGCGGATCCCACAGCACCAAGTGTTCGTAATGGGGGTCGTAGGTATCCAGATCGCGCCGCGCGCCGGTGCCCTCACCGACCTTGCGGAAGGTCAGTTCGCGCAACCGGCCAATCTCGCGCATGACCGCGCTGTCGAGTGCTCCCTTGAACAGCCACGCTTGCTTGCCGTCGCCGAGATCCGCCAGTTTTTCGGATCGGAGCAGTTCCGCTGCCACCTGTTCAGCCGGTTCGGGGAGCGCCAGCGGCGCCTGCCCGCCAAAGATCAGGCCACGATGCTGGCCGACCCGATACACATGTCGGCGCATCAGCTTGGTGGCCTGTTTCGACGAGCCACCGCTGCGCTGTTCGAGTTCTTCGGCGCTGACCAACGCACCGATGCTGAAACCGATCCGCCGCTTGCCCGGCGCCACCGCCTCGCGCGGCAGCATCGCCGTGCTCAGCGGCTTGGCCAGCATCGACAGGCCGTAGAACATCGCCGAATTGCGTGCAGCGACATGGATCGGCAACACCGGCGCCTTGCTGCGCAGCGACAGCCGCGCAAACCCATCCGACCACTGGCCATCACGCACGCCACCCGGACGCACACGCGAGACTTCGCCGGCGGGAAACACGATCAGCGCCTCGCCATTGTCCAGCGCACGGTAGATGCCGCGCAGGCGGGAAGCCGCGCCCTTGCCAAACACATCCACCGGCAACATCAGCTTGCTCAGCTGCGGAATCACCGCCAGCCAGTCGTTGCCGAGAAAACGCACATCGCGGCGCACCGAGCCGATCAGCTGCAACAAGGCCAGGGCGTCCTGCATGCCTAGCGGATGATTGGCCACCACCAGCAGCGGGCCATCGACCGGGATGTGCTCGCGTTCACGCGGATTGACCTGATAGCTGGTACCCAGGATGTCCAGCACGCGTTCGACAAAGTCGAAACCCTCAGCAGCGCCGACTCGCGCCAGTACGCGATTGAAGCCGTCTTCGTCGGCCAACCGTCCTAGCATGCCCACCATCGGGCGGCGGATGCGCGGATACTGCGCCAGCCATGGCAGGCGCTCGGTAAGGGATTGTTCGATGCTCAGCATGGCCGCGTCCTTCGGATTTCCCCCATCCTGCCGGTCGATTATGACATCTGGGCCATCACCTGAAGCACTATGACGGCAGATCCGGCCGCGCCGTTGTTTCAAACGCTCAGGTGCAGGAACGACGCCACGCCGGCCATGAACATCTGCACCGACAGCGCAATCAGCAGCATGCCCATCACGCGTTCCAGCGCGGTCAGCACACTCTCACCGAGCCAGCGGAACAGATAGGTGGCGCTGAGCAGGATCAACGAGGTGGCCAGCCACGCCAGCAGCAACGCGATCGTCCAGTCGGCCGTGCGGCCGGGCTGGGTATTGGTCAACAGCAGCAGCGCGGCCATCGCCGAGGGGCCGGCCACGCCGGGAATCGCCATCGGCACGATGAATGGCTCGCCCTGTCCGGGCTTGCCGAAGATGCCACCACCGTCGGCCGGCGGAAACACCATGCGGATGCCGATCAGGAACAGCACGATGCCGCCGGCGATGCTGATCGAATCCGGCTTCAGCTGCAGCAGCTTGAGGATGTGCTGGCCGCCGAACAGGAACGCCAGCAGCACGCCGAGCGCGATCAGCAATTCGCGCACCATCACCCGGCGCCGGCGCTTCGGCGGCACGTCCTTGAGCAAGCTCAGGAAGAACGGAATATTGCCCAGCGGATCCATGATCAGAAACAACATGGTTCCCGCCGACAACGTGGTCATCTGCGTCTCCATCTCAACTCCATTTTCGTGAAGCGATCACGACATCGGGATGCCGTTGTTCAGTCCGCCCGCAGATCCAGCATCGCGCCACGCGCCGCCGCGCCCTGTGCACTGAGCAGATAGATCGCCGCGGCAGCGGCGGCATCCGGCAGTTCGCGTTGCATGATGTCTTCGCCGAAGTACGCCTGCTGCCGCAGCGATGTGCGCATCGGTGCCGGCAGCATCGCATGAACACGCAACACGCTGTGGTCGGTCTCCTCGTGCAGGATCGCCACGAAGCGTTCCAGTGCCGCCTTCGACACGCCGTAGCCGCCCCAGTGCGCTCGCTGCAGCAACTCGGGATTGTCCAGCACGAACACCACTGCGCTGTCGCTGGCTTGGCTCAGCAACGGCAGGCAGGCCTGAGTCAGGGCGAACGGCGCATTCACGTTGACATGCATCGCACGCAACCAGGCATCGGGCTTGTGCATGGTGATCGGTGTCAGCCCGGAAAAACTGACGGCGGCATGCACGATACCGTCGAGCCGGCCGAAATCGCGTTCCAGCCCTTCGGCCAGCGCGGCGTATTCGCGCGGCGTCGCCACCTCCATGTCCAGCGGGTGGATCACCGGCTCGGCCAAGCCCTCCGCGCGCATCGCGTCATAAAACTGTTCCAGCTGGCGTTTGCGCTTGCCGGTGATCACCACGGTGGCGCCCGCGCGCGACGCCGCACGCGCCACCGCGCCGCCGAGTCCGCCATAAGCGCCGGTCACCAGCACCACGCGATCGGCCAGGGTGTCGGCAGCCGGCGACCAGCCGGCCGGCAACCGGGAAACCGGCAGCGTCGTCAAGACGCCGCTCCGGCGACGTCGCTGGCCATGCGGGACAGCTCGCCGGCGGATTTCAGATCCTCGATGATGTCGCAACCACCGATCAGCTCGCCCTGGATGAACAGCTGCGGGAACGTCGGCCAGTTCGCGAAATGCGGCAACGCAGCGCGTATCTGCGGGTCGGCCAGTACATTCACCGCATGGAACACGGCACCTGCTTCCGAGAGCGCCTGGGCGGCACGACTGGAGAAGCCGCACATCGGAAATTCCGGCGTGCCCTTCATGAAAAGCACGATGGGATGTTCGGTCAGGATCGCCCTGATTCGCTCGTTGATGTCCATAGTTCGGTGTTTCATCTTTACAATGCAGACAGACCGATATTGTATCAGTCACCCGCCGGCTGCCGCCCGCTGCGCCGGCCCTATCTCCCCCAGCCACCGCTAAGGAGCCTCATCATGGCGATCGAACTTCCCCCGCTTCCGTACGAAAAGAACGCACTGGAGCCGCACATTTCCGCCGAAACGCTGGACTTTCACTACGGCAAGCATCACCAAGCCTATGTGACGAACCTCAACAAGCTGATCGAAGGTACCGAGTTTGCGGGCGCCACGCTGGAAGACATCATCAAGAAGTCGTCCGGCGGTGTGTTCAACAATGCCGCGCAGATCTGGAACCACACGTTCTACTGGAACTCGATGAGCCCCAAAGGCGGCGGCGAGCCCAGCGGCAAGCTGGCCGATGCGATCACCAAGGCGTTCGGTTCGTTCGACAAGTTCAAGGACGAGTTCAGCAAGTCCGCCGCCGGCAACTTCGGCTCCGGCTGGACCTGGCTGGTGCAGCGTCCGGACGGCTCGCTCGGCATCGTCAACACCTCGAACGCTGCCACCCCGATCACCGGCAGTGACAAGCCGCTGTTCACCACCGATGTGTGGGAACACGCCTATTACATCGACTACCGCAACGCCCGCCCGAAGTACGTGGAAGCGTTCTGGAATCTGGTGAACTGGGACTTCGCAGCAAGCAATCTGGCCTGATTCACTTGGCCTGATTCATCTGTGTTGAAACAAAAAACGGAGCCTCACGGCTCCGTTTTTTGTGGCTGGCTCCGGACTTGATCAGCTCAGCGCCTGCAACACCGGCGCGACCTGCGCCTCACGTCCGAGTGCCCCGGCAATCCCGGCCAGTCGTGCCGCCAGCTGCCCGGCATCCGGTGCGCATACGGTGGCGTGACCCACTTTGCGGCCCGGCCGTGCCTGCTTGCCGTAGTCATGCCAGTGCGCGTCGACGGCCTGCAGCACTGGCGCCGCATCGGGCAGATCGCCGATCCAGTTGAACATTGCCGAGAGGCCGCGCGCGCCAGTGTCACCCAGGGGCAGGCCAAGCACCGCGCGCACATGATTCTCGAACTGGCTGGTGTGCGCGCCCTCGATGGTCCAGTGACCGGAGTTGTGCACCCGCGGTGCCATCTCGTTGCCGAGCAGCTCGCCGTCCTTCACGAACAGCTCCAGCGCAAACACGCCCACATAATCCAGCCGCTCGGCCAGGGTACGGGCCAGCGCGGTGGCACGCTGCTGCAACTGTTCGATGTCCGGCGCCGGTGCCAGGCTCATCGCCAGCACGCCATCGGTGTGCCAATTGCGGGTCAGCGGCCAGGTGCGGAAATCGCCATCGCGACCACGCACGGCGAGCACCGACAACTCGCGCTCGAACGGCACAAACGCCTCCAGGATCAAGCCATGCTTCGCCGCCTGCGCACCGAGCGCAGCCCACGCCGCATCCGCATCAGCGGGTTCGCGAAGACGGAACTGCCCCTTCCCGTCATAGCCGAGTCGGCGGGTTTTCAGAATCGCTGGCGCGCCCACTGCGTCCAATGCCTGATCCAACTGCTCGCGCGTGTCCACCGTCATGAAGTCCGGGGTCGGCAGGCCGCACTCGCGAAACAGGGTTTTCTCGGCCAGCCGATCCTGCGCCACCGCCAGCGCCTGCGGCGCGGGGAATACCGCCACGCGTTCAGCCAGCCAGTGCGCCGTCTCGGCCGGTACGTTCTCGAAATCAAAGGTAACCACATCGACTTGTGCGGCAAACGCCTCCAGCGCCGCGTAATCGGTCCAGTCGGCCACCACCAGTGGCGCGACCTGCCCGGCACAGGCGTCGGCGGAGCTGTCCACCACCAGCGCCTTTGCACCCAGCGGGGCCGCCGCCAGCGCCAGCATGCGCGCCAGCTGGCCGCCACCGAGAATACCCAGTACGGACTGCCGCCGCTCGCTCATTGACGTGGATCCGGCTGTTCGAGCACGGCCTGCGTCTGTCGCGTCCGCCAGTGATCCAGTGCGCTGGCCAGCGCCGGATCGTGCAGCGCCAACACCGCCGCGGCCAGCAGGCCGGCGTTCACCGCGCCGGCACGGCCGATCGCCAGGGTACCGACCGGAATACCGGCCGGCATCTGCGCGATCGACAGCAGTGAGTCCATCCCGTTCAGTGCCTTCGACTGCACCGGCACGCCGAACACCGGCAGACGGGTCTTGGCCGCCAACATGCCGGGCAGGTGCGCAGCGCCGCCGGCACCGGCGATGATCACCTGGATGCCCCGTGCCGGAGCCTGTTCGGCGTAGCTGAACAGCAGATCCGGTGTGCGATGCGCCGACACCACCCGAACCTCATGCGGCACGCCCAGCTCGGTCAATACGTTCGCCGTGTGCTGCATGGTTTCCCAATCCGAACGCGAACCCATTACCACGCCAACGCGCAGCGGCTTGGTTGTTCCTGTCATGGCCGGACCGTCCAAAAACGGCTATTGTACGGGCTTTCCCAGCTTCGGCACACCTGTAAAACCCATCATGGACAAGCGCCTACTCGACATCCTGTGCTGCCCGGTCAGCAAAACGCCGGTGCGCCCACTGAGCAAGCATGAACTCGATGCGCTGAATGACGCGATCGCTGCCGGCAAGGTCGATTCCGTCGCCGGGGTGGCCGTCCGCGAACGGATCGCCGAAGCCCTGATCACCACCGACCGCAAGGTGATCTACCGGGTCGAGGACGGCATTCCGGTGATGCTTCCCGAGGAAGGCATCGGCACCTTGCAACTGACCGACTTTCCCGCCACGGCCTAGCCGCCGCACCCTGCCAACGCGGGTCGTGCATGACACGGGTGCCTGATTTGGCTTATCGTCACCATCTGCGCGATCGGTTCGGTCTTCTCGCGCACTGCAATGTTTCAGGGGGTTGGCGATGAACGAAGCCAGTGATCCATCCAAAGTCGTCAATTTGAGCCAGCGCCTGGATCCTGCCAGCGAGCGCGTCGGCGAGTTGCTGAACGCCGTGCGCAGCATCGCCGGCAAGCGGCTGCAGCAATGGATCGGCAATGCCTTCGAACATGTCGACGACGCCCTGTTCGACATTGCCGAGAAGGCCGAAAACAACGCTGCCCAGATGCACTATTTCGATGGCATGCGCGAAGTGCGCAAACGCCGTCCCGCGGTGGAGCGCAGTTTCCTGGGCACGATCAGCCGCGACATCGGCGAACTGGCCCATCCGGCGCAGCCAGCGCCGAACGCCACGACATTCATGCCGCAGGGCACGGTCGAGCTGTCGCTGGTGGCCGACAACGAGCTGGAGGAGTCGCTGGCGATCACCAGCATGATCGGCAAGAACGAATCGCGGCTGTCGCGCGATCTGTTCGCGGTCAATCAACGGTTGTCGGTGATCTGCGGTGGCCACAGGATCGATGACACCAGCAATCCGGTGGCACCGGCGATCCTGGCGCAGGCATTTCGCAAGGCGCTGCATGAACTCAGCGCGGACATGCGCGTCAAGCTGATCATCTACAAGCTGTTCGATCGCTACGTGCTGTCGTCGCTGGAAGAGCTCTACCAGGAAATCAATACCGAGCTGGTCCGCGCCGGCGTGCTGCCGCAATTGCGCCACGAAGTGCTGCGCGGCGGCAACGCGAAAGCCGGCGCCAGCGGCGGCCAGATGGACAGTACCTCCGCCGCGATGGCGGACGAGGCTGGCGAGATTCCCAGCGATCTGCTGCAGACCTTGCACGCACTGTTCAGCGCGCGGCGCGGTCCCGCTGTCGGCATCGGCAGCGACGGCGGCATGCATGCGGTGCCGAGCGGTCCGCTGCCATCGGCGAACGAATTGCTCGGTGCGCTCAGCGTGCTGCAGAGCCAGATCGCCAGTGCCGGCCCGCTACCGTATGCACGACCCGACGATGCGGCCGAACTCAGCCGCGAAGTGCTGCAACTGAAGGGTCAGCTGCTGACCCAGATCGGCGCACTGCGTGGCGAACGACCCAGCCATGTCGCCACCATCGATGAGGACACCATCGACCTGGTCGGCATGTTGTTCGAATTCATCCTGGAAGACCGCAACCTGCCCGCCGCGATGCAGGTGATGCTGGCCCGACTGCAGATCCCCTACCTCAAGGCGGCGATCCTCGATCGCAAGCTGTTCGCCCATCGCCAGCATCCGGCGCGGCGACTGCTGGATTGCCTGGCCGAGCAGGCCAAGGGCTGGTCGGAAGAGTCCGACCGCGACCGCCGACTGCACGAAAAAGTGAAGTCGATCGTCGACCAACTGCTGCACGACTTCGACGACGACATGGGTATCTTCGAGCGCCTGCTGGTCGACCTGCAGCAGTTCCAGGACATCAACAAGCGCCGCTCCGAACTCGCCGAGCAGCGCGTCGCCGAATCCACCCGCGGCCGCGAGAAACTCGAGCAGGCGCGCCGCCGCGCCGCACGCGAGATCCTCGATCGCATCGGCGACCAGAAGCTGCCGCCGCTGGTGCATGGCGTGCTCGCACGGGCCTGGGCCAATCATCTGGTGCTGACCCTGCTGCGCCAGGGCGAGACCTCGCCTGAGTTCAAGAGCGCGCTGCGTTTCGTCGATGATTTCATCGCAAGCACCCGGCCGGCAACGAATCCGGAAAGCCGCCAGACGCTGCGGCAGATGCTGCCCGGCGTCGAGCGCGCCTTGCGCCAGGGTTTGACCAATGTGGCGTTCCAGGAACAGGACATCGAGCGTCTGCTCAGCCAGCTGCACACCTACTACCGGCAGCAGCTCGGTGAGACGCTGGACGCGACCGAGGTCGTCACGGTCGACGAGGACGCGGCCATGCTGGCGATCCCCGACAGCATCCAGCCGGTCATCGACCGCGACAGCGCGGCAGAGGATCTCGCCGACGACGAGGAAATCGTCGAGGTCCCGCTGGACAGCCCCGAATGGCATCAGGTCCAGGCACTGCAGCCAGGCACCTGGCTGGAGTTCTGCCTCGCCGATGAGGCGATGACCCGCGCCAAGCTGTCATGGATCAGCCCGATGAGCGG
>DAHUXL010000132.1 GCA_027307195.1 Rhodanobacter sp. | reverse complement strand
GATGAACTGCGGATGCAGATAGGCGATCTCGCCCTTGTCGTCGGCGAAGATCGTGTTGTTCGACGAGTTCGCCTTCAGCTCGGCGACCTTCATGTAGCTGGCGTAATCGCTGGCCCTGGTGCGCAGCCAGCTCTGTTCGAGCGCTTCCATCGGCTTGTTCATCAGCGCGGTGGCGATCCACTTGCCATCCAGCGCACGCACGATCGGGCCGTGATGCGTCGCGTAGGTGGTGAAGCTGCGTGTGGCCATCGAGCCGTCGGCGGCGCGATAGGGAATGTTGACGGTGCGTGTGGTCACCGGCCGCAGTGCGTGGCCGTAGCGATAGAACAGCTGGCCGTCCTTTCGCACGATCGTCTCGGCGAATTCGTCGACCGCATCGAGGCCGGTCGAGGTGTGCATCCAGCCGATATGGTGGTTGAAGCCCTGGTAGATGAAGAACTGGCCCCAGGTGACCGCGCCATAGGCATCGAGCCCGGCATCGCTGGTCATCTGCAATTCCGAGCGGAAGAAGAACGAGGTGTGCGGATTGATCAGCAGCAGCGCGTGACCATCGGCGCTGAGCTTGGGCGCGATCGCGATGCCGTTTGATCCGGTCGGCTCCTGCCAGCTCGACGGCGGTGCGACCCGTGCCAGCGCCTCGGGGTTATGTCCGTAGAAGGCTTCGAGCCGGTCGAGCGACACGTCCTCGACATCGCCGCCGATGCTGCCCTCGCTGAAGCTCAGCGCCATCCACGGTTCGAAATGCTGGATGACGCGCGGATGCACGTCCGGATGCGTGGCGAGGTAGTAGTTCAGACCGTCGGCCCAGCTGTTCATCAGTGCCTGCAGCCAACCGGGGCTCTTGCCGTAAAGCGCCTTCAGCACGACCGGGTCGATGAACAGTTTCATCCGCAGGTCCTGCCAGATCGCCGATTCGCCCTCGGCCTCGGCGAGCCGGCCCATCGCGTTGAGGTAGTTGGTCTCGACGCGGTTGAAATCGTCCTCGGCCTGCGCGTAGGCCATGCCGAACACCGCATCGGCGTCGGTCTTGCCGTGGACATGCGCGATACCCCAGTCGTCGCGGGTGATCGTGACCGCCTGTGCCTCGCGCTGCCAGCGCGTTTCGTCCGGCGTGCGCGCCTGGGCGGTGGTAGCCAGGCACAGCGCGAGCAGCGTCGCTGCGGGCAGGCGGCGCGCCATACCGCCGGCGCGGGTCAGTCGGAACAGATTTTTCGTGACGTGTGTCAGCATCGGTTTCCCCTTCCAGATGGGCTCGCTACCGCCGCCTTCGGGACGTTGAGCAACGAGCTTCGGGCGCCACGAGTAGTCCGTTGGGCACCGCGCGAATCTGGCAACACTAGCAGGGGCGGCGCCTGGTTTGCCGCACCTGCGTTTCCCGATTCGACACGTCGCGGCTATTTCAATCCGATCGTGTCCAGGAACGAATCGACCGCATCGGTGTAGCTGCCGGATGTGCCGAGTTGCTGGTTGATCTCCCTATGCGTCTTGTCGACCGGCAGGACCGTGGCATGGCCGTCCAGCGCGATGGCCTTGGCAGCAAACGTTTCAGCCTGGGGGCAGGAGTCGCTGCGTCGGCTCGAACAGACCAGCAGCATCGGAATCGACGCGCGGGTCACGCGCAGAGTCGGCGAGGCTTCGCGCCAGAGATCCTGATCGGCATGGAACACGCGATCATAGAGACCAAGGTGATGCGACTGCATGAGTTGCACGACGTTGTACGCCGCACTGTCCAGTGACACCGTGCCGAGCCACGGCTGGGCGCCCTGGCGCATCGCGATGGCTGGATCGGCGCTCAGCAGTGACACCAGATGGGCGCCGGCGGAATGGCCGATGAGTACGAACCGGGCCGGGTCCGCGCCCCAGCGAGGAGCCTTGCTCTGCGCAAAGGCCAGTGCCTTGGCGACATCGTCAGCCTGCCGGACGGGATTGGCCGATGGCGACAGCCGGTAGTTGATCGACATCACGATGCAGCCCGCAGGCAGCCAGTGCGCAGCCTTGTTGCTGACCACACCGCTCGAACCCTTGTCGCCAAACATCCAGGCGCCACCATGGACCATGAAGATGACCGGTGCATGCTCGGCATGCGGCGGAAGATAGACGTCCAGACGTTGCGCCGGATCAGGCCCATAGGGGATGTCTCGCTCGACCCGTGTGCCCGCCGGCAACGGCAGGGCGTGGCTTGCGGCGGCCGTGCGACGCTGGGCGAGTCGTTCGCGCAGTGACTGGTTCGCTGCGTGGCCGGGGAGCGCCAGCAGCATGCCGATCAGAAGGGCGGTGACGTACTTTGCTGCAGTCGAGGTTTGCATGGGAAACTCCGTTTGGAGTATTCGACGTTGGCTATTCGCCATCGCGGATACGCTGTGCTTCAACGCTTGATGTCACGGTGGGATGACAGCGGGCAGCGACGACAGGAGTCGGGAAACATGGGAACGATGATTCATCGCATGGTCGGCGGCGTGGTAGTGCTGGCCTGGCTATGGATGGTGTGCCACATGCAGCGCTGGGCCCCCGGGCTGGATGTCGCAGCGTCCTCCAGTATCTGGCGTGCGGGTAGAGGTGCCGGCTACGTGCTGTTCCTGCCGTTGCTCGCGGCGGCCTTGCTGATCTTTCCCGATTTCTTTGTGGAACGCTTCAGCCCTTCTTCGGAACTGACCAACGAGCCCTTGCTCGGCGCGGGCTTCTGGCGGTTCTTCGGTTATTTCGCGTTGCTGGTGAGCTGGGGCTTGCTGGAGCTTTTTCGCTGAGGTTCTGTGCAGGATAAAGGGCATGATGATCACGATATGGATGGCCGCACTGGCACTGGCTGGCAGCACGTCAGCGCAGACGATTCCCACGCAGTACGAAGCAGGGCACTTCTTTGCCACGCCGCA
>DAHUXL010000070.1 GCA_027307195.1 Rhodanobacter sp. | reverse complement strand
TTCAACATGGCAATACGCTCCGTGAGGGGATGACGAGGTGACCAGAGGCAACCCACCGGCAGCGCAAACCGCGCCGACTGGGTTTTCAACATCGCATTCGCATAGCTGCGCCGCTGGGCACCGTGCTCGCGCAGCACGGCGGCGTCGCAGGCCAGTTCCTGGTCGTGGCGCAGTGCGCCGATCGCCCACCACGCCAGCGGATGGAACCAGAACAACGCCACGACGACCTGCGCCAGCAGGCACCACCAACCATCGCGTCGTCGCGCATGCATCGCTTCGTGGGCAAGGATCAGCGCTCGCTCGGTGGCGTCGTAGCGACGTTCGAAATCGGCGGGCAGCACGATACGGACTCGCCAGGCGCCGACCAGCGCCGGCCCGATATCTGCGCTGGTGGCACGCAGCACTGGCCAGCGCGAGGACACGCTGGTCATTGAAGCAGCGTCACGCAGGCGATTGCGATAGCGCCACTGCGCGAATACCGCCGTCACCAGAGCAATCGCCATGCCTATGCACCAGACCAACATGATCCAGCTGCGCCAGCCGATCCCGGCGGACGTATCGGCATTGGATGGCAGCGCAGCGGCTACCGAGCTGATCATGTACATCAGCGCAGAAGGTGCCGTGCGACTCGTACTGGCGGTATGCGGCAACTGGCTGGCCAGCACCGCCAAGGGCACCAGCGACCACACCTGAAAGGCACACTCGGCACCGAACAGTCGGCGGCACAGCTTGCGCAACGCGACCACGACAAGCACGGCGGCAGTGAACGCGAGGATCAGCAACCAGCCGCGTCCGATCCCGTCCACCGTCATCAGCTCAAGACTGCTCATCGTCGAGTTCCTTGAGCAGCTTGCGCAGTTCGGCGATGTCCTTCTTCGACAGCTTGCGCTGTTCGGAGAAGTGCGCGACCAGTGGTGCGACGCGACCATCGAACAGGCGGTCGAGCAGACCCTTGCTCTCCTGCTGGACGTACTGCTCGCGCTTCAGCAGCGGCCTGTAGAGATAGCGGCGCCCGTCGCGCTCGGCGTGTACTGCCTTCTTGCGAAGCAGGCGGTTGAGCAGGGATTTCACCGTGCCCTCCTGCCAGTTCTGCGCCGGACCCACCTCGGCGAGGATCTCTTCGGCTGTGCGCGGCGCCTCGCGCCATAACACATCCATCACCACCGCTTCCGCTTCGCTGATCATCATCATGAGTTACCGTTTACGCGTGTAAGTGAAACGATGTTTACATGCGTAAATACTCACGCCAAGCCCGAGCTTTCCTGCACGGAAGCGGGCCTGCGACCTTGGTACAAGGCGCAGCGCAGCCAATCCATCGTATCCTTGGCAGCTGACTCTCCCTGCAGGAAGGCACGGCAATGAACAAGGTTTACCCAAGCGCCGCGAAAGCTCTTGATGGACTGCTGGTCGATGGCATGACGATCGCTGCGGGCGGCTTCGGCCTGTGCGGCATTCCCGAGAACCTGATCGGCGCGCTGCTGGAAGCCGGCACCAAGGGGCTGACCATCGTCGGCAACAATGCCGGCGTGGACGATTTCGGCATGGGCCCGTTGCTGAAGACGCATCAGGTGAAACGCGTGTTCGCATCCTACGTGGGCGAGAACAAGGAATTCGAGCGGCAGGTGCTGGCCGGCGAGCTGGAACTGCACCTCACACCGCAGGGCACGCTGGCCGAGAAATTGCGCGCCGGCGGCGCCGGCATCCCCGGCTTCTATACGCGCACCGGCTTCGGTACCAAACTCGCCGAGGGCAAGGAAACCAGGCGCTTCGGCGACAAGGAATATGTGCTGGAAGAAGCGATCCATGCCGACCTGTCGATCGTGAAGGCCTGGAAGGGCGACGCGCATGGCAACCTGGTGTTCCACGAGACTGCGCGCAACTTCAATCCGATGATCGCCACCTGCGGCAAGATCTGCGTGGCCGAGGTGGAGGAGCTGGTACCGGTCGGCTCGATCGATCCCGATGGCGTGCATGTGCCGGGCATCTACGTCGACCGCATCGTGCAGGGCGCGAAATACGAGAAGCGGATCGAGTTCCGCACCATCGCCGGCGTGGTCGGCGGCAAGGAGAGTCCGATCCGTGTAGCGATGGCCAAACGTGCCGCGCAGGAACTGCAGGACGGTTTCTACGTGAACCTCGGCATCGGCATTCCGACAATGGTGGCGAACTACATTCCCGACGGCGTCAATGTCACTTTGCAATCGGAGAACGGCCTGCTCGGCATCGGTCCGTTCCCGAGCGAAGACAACATCGATCCTGACCTGATCAACGCCGGCAAGCAGACCATCACCACCCTGCCCGGTTCGAGCTTCTTCTCCAGCGCCGAGTCGTTCGCGATGATCCGCGGCGGCCATATCGACCTGTCGATCCTCGGCGGCCTGGAAGTCTCCGCGCACGGCGATCTGGCGAACTGGATGGTGCCGGGCAAGATGGTGAAAGGTCCGGGCGGCGCGATGGATCTGGTCAGCGGTGTCAAGCGCGTAGTGGTGCTGATGGAGCACAACGCGAAAGACGGCACACCGAAAATCCGCACCGAATGCGAACTGCCGTTGACCGGCAAGCAGGTGGTCGACCTGATCATCACCGACCTGTGCGTGTTCAGGGTCAACAAGGGCGAGGGGCTGGTGCTGATCGAACTCAACGACGGCGTGAGCCTCGCCGACGTGAAGGCCAGGACCGGTTGCGCATTCAGCGTGGACCCGGCACTGAAAGCCGGCTGACCCTTGTGCAGGGGCGCATCCGTGCGCTCCGGTGGTCAGGCGCTGGCGGTCGTCTCGACCGGCAGCGGATGCGGGAAACGGATGCGGGCGATGTTCTCCTCTCCGACCCGCGTCTGCAATTCCAGCGGCCAGCCGAAGCGGTCGCTGATCCGCTGGGCTATCGCCAGTTCAAAGCCGTGCCGGTCGGCACCATGCACGCGCATCGGGCGGGAGCTGTCGCCGGGTATGTGCGGATCCGCGTGATTGCTCACGCTCACCATGCCGGGCAACACGCTGACCACCACGCTGCCCTGTTCGGTCTGCTGACAGGCGTTGCGGATCAGCTGCCAGCACAATACCGAGAAGGCCTGCGCCGAACCCTCCAGCGCAAACCGCGCCGGCTCCTCCAGCAACAACTCGATCGGGCGGCCGGTCAGCAACTCGCGAGCGGATTCCATCTCCCTGCGCAGCACGTCGTTGGCAATGAAGCGCTCGTGGTCCGTTGCGGTGTCGGTCTCGCGGGCGAGGATCAGCAACGCCTCGACCAGCACCTCCATCTCGCGCGCGGCGCGCTTGATCCGGCGCACCGAACGGGCACCGAAATCGCTGAGGCCCTCCTCCTCGGCCAGCATGTCGACCGACATCTTGATCACGGTGAGCGGGCTGCGCAGTTCGTGACTGGCGTCACGGGTGAAGTTGCGCTCGCGCTGGTTGTAGTCGGCGATGCGCATGGCGAACCCATGCAGTCCACGCGCCAGCGAGGCCACGTCGGCATCGGTGTGGGTGGACATCTGATCCAGATGCAGGGATTCCGGATCGAACTGCTGGCCATCCCAGCGATTGACCAGCCGGGCCAGCGCGCGCACCGGCCGCCACTCGCGGCGGGTGGCGAACCAAGCGATCGCCGTGGTGATCACGATAACCGCGATCACCACGGCGGTATGCACGATGTTGTAGATGCCCAGCATGCAGACGATCGCCACGATCAGAAACTGCAAGCCGAACACCCACGCAATCCGTCGCCGGAACGCACCCACACGGAATGTGACTGCTTTGACCACCCTGCTATCCATTACATGTTTTCGCCCTGTCGATGCAATGTCAGGCTGTCTGGGTTGTCGACGCCACTTCCGACTCCAGATCCGCGAGGCGATAACCCGCCGAATGGATGGTGTGTAGCAGGGGATGTGCGAAGGGTTTGTCTATGACCCGACGAAGGTTGTACAGGTGCGAGCGCAAGGTGTCCGAATCGGGCAGCGTATCGCCCCATATCTCGCGCTCGATGTCGCGCCGGCTCACCACCCGCGGCGATTCGCGCATCAGGATTGCCAGCAGCTTCAGCCCGATCGGCGACACGGTCAGCTCCTGGCCGTCGCGGGTCAGTCGCAGCGTGGCGGTATCCAGGGTCATGTCGCCGACCGTGAGCACTTCGGTGGACACCTGGCGACGGTCGCGGCGGATCAGCGCGCGCAGGCGTGCCTCGAGCTCGCGCACTTCGAACGGCTTCACCAGGTAGTCGTCGGCGCCCGCTTCGAGGCCCACCAGCTTGTCTTCCAGCGTGTCGCGCGCGGTCAACATCAGCACCGGGGTGGATTTCTTCGCTTCCCGGCGCAGCTTGCGGCAGACTTCCAGCCCATCCAGGCCCGGCAACATCAGGTCCAGCACGATCACGTCGTAGCTGTTGGACACCGCCAGATGCAGGCCGCTCACGCCATCGGCGGCATAGTCGACCGAGTAGCCGCGCCGTTCGAGAAACTCACCCACCATCTCGGCGATCTGGCGGTTGTCCTCGACCAGGAGAATCAATCCCGCTTGCTCATCATGTACGGTCATATCGTCCTCACATCGGTGGCCTTCACATATGTGAAGAGATAACCTTTCTGGCGGTGAGGGTAGTGTGAAATCGGAAACGGATGATTCAGAGCCCGTTGGGTTTTGCGGGTCGATCCAGCAGTGGTTGCAGCCGCTTCCACACGGTTTCCAGCACGCGCGGCTCGGCGCTGGCCACCGGATGCAGGCCATCGTCCTGCATCAGCGCGGGATCGAGCGCGACCCCATCGAGCAGGAACGGCACCAGCGCCGTGTGTCGGTCGCGTGCAAGATCTGCATAGATCGTACGCAGACCATCGCGATACTGCGGCCCGTAGTTCACCGGCAATTCGATGCCGACCAGCAGCACCCGCACCTTCGCCTGCTGCGCCTGCACGATCATCGCGGCGAGGTTGTCGCGCAGGGCGGGCAGCGGCAGACCGCGCAGCCCGTCGTTCGCACCCAGTTCCAGCACCAGCACCGCCGGCCGGTACTTCGCCAGCAGCGCCGGCAGACGATTGCGGCCGCTCAGCGAAGTTTCGCCGCTGATGCTGGCATTGATCACGGTCCACTTCGGCACCATCTTGGCAAGACGCGCATCCAGCAGATGCACCCAGCCGGACTCGACCGGTATGTTGTGCGCGGCGGACAGCGAATCACCCAGCACCAGCACGGTTTTCGGTGCCGCCGCCTGGGCGCTGCCGATGCCACACAGAAAGACCAACAGCCATAGGCATCGACGCATGAGTGATTCTTCCCGTCCTCTTCTTGAGGCCTGCGATGTTAGCAAGTCGGTCAGCGGCCCCGAGGGGAGATTGGAAATCCTCAGCAAGGTCAGCCTGCAGATCCAGCCAGGCGATAGCTTCGCCATCGTCGGCGCCTCCGGCTCCGGCAAGACCACCTTGCTCGGCCTGCTGGCCGGACTGGATACGCCGGACACCGGCCGCATTGCCCTGGACGGTCATCCGCTGGAGCAACTGGACGAGGAGGCACGCGCCGACCTGCGCCGGCGGCTGGTCGGTTTCGTGTTCCAGTCGTTCCATCTGCTGCCTGCGCTCACCGCCGAGGAAAACGTGATGCTGCCGCTGGAGCTGGAAGGCAGCAGCGCAGCGCGCCAGCGCGCGCGCGAAGCACTCGATGCAGTCGGGCTGACCCCACGGCGCCGGCATTATCCGGCCCAGCTTTCCGGCGGAGAGCAGCAGCGCGTCGCGATCGCCCGCGCGTTCGTGCACGGCCCGCGCGTGCTGTTTGCCGACGAGCCCACCGGCAACCTCGACCAGCGCACTGGCCATCACATCTGCGACCTGCTGTTCGCGCTGAACCGCGATCACCGCACCACGCTTGTGCTGGTAACGCATGACGCCACACTGGCTGCGCGTTGCGATCGACGGATCGAACTGGAGGAAGGCCACGTCGTATCACCCAACGCGAGCACGCACGCATGAAGATGCTGCTGCTCGCCCTGCGCAGCCTGCGCCGCGAATGGCACCTGCCGGAGCTGCGCACGCTGGCCGCCTCGCTGGTGCTGGCGGTGGTCGCGCTCGGCGTGGTCGCCACGCTGTCGACGCGGATCGAGCGCGGCATGCTGGCCAGTGCCGCCGAGCTGATCGGTGGCGACATCGGCGTGGCGTCACCGCAGACCGTACCGGACACCTTCGCCGCCGAGGCCCGCCAGCGTGGCCTGCAGCTCACGCGCACCGCCAGCTTCCCCAGTGTGGCGTTCGCGCATCAGCAGACCCAGTTGCTCGACGTGCAAGCGGCCGATGCGCACTATCCGCTGCGCGGCACGCTGGAGCTGGGCGACGAGAATGGGCACTCCCGGAACGGCCATGCACCAGTGGCAGGCGAGGTCTATCTCGATCATCGCGCACTGGTCGCACTGAATCTGAAAGTGGGCGAACCGTTGCAGCTGGGCGGGCGCAATCTGGTCATCGCCGCCGAACTGCTGCGCCAGCCGGATGGTGGCGAACTGTTCGCGCTGGCACCACGTGCACTGATGAATCTGGCCGACGCCGAGGAGGCCGGTCTGCTCGGCGTCGGCAGCCGCGCGCGCCACCGCCTGCTGCTGGCTGGCGAACCTGCAGCCGTGCAGGGCTGGCGCGATTGGGCGCAATCGACAACCTTGCCGCAAGGTGCCGAATTGATCACGCCGGAACAAACCCAGGAACGCATGCGCTCGGCATTCGATCGGGCCGGCGCGTTCCTGCGCCTGACCGCGCTGCTGTCGGCGTTGCTGGCCGGCATCGCGATTGCGCTGTCCGCACAACGCTATGCACGCCGCAAGACCTCGGAAGTCGCCCTGGTGCGTGCGCTGGGAACATCACGCCGACGCGTGCTGGGTTTGTTGCTCGGCACACTCTGCGCGCTCGCCCTGCCTGCAACGGCGCTCGGTCTGTTGCTGGCGCTGGGGCTGGCACAACTGGCGTGGTTGTTCGCCAGCTCGTTGTTCGGCAGCGTGCCGACCGTGCTGCCGCTGGCGCCATCGTTCGCCGCCGCCGCGATGGGCATCGCCGTGCTGGTCGGTTTCGCCTTGCCGCCGCTGGTACGACTGGCCGAGGTGCCGCCGGTGGCAGTGTTCCGCCAGAGCGTGCAACGGCGCGTGCGGCGTTTCGATGCGCTGTACCTGGTTCCGGTGCTGGTCGCCCTGGGATTGATCTGGAGCCAGAGCAGCTCGCTGCAGCTGGCCGGTATTCTTGCCGCCAGCCTGCTCGGCGTGGCGGTGATCGCGGCACTGCTGGCCGCCGTGTTGCTGTGGCTGGCACGACGCGTCGCACCCGGCGCGCATCCCGCGCTCCGTCTCGGCCTCGCCGCACTGGCGCGGCGACGCACGCTGAGCCTGATCCAGGCCACCGCACTCAGTCTCGGCCTGTGCGCGCTGCTGTTGCTGGCGATCGTCGCACCGGCCCTGCTGCAGGGCTGGCGCCAGGAACTGCCGGCGGATACGCCGAACTGGTTCGCGCTGAATCTGCAGGACGATCAACGCACCGGTTTCGAGCACGCACTGGCCGGCATCGGTGGCGATCAGCTCAACATGTTGCCACTGGCCGTGGGCAAACTCACCGCGATCAATGGAACACCGATCGACCAGCTGCATTTCACCGACGAGCGCGCGAAGGATTGGGCCGACCGGCAGTTGCGACTGTCGTGGGCCGATGCCTTGCCGCCGTCGAATCAGGTGATCGCCGGTCAGTGGCAAGGCGCGCATCCGGCCCAAGCCGAAGTGTCGATCGACACGATGTGGCGCGACATGTTCGCGCTGAAAGTTGGTGACACACTGAGCTTCAACGTCGGCGAAGGCAGCATCGACGCGAAGGTCGGCAGCGTCCGCAAGGTCGACTGGAGTTCGTTCCGGGTCAATTTCTTCCTGCTGCTCGATCCGGCCCACGCCGGCGACCTGCCGCACACCTGGCTGGCCAGCTTCCATCTGCCGCGCGGCCATGCCACCCAACTGGCGCAATTGTCGCGCGATTACTCCAATCTCAGCCTGGTCGATGTCGACTCGCTGCTCGACCGCGTGCGCGAGATCGTCGATCGTGTCGGCAACGCGGTGCGCTGGATCCTAGGCTTCAGCCTGCTTGCCGGTGCACTGGTGCTGGCCGCGGCGCTCGCCGCCAGCGCGGCCGAACGCCGACACGAGGCTGCCCTGCTGCGTACACTCGGTGCACGTCGCAATCAGCTGCGCGTCGCCGCCGCCTGCGAATTCGCCCTGCTCGGTCTGGTTGCCGGTCTCACCGCAGCCTTCGGAGCCGCCGGCGCCGGACTGTGGCTGGGCCACGCCATCTTCCATATCGAGGGCTTCGTGCCACCGTTGTGGCCGCTTGCATTCGCCGCGTTCGGTGCCGCCTTCGTGGTGATGTTGCTCGGACTGGCCGGGACACGCAAGGTCACGCGAACGTCGCCAATGCGCTTGTTGCGCGAAGGGTGAGCCGCCGCCAAGATCGCATGTGCCAAACCCGCTGAGGAGATCGCATGTATACGCTCTACTACTCCCCCGGCACCGCCAGCATGGTGGTGCATCTGGCGCTGCTGGAGATCGGCGCGCCGCATGAATTGCGGCTGGTCGATTTCGATACGAACGCGCAACACGATCCGGCCTATCTGAAGCTCAATCCGCGTGGCGTGGTGCCGACCCTGGTGATCGACGGACGGCCGTTGTCGGAATCGGCGGCGCTGCTGATGGTGCTGGCCGAGCGTCATCCGGAAGCGAAGCTGGTGCCCGCGCCGGGCACGCCCGAGCGCGAGGCGTGGCAGCAGTGGATCGTCTATCTCAGCAACACGCTGATGTCGACTTACCGCTTCTGGTTCTACCCGCCTGAACTGGGCGCGGCGGAGCATACGCCGGAAGTGCGCGCCGCCCTGCAACGCAAGATCGAAGGCGTATGGGATCTGCTGGATGCGCAACTCAGGGCACAGGGTCCGTATCTGCTGGGCACCGAATTCTCCGGCGCCGATCTGCTGCTGACCATGCTGATGCGCTGGTCACGCAACATGCCACGGCCGGCCACCGAGTGGCCTGCACTGAAGCGGCTGGCCGACCTGGTGCGCGCCCGACCGAGCTGGCAGAAGCTGTACCAGATCGAAGGATTGAGCGGATGGTGATGCCGGTGCCCGGCCGGATGCTGATGCATGAGTGATGCAAAGCCGTCATCCGGCGCATCCTCCTCGTGGATACAAAGACTGCGGGCCGAATGGCTGTTGCTGTTGTTCGCCACGCTGACGATCGCGCTGGCCCTGCTCGACCCGCAGCCACTGGCAAAGTACCAACACTGGCTGCAGTTGCCGACGCTGGCCGGCCTGATGGGCCTGCTGATCGCGATCCAGGGCATCCGCGACAGCGGCCTGGTGCAGCACGCGGCGGTCGCCGTGGTGGCACGAGCACATTCGCTGCGCAGTCTGGGCCTGCTGCTGGTCAGCGCGACGGCGTTGCTGTCGATGGTGCTGACCAATGACGTGAGCCTGTTTCTGATCGTGCCGCTGACGCTGGCAATCGGCGGCATCTCGAACCTGCCGGTACTGCGCATGGTCGTGCTGGAGGCGCTGGCAGTGAACGCTGGCTCCACCCTGAGCCCGATCGGCAATCCGCAGAACCTGTTGCTGTGGCAGCACTCGTCGATGCCGTTCCTGCATTTCGCGCTGGCGATGCTGCCGACGGCGGCGGTGATGTTCGTGCTGGTGGCGGCCTTCACATGGCTGTGGCTACCGCGCGACCGGATCGAACTGACTCCGGACAAGATCGATGGTCAGGTGACGTCGAACCGGCTTGGCGCGTGGTCGACCGTCGCCTTGGTCGGCATGGTGCTGTTGATGGAATACCACCAGGCGCCGCTGGGGGCCGGACTGCTGCTGGTGCTGTTCGCGCTGCTGGCGCGTTCGAGCCTGGCGCGGATCGACTGGCTGCTGCTGCTGACGTTCGCGGCGATCTTTCTGGGGCTGGGCCACTTCGCCGAACTGTCGCTGGTGCGGGAGATGCTGGACCGGCTCGACTTCCGTCAGCCGCTGACCCTGTACGTCGGCGGCATCATCGCCTCGCAACTGATCAGCAATGTGCCGGCGACCGTGCTGCTGCTCGATCGCGCGCCGGACGCGATTGCACTGGCGATCGCGGTGAACGTGGGCGGTTTCGGCCTGGCGATCGGTTCGCTGGCGAACCTGATCGCGCTACGCCTGGCCAGGCAGCCGCACGGCCTGCGCCTGCTGCACCTGGTGTCGATCCCGTTTCTGCTGGTATGCGCGCCGCTGGTGTATCTGGTCTGGCGCTGGCTGGGTTGATATCGGGATGCTCCTGCCCGCGCATGGCGCAGGCAGGAGGTTCAAGCCAACTCAATCGTCATCGCCATCATTGTTGTCGTGTGGCACGCTGACCTTGCCCTTCACCCCGGAATGATTGACGTCGCCGCTGCCCTTGGCACCGAGACTGAAATCACCCGTCACATCGCTCACGGTGAAATCGCCGGAGCCCAGCGTATCGGCATGCACGCTGCCGCCGACCTTGCGCAACGTGACATCGCCCGAGCCGACGCTGCCGACCCTGGCATCGCCCTTGATGCCGTCGGCCTTGAAGTCGCCGGAGCCGACGGAGCCCAGTTCCAGGCTGCCGATATCGGTCGCGTCAACATCTCCGGAACCCACGCTGGTGCTGAACTTGCCGGCCACCTGACGCACATGCAGATCGCCCGAGCCAACGTTGCTCTGCAGCTGTTGCACCCCACTGACGTCAGCATCGCCGGAGCCCACGCTCAGGGTTACCGGCAGGTTCGCAGGCATCTGCACGGTGACTTCGAGATTCGCGTAGGAGTTGCCGAACAGGCTCATCGAAAAATGATTGTCGCCACCGATGTCGAGCAACAACTGGTCGCCCTGACGCCGCTGGGTGACCTGCAGGCCGTCCAGTGCCGCCTTGTCCGAGGCGCAGGCACGGCCGGTGAGGGTGAGTCCCCGGGCGCCGTCACTGCCGGTCAGATGCAGGTCGTGGCTGTGCACTTCGATCTGCACCGCCCGCACGCCGGCCAGATCGAGCTGGAGGTTGCGCGGCGCCTCGTATTTGCACGGGGTGGCAGCAAAGGCAGCGAACGGCGCAAGCAAAAGAGTGGCAGTGAAAAGACGGCGCATGGTGACTCTCCTCGGGTGGTCGACAGGCTTGAGATGCCGCCGGCGGCAAAAGGGTTGCAAGCCCATGCGCGCAGCATCGCCATGTCAACGCGCCGGAGCCGGAAGCGTTTCCTGTTTACCTACCCAGGAGATTCACCATGCATCGCAAGACCCTGCTCGCTTCCGCACTGACCGTACTGATGGTCGGATCGACCGCGTTCGCGATGGCCCAGGATGCACCGCCGCCACCGCCCCCTGCCGCTGTTCACGCAACCCATGGCAAGGACATGCGCGCAGCCGCGCGGCCTGATGGTGACCACGGCCATGACATGCGCCAGCGCGGCTTCGATGGCCAGCGCGGCGGCGTGATCGGCGACCTGCGCGGACTGGAGCGGCTGTACATGCAGGCCGGTCGCAGCAAGGAGCTGGCCTCGCTGTACAACGACGTGCTGGCCAAGTCGCAGGATCCGCGCGTACGCGATTACGTCTATCAGCATCTGGCCCGCCTGCAGGCGCGGCCGACGAATCTGGATCAGGCGATTGCCACGCTGCGCAAGGGACTGGACGAGAGCCTCGCCAACGAGGCGAAGATGCGCGCCGAGCGGGAGCAGATGCGTGCCGCCTGGCAGCAGCACCATGACAACGCCGCGACGCCTGCCGCGCAGCCGCCAAGTAATCGCTCTTAGTGATCCGACCTGCGCGATGGTCACAACCATCGCACAGGCTCAGGGCTTGCGCTCGAACGCCTTGGCGCGCTGCCACAGCTGTTCCTGTTCGGCGAGCGTGCGTTCGCCGAACGCAGCGCCATCGGCGGCGGCCAGTTGCTCCATCTGCCGGAAGCGCCGCTCGAACTTCGCATTGGCATGCCGCAGTGCCTGCGAAAAATCGACGCCTGCATGGCGTGCCAGATTCACCGTCACGAACAACACGTCGCCAATCTCGTCTTGCAGCCGCGTCGGATCGGCACCGTTGGCGAATTCGGCGCGCACCTCGTCCACTTCCTCGACCAGCTTGGCCAGCACCGGCTGCGGATCGGCCCATTCGAAACCGGTACTGGCCGCATGCTGCTGCAGTTTCAGCGCGCGCTTCCATTCCGGCAGTCCCGCCGAGATACCGGCCAGCACGCTGTCGTCGGCGGACTCACCCTTGTCCGCGCGTTCGCTCGTCTTGATGTCCTCCCACGCGCGCTTCTGCTCGTCGAGATCGGCGTAACGCACGTCGCCGAACACATGCGGATGGCGCCTCTGCATCTTCGCGCTGATCGCATGGGCGACATCGGCAAAGTCAAACAGCCCCTGCTCCTGTGCCATCTGCGCATGGAATACCACCTGCAGCAGCAGGTCGCCCAGTTCGTCGCGCAGATCGGACCAGTCGCGGCGATCGATTGCATCGGCCACTTCGTAGGCTTCCTCGATCGTGTAGGCCGCGATCGACGCGAAATCCTGCTGCACGTCCCACGGGCAACCCCGATCGGGATCGCGCAGGCGTGCCATGATCGCGAGCAAATCGTCGAGGCTGTATCGGGGTGAATCGTTCATGCCGTGCCAGATCCCGTCAATACATCGAATCAGCGTCGTATCGCCGCCTGCAATCGTGCCGTCCAATCGATCGCCATATCGCCGACCGCGATGAATTCGGGATTCAGCAGAGACTCTCCACGGTTGTAGCGGAACGGCTGGCCGGACAGGTCCAGCACCGCGCCACCGGCCTCGTCCAGCACGCATTGCGCGGCGGCGGTGTCCCACTCGCTGGTGAGGCCAAGACGCAGATAGACGTCCGCCGCACCGCGTGCGATCAGGCAGAATTTCAACGACGAACCGAGCGGTACGAGTTCGTAATCGCTGCCGACCAACTGCTCCAGCAAGCTGCCCTGCGAGCCGCCATGCGAACGGCTGCCCGCCACCAGCGGCGATTGCCCGAGTGGGCGGGTGCGGAGGCGTTGCCAGTCTCCATCGGCCTGCGTCTGCAGCCAGGCGCCATGCCCGCGTGCGGCGATGTACAGCTCCCCGGTCACCGGCGCCAACACCACGCCGAGCACCGGCTCGCGCTCGTCGATCAGCGCGATGTTGACGGTGAATTCGCCATTGCGCTTGACGAACTCGCGGGTGCCGTCGAGCGGATCGACCAGCCAGTAACGCGACCAGTGTTGGCGTTCCGACCACGGCAGCGCCTTCGCCTCTTCCGACAAGATCGGCAGCAGCGGATCGAGGTTGCCCAGACCGGCCAGGATGACCTGCTGGGCGGCCAGATCGGCAGCGGTCAGCGGCGACTCATCGGCCTTGGTCTGCACCGCGAAATCGCTGTGGTAAATCGACAGGATCGCCGCGCCCGCGGCACGTGCGATCTCGCCAATCTGCCGGGCCAGCTCGGGTGGCGTACTTCGGGGCGCCATACTCATGTGCGCTGGAAGCGACCGGCGAGGTATTCGCGGGCCATGAACAGCGCGGCGATCGAGCGCCCTTCGGTCACGTCATCGCGACCGAGCAGGGTATGCAGGTCGGACATCTTCCAGGGCACCACTTCGAGCTCTTCCGGCTCGTCGCCTTCCAGCCGCTCGGGATACAGATCCTGCGCCAGCACCACGTGCGCCATGTGCGTCATGTACGACGGCGACAGCGACAGGTTGTGCAGGATCTTCAGCTTGTGCGCGCCGTAGCCGATCTCTTCCTTCAGCTCGCGCTCGGCGCCCTGCTCGGCAGTCTCGTCCTGATCCAGCCGGCCCTTCGGCAGGCCCAGCTCGTAACGCCCCACGCCGCCGCCGTATTCGCGCACCAGCAGCACGGTGTCATCATCGAGCATCGGCACGATGATCACGGCGCCAAGGCCGCTGCCTTTCAGCCGTTCGTACGTGCGCCGCACGCCATTGGAAAACTCCAGATCGACCTGTTCGACCTGCAGGAAGCGGCTGTCGTGGACGTCGCGCGTGGCATGGATGATCGGTAACTTTGGCATCCGGGCATTCTAGCGCGCGTCGCTCAGCGCCGCAGGCGCTGCAGCGCCTGCGCGTGGACCGCCGGCGTGCCGGCCAGCACGCTGCGCGTCTCCAGCGTCAACGGTGCGCCATCGAGATCGGTGAACACACCACCGGCCTCGCGCACGATCACTGCCAGCGCGGCGATGTCGAGGATGTTCACGTCCGACTCGATCACCAGATCCAGGCTGCCACGCGCCAGCAGGTGGTAGTGGCAGAAATCGCCGTAACCGCGGATCCGGTTGCTGTCGCGGATCAACGCTCCCAGCGCGTCCCAGCGGGCGTCCGCAGTGAGCGTCTTGACGTTGCCGATCGAGATCGAGGTCTCGCCGATCGTGCTGGTGGCGGCCACGCGCACGCGCTCGCCGTCGAGCCACGCGCCGTTGCCGGCACTGGCCCACATCGTCTCGCCGTAGATCGGCGCGCTGGACACGCCGAGCACCAGTTCATTGCCATCCATCAACGCAATCTGGGTCGAGAAGAACGGCGTGCGCCGCACGAAACTCTTGGTGCCGTCGAGCGGGTCCACCAGCCACAGCAAGTCACCGCGCTCGCCCTCCAGGCCAAACTCCTCGCCATAGATGGACGCCTGCGGCAATGCCGCTTGCAGGATTTTCCGGATCGCCTGTTCGGCCTCGCGGTCGGCGATGGTCACCGGGGTCGCGTCGGACTTCAGCTCCACTTCGACGCCGCGCCGCCAGTAATGCCGGATCACCTCGGCAGCGGCAGCGGCGGCCTCGCGTGCGGCGGTCAGCGCCGATGCGGTGATATCAGGATTCATGTGGGTCTCGTGTCCTCATTTCGATCGCGGCGTCGACAAGGTGCCAGCCAGCCCACCGCTGCGCTGGATATGCACGCTGCCGTCGGCGGCCGGTGGCCCCAGCCCGGCCAGCCATTGGCGCAGTGCCGGGTCAGTCTGTCGGGGACGCAGCGTCGCGTCCAGTCGCCAGCCAAGCGGACTCAGTTGCAACTGGCCGTCCGCATGCAGCGGTCCGTTTCCGTCGTCATGCACTTGCGCCTGGATCACGCCACCCTGCGCCTGCGCCTGCCACTGCAGTTCGCCGAGCGCCACGTCGCCACTGTGCGTGCGCATGACGGCACGCCGCCATTGCGCCTGGGCCCGCAGTTGCAGCGGCCAGCCGCCTAGCAGCAACGCATGGTCGATCGTCAGCTGCAGTTCGCCACGGGGCTGGCCCAATGAGGACTTCACGTAGGGATCCAGCGCAACCAGTTCGGCCCGCAGGTTCACTTCACGCCATGCGACCTGATTGTCGGGCAGTCGTTGCATCCCGCCGGAGAAGGCGAGTTGTGGCCCGTCGAAATCCAGGTGCAGCTGCAGTTCTCCCAGCAGTGCACGCCGCGATATGTGCCATTGCACCTGCCCCAGCACATGGCCATCGGCGGCCACGACCTGACCGGCGCGACCATCCCACAGCAGCCCCTGCACCTGCTGCAGACGCAGTCCATGCAGGTGCGGCTCGAACCACGGCATCGCCCAGCGCGCCGGCAGAAACCACAGCAGCAAGGCCGCGGCCAGCAGCACCATGCCGAAACCGATCAGGTGTTTTCGCAAGTACTTCAAGCGTCAGTTTCCGGGATGATTCATGCGCGGACTTGAGCGTCCATGGCGCAACGCCGATGATAGCCGGATGAGCAATCCTCCAAGCAGCAACGCCGCATTCGCCAAACGCGACCTGAAGCACCTGTGGCATCCCTGCACGCAGATGCACGACCATGAAAGCGTACCGATGGTGCCGATCGTGCGCGGCGAAGGCGCCTGGCTGATCGATGCCGATGGCCGTCGCTACCTGGACGGCATCAGTTCGTGGTGGACCAACCTGTTCGGGCATGCCAATGCGCGCATCGCGGCCGCGCTGACCGAGCAGGCACGCACGCTGGAACATGTGATCTTTGCCGGCTTCACCCATGCACCGGCGATCGAGCTGGCCGAGGAGCTGGTGCGCATCACGCCGCCCGGACTGGATCGCGTGTTCTACGCCGACAACGGCTCGGCGGCAATCGAAGTGGCGCTGAAGATGAGCTTCCATTACTGGCTCAACCAGGGCCACGGCGAGAAGACCCGCTTCATCGCCCTCAGTGGCAGCTATCACGGCGAGACGCTCGGAGCGCTTTCAGTCAGCGACGTGGCGCTGTACCGCAAGACCTATGCGCCGCTGCTGCTGACGCCGTTCCTGGCGCCATCGCCGGACGCATATGAGGGTGAGCCGGGCGAGTCGCCCGAACAGACGGCTTCGCGCCGCCTGGGCGAGATGCGCGTCCTGCTGGAACGCCACGCGCACGAAACCTGTGCGGTAATCGTCGAGCCGCTGGTGCAATGCGCTGGCGGCATGCGCATGTATCACGCGAGTTACCTGACCGGCCTGCGTGCGCTGTGTGACGAGTTCGCGGTGCATTTTATCGCGGACGAAATTGCGGTTGGCTTCGGCCGTACCGGCAGCTTGTTCGCCTGCGAACAGGCCGACGTCACGCCGGACTTCATGTGCCTGTCGAAAGGACTCACTGGCGGGTTCCTGCCGCTGTCGGCCGTACTCACCACCACTAGCATCTATGAGGCCTTCTACGCCGAATACAGTGCCGGCAAGGCGTTCCTGCATTCGCATAGCTACACCGGCAACCCGCTGGCCTGCCGGGTGGCGCTGGAGACGCTGGCGATCTTCCGCGACGAGCCGGTGCTCGAACGCAATCGCCAACTGGCCGCGCATCTGGCCCGTCGGCTCGAACCGCTGCGTGAGCATTCGCATGTGGCCGAGGTGCGTCAGACCGGCATGATCGCCGCGATCGAGCTGGTCGCCGACAAGGCCAGCCGGCGTCCGTTCCCAACAGAGGAGCGCCGCGGCCTGCGTGTGTACCTGCATGGTCTGCAGCACGGCGTGCTGCTGCGTCCGCTCGGCAACGTGGTGTATTTCATGCCGCCTTACGTGGTCACCGAGGCGGAAATCGATCTGCTGGTCGACACGGCCATCGCCGGCATCCAACGCGCCGTGACCGGCTGACCTCCCCCGACACTGCGGAACACGACCCTCATGCGCACCATTCGTATCCACGCCGATCTGCCACTCACGCCGGGCACCGAACTGTCGCTGCCGGTGCAAGCCGGCGAGCACGTTGCCCGTGTGCTGCGACTGGTGGCAGGCGATCCGCTGACACTGTTCAACGGCGACGGCAACGATTACCCGGCCAGCATCCTCGTTGTGGGCAAGCGCGAGGTCACGGTACGGATCGACGCGAGACAGGAGCTGCACAACGAATCACCATTGTCACTGACCCTGGCCCAAGGTGTGGCGCGCGGCGAGAAGATGGACCTGATCGTGCAGAAGGCGACCGAGCTGGGCGTCATGCGCATCGTGCCGCTGCTGACCGAACGCTCGGAGGTGAAATTGGACGCTGCGCGTGCCGAGAAGCGGCTGGCGCATTGGCGTGCAGTGGCGGCCAGCGCATGCGAGCAGAGCGGTCGGGCACGCGTACCCGAGATCACCGCGGCGTTGCCGCTGTCGGCATGGCTGGACAGTCTGGTCGATGATGGTGCGTTGCGGCTGGCGTTGTTGCCGGAAGCCATGCGCGCATCTCGTGAGCTGCGCTTCACTGCAGCTGGTGGCGTGCTGGTGGTTGGTCCGGAAGGCGGACTTGGCGAGCGCGATATCCACGCACTGACTACCGCCGGCTTCGATGGACTACGGCTGGGGCCGCGCATCCTGCGCACTGAAACGGCCGGATTGGCGGCGCTGGCGGCACTGCAGGCCATGCACGGCGACGGCTAGGCCGTCGCCGTGCATGGCTCGCGTCAGTCTTCCGCGTCGGACGGTTCGGACAACTCGGCAGATTCCGTCGCGCCGGCCAGCTCGGCGGCATCGAGCAGATCCAGCAATTCGGTCTCGATCCATTCCAGGTCGGGAATCATCGCCACGTCATCGCGCACCAGCACATGGGCACGCACGCCCGGCGGCAACGCCGTGCCGTCATGAGTGGGAATGATCAGCTCGGCATTCAACGTGGTCAGCCGCGGAAAACCCTGGGTCAGCACGGCGATGAACGGCAGTTTCGGATTGCCACCGAGCGCCTTGAGCACCGCGACACGCACACTCAACTCGGCATCGCCTTCCTCGGTACCGGCCAGTTTCGTGAACGACACCAGCGGCACGCGCCAGCCACGCCAGGCGATACGGCCCAGCAGCCATTCCGGCGCATCGGCCACCGGCTCGGGTTTGCTCTGGGTGACCACTTCGGCGATGGTGGCATTGGGCAACAGCAGACGCAGGTTGCCTACCGGCACCAGGACGCAGCGGATTTCACGCGGCAGCGGATCACTCATGAAAACACCTCGATCAGGTGCGCCGCCAGTTCGGGCGGCGTACCGGAAAAACTGACCAGTCGTTCGGCGAATATTCCGCTGACCATGTCGGCAAAATGTTCGCCGGACGACGACTCTACCCAAACCTGCCCGCCGCGATCATGGATCGCCTGCGCACCGGCGACGGCATCGTTGCCGCGGCCGGCGAAGACGATCGCCAGCGCATCGCGACCGAAGGCGTTGGCGGCCATGGTCAGGCTGGCGTCGATCGACGGATCCAGTGCGGCATCCGGAGCCATCGCCTGCAGGTCGATGCTGCCGTCGCGACGCAGTCTGACCTGCTGCCCGGCCGGTACGACAAGCACTTCGCCAACGCTGGCGCGACTGCCCTGAACAGCCAGCCTTACTGGCAATGCGCAGTGCGCCGCAAGCTTTTCCACCAGCGCCAGATCCGACTGGTCACCCAGATGCTGGGTATGCAGAAAGGTCAGCCGGGTGCGAACCGGCAACGCCGCCAGGAAAGTACAGACCGAGTCGATGCCACTGACAGCTGCACCCAGCAACACGACCCGACTCAATGCCGAGCCGAGCTCGTCCAGCATCATCTCGTGGTCGTGCACGTACGCCTGCGGCGCGATCGCCTCCTCCATCGACACCAGTTCGAGGCTCATCACCGCCTCCATGTCGTGCGCAACCGGCTCGACATCCGGCGCGAGGAAATCGGCCGCACTCAACTTCTCGATGCCGAACGCGGCGGCATCGGGCTTTTCGGCGGGCGCAGGTGCGGCCAGCACCGCGTCATCGTCCAGAAGAGCCCAGGCAGAGGGTGCGCGTACGGTCGGGATGGTATCCGTCAGAACTGGCTCGGCTGCCGCCGCAGGGATGGTGGCGGCCGATGGATCAGTCAGCGACGACAATTGCAGATGATCGGTCCGGAATGCAGGGGGCGTCACGCCGGACAAGGTTTCGCTGGCATGGGCGCCGGCTGCATGGGTTCCAGCACGCGACGACTCAAGCGAAGCAACGGCAGCCGGCTCGCCGAAATTGCCGTCATGCAACGGTGGCAGTTCCTCGTCATCGAAATAGCGCAGACCGGGACCGGATTCGTCCTCGTCGGGTGGCAGCTCGCCGGAGGCCAGCAACGCTTCCAGTTCCACGGCCAGATTCTCCGACTCCGCAGCGGCAATCTGTTCGTGCTGATCCGGATCGTCGTGCACCAGGAAGTCGGGTTCCAGTTCCGCATCCGGCGTCGGAGCCATTTCCAGCGTCGTCGATTCCGCACCCGGCTCGACTGGCGCAGCGATCGGTACCGCGGCCTCGATCAGCGCCGCCGGCGCTTCAACCGTCGCAGTCTCCACCAAGGCTGGCGCTGGCGTCTCGACGCCGCGAGCATCCTCGGGGCGCGGCGGATCGACATCGCCCGCCGCCAGTACCTTGACCGCCAGATGCCGCGCCCAGCGGGCGCGATCCCAGCCCATCAGTGCACGACTGGCATGTGCGTCGTTGAAAACCACCCGCGGCCGATTGCCGTCGATCACTTCGTACAGCTGATCGAGCGCATCGTCCGCGCTGTCGTCCAGGTTGACCACCAGCACATCGGCGCCTACCTGCTGCAGCAATTCACGGCTGAGGCTGGATACGCCGCCTTCGTGCACGATCCGCGCGCCGCGCTCATGCAACGCCTCGCGCAATTGACCGCCCAGCTCGGTGTCGTCGAACAGCAAGGCAACCGCCGGGGCCGTATCAGTCATGAATCGGCTCCACCGCACGCTGTTCCAGCACCTCGCTGATCTGCACCAGCAGCTCGGCTTCCTGATACGGCTTGCCGAGATAGCGATCCACACCGATGTCGAACGCGCGCTGGCGATGTTTGTCGCCGCTGCGCGAGGTGATCATGATGATCGGTACATCGCGCAGGCGCGGATCGGCCTTCATGTGGGTGGCCAGTTCATAGCCATCCATGCGCGGCATCTCGATATCTAGCAACATCAGGTCCGGCACGCGCTCATGCAGTTTCTCGAGCGCATCGACACCGTCCTTCGCCGTGCTGACCTCGTATTCATGACGCTCCAGCACGCGGCTGGTGACCTTGCGCATGGTGATCGAGTCATCCACCACCATCACCAGCGGCCGTATCTGCACTTCCTCGATGACCGGTGCCTGTATCGCACTGAGACCTTCGGCCAGACGCTGATCGCGACGGATGATGCCGTGGCGGACCAGCGGCGCCAGATCAAGAATGATCAGCACCGAACCGTCGCCCATGATCGTCGCACCGAGCAGGCCGGGCACCGAGCTGATCTGCGGGCCGACCGACTTGACCACGATCTCGCGCGAGCCGAGCACCGCATCGATGCGGATCGCCGCACGCAGATCGCCAGCGCGGGTCAGCAGCAGCGGCTGCTGCTCGCCTTCGGCCGGCAGGCCGGGCGGTAGGCCGAGCAATTCGGCCAGGTCGTGGATACCATAGTCCTCGTTGCCATACCGGAATGAGGGCTCGTCCCCGGCCAGCAGGGCGGTCAGTTCATCGGGATTGACGCGCGCCACGCCTTGCACCGAGGTCATCGGGATAGCAAACGTCGCCTCGCCGATACGCACCAGGATCGCCTGGGTGACCGCCAGTGTGAATGGCAGACGCAGCACGAAGGTGGTGCCCTTGCCCTCCTCCGAATCGATCGACAGCGAACCGCCGAGCTGCTTGATCTCGTTCGCCACCACGTCCATGCCGACGCCGCGACCGGCCAGCTGGGTGACCTTGCTGGCGGTGGAGAAGCCTGGCTGGGTAATCAGCGAGAGCAACTGGTTGTCGGTCGGCTTGGTCTCGGCACGCAGCAGACCACGCTCGATGCCGCGCTTGCGGATCGCCTCCCGGTTCAGGCCGCGGCCGTCGTCGCTGACTCGGATCACCACCTCGGTGGCTTCGCGCGCGACCTGGATGTGTACCGAGCCCTCAGCCGGCTTGCCGGCCTTGCGGCGTTCCGCCGGAGTTTCGATACCGTGTGCGATCGCGTTGCGCAGCATGTGCTCGAACGGTGCCTTGATGCGGTCGAGCAGGTTGCGGTCCATTTCGCCGTGGGCACCATCCACGTAGAGCTGGGCGTTCTTGCTCTGCTCCTGTGCCGCCTGGCGCAGGGTACGACGCAGGTTCGGCACCATTGTGTCGAATGGCAGCATGCGCGTGCGCAGCAGACCATCCTGCAGCTCGGTACTGACCCGCGACTGCTGGATTAGCAGCGTCTCGGCCTGGCGGGTCAGCTCGTCCAGCATGTTCTGGATGGATACCAGATCGGATACCGACTCGGCCAGTGCGCGCGAATACTGCTGCAGTTGCGAGTAACGATCGAGCTCGAGCGGATCGAACGTGGTCAGGCCCGCTTCGCGATGCTCACGCTGGAAGCGCGCGATGATCTGTGCTTCGGTCTCGATCTCCAGCATGCGCAACTGGCTGCGCAGACGCGCTACGGTCTGCTCGAGCTCCACCAGGTTGAAACGGTAGCCGGCAACCTGCTGCTCCAGTCGCGAACGGTAGATCGCGACTTCGCCGGCATGGTTGACCAGACTGTCGAGCAGATCAGCGCGGACGCGGATCTGCTCCTGCGAGGAGCGCACCTCCTCTTCCATTTCCGGCAGCAGTTCGGGCAGATCGAGCGCGTCGAACGACACCGGGGTCGCCGGTCGCGGCGCAGCCCGCACCGGGGCGACGGGCGCCGCCGGTGTCGGCATGGCCACCGCAGCCAGCATGCCGTCGTCGGCCAGGGTCGTTGCACCGGCCAGCGCCAGCAGATGATCGATCGTGGCCTGTGGGTAATCCGGCGTCTGGCCCTGCGATATCTGCTGCACCAGTGAGTGCAGCTGGTCGAAACTCGCCTCCAGCGCGCTGATCAGCGTGCCGGTCCTTGCCGCATCGCGGATCGGCTTTTCGAGCAGGGTCTCGATCGCGTGAGACAGATCGCCCACCGGCATCAAGCCGGCAATCCGCGCACCGCCCTTGAGCGTATGCAGATCTCGCTGCAACTCGGCTACATGCGCCAGCTCTGTCGGCTCGGCATGCCATTGCGCCAGCACACCATCGGCGTGATCGAGAATCTCGCGTGCCTCGTCGATGAAGACTTCCAGCAAATCGGCGTCGATATGACCGGAACCGGCCAAGGCATAGGCCGGCTCCTGCACCGCCTCCGTGCCAACATCATCCGCTTCTTCATTGACAGCCGCGTGCTCGGTGGCGACCTGCTCAGCAGCCAACGTCTCTGCAGCGGCCTGCTCGACGGCCAGATTTTCAGCAGCGGCCTGTTCTGCTGCGACCTGTTCGGCCGCCAGCTTCTCCGCGGCTTCTTGTTCCACTGCGGCCTGTTCGGCAGCGAGTTTCTCCGCAGCCGCCTGTTGTGCCGCGGCCTGCTCGGCGGCCAACTTCTCCGCAGCCGCCCGTTCCGCTGCAGCCTGCTCGGCAACCAACTTCTCCGCGGCCGCTCGTTCCGCTGCGATCTGTTCGGCAGCGAGTTTCTCGGCAGCAGCCTGCTCTGCTGCAGCTTGCTCGGCAGCTGCTCGTGCCGCACTGGCCTCCGCGGGTTCAAAGGCACCCAATGCAGCCACCAGTTCGGCTGCCACCTCGGCGTGATGTGCATCGTCCGGATGGACTTCCTGCGTCTGCTCGGCTTCGGACGATGCTGTGGCGGACGTTTCATCCACCTGCGCGCCGGTGGCCTTGAGCAGGCTGGCGTCCAGCGAAGCCGCCATGTCCGTTTCATCAGCATCAGCATGGTCGGCCGCAACCGCTGTTTCCGCCGGTTCTGCCTCGTCGGCGTGCGGCTCGAATACGACATGCGCCACCTGCGACTCGGGGTAGCGGTCGCGCATGGCGATGATCTGGGCGGTGAGCGCATCCACGTCGGGCAGTTGCGGCTCGGCAACGTCGAACTGACCCATCACGTGATCGACCACGTCGACCGACTGGCCAAGCAGACTCACGCCGTCGGACGACAACGGCAGGTTGGCTGCGCGCAGACGCTTGAACAGGCCTTCCAGTGGCGACAACAGCTGTGTCAACAGCGGGATGTCGACCATCGCGATCGCACCATGCAGCGTGTGCACGGCGCGCAGCAATTCTTCACCGATCGGCAATTCGTTCTTGCTGCGCTGGATAGCGGCGCGGATGGTCTGCAGATACTGCGCCACTTCACTGCGCAGGATTTCCAGCAAGACCGGATCCACCGGCGGCATCACCGGCATCGCGATGACGTGCTCGGCCTCAACCGGCTCGTGCCCGGCAGCGGCGGTATGCGGATCGGTCACGCTGGCTTCCGGAACACCCTCGGCCGCGGCATCGACTCGCGGCACGCGGCGCCGCACGACGCGACGAACTGTTTCCATGGCCGCTGGTGCGTGATCTTCCAGGCGTACCTGGTTGCCGGCAGCCAGCTGCTCGGCGGTATGCATGATCGCGCTGAGCGGCGCGTCCGGCGCACCCTCGCCCTTGAGCGCCGCCAGCAGTTGCGGCAACGCATCGATCGCGTGCCGCACCAGCGCCTGCACGTTCTGGTTCGGCTCGATCGTGTTGTCGAGCACGCGGTTGAGCATGTCCTCCACTTTCCACGCGAACTCGCCCAGCACGCCGGCACCGACCAGCCGCCCCGAACCCTTCAGCGTGTGGAACGAGCGGCGGATGCTGATCAGTGACGGGGTCTGGGTGGGATCGACCAGCCAGACCCTTTCTGCAGTGCGCAGGTTGTCGATTTCCTCCTGCATCTCTTCCAGGAAGATCTCGCGGATATCGTCGTCGATACCTTCGGCATTGATGTTGAAGCTGGTGTTCGCAGCCCGTGCGTCACGCACCGGCATCTGCTCGAAGACCTCTTCCTCGATTTCGAGCCAGTCACCATCTTGCTGATCCGCTTCGTGGCCTTCCAGCGTCGCTGGCGCGGTCGCTTCGGTCTGCGCCAGACGCAGTCCATCCAGGTCGTGGACGGGTGCGACATGCGCCTGGGTCTCGCCCACAAACAGGTGCCCCAGATCGCTGCCCGGCAACACGCTGACGGACTCGGACAGTTCCGGATGTTGCTCGCTTTCGAACCCGTGAACCGCAGGCACTTCCGCCTCCGCCTCTGCTTCGAGTGCAGCAAAAGCCGTCCCCGACGCCGCACGTGCGGATGGCACCGGCCAGTAGCCAAGCAGGCCAAGGCTGTGTTCGGCCACGTCGAGGATATGTTCCAGACCACCGCGATGTTCGCGCGCGGCTTCGAGGTAATACTCCAGTGCCGCCAGTGCATCGGCCAGATGATCCATCTGCGTACCGCTGGGCACGCGTCGATCTTCCAGCAGCTCATAACCGATGAAACGACCCACACCCTGGGCCAGTTCGGCCGGACGTGGCGACGACAGCATGCGCATGGCACCGGCAACTTCGTCCATCAGCAGCGGCGCGCCGGCAAGACGGTCGTGTTCCCAGCCGGACTCGACGAACGCAACGATCGCGTCCTTCACCTTGCCGGTATTGCCGATCGCTTCCTGCATCAGGGTCGTGACGACGCCCAGCGCCTCGCTGCGCGGCAAACCGCGAATGGCGTCGCCCGCGACGGCGCCCGCCTCATCTTCGGAGCCGAGGCTCTCGATGTGGTCGTCCAGCGACGCTTCGACGTACAGCAGCGCACCGGCCACATCAAGCAGGGTCTCTTCATCGGCCGCACGCATGCGATTGGCAATCTCGTCGAGCACCCGCCGCTGTTCGCTGACCACCCGACGCGGCACAGCCAGTGCGAGCATGCCCAGCGTATCGCCGACACGCTCGAGCACTTCACCCTGAGCCGCCAGTTGTGCCGGATCGCCGTCCTGCTGACGCAGGAACAGATCCAGTGCTTCCTTGACGCGCAACAGATCGTCCTTCAACGCGCGCGATACCGAATCAAGCAGTGCGCGGTTGTGTCCGGCCATCGAGCCGCGGGCATGTTCCAGCTCGCCGGCATCAGGCAGCAGGCTGTCCAGTGCATAGGTGGTGCGCAGCAGTTCCATCTGCGGACTGCGCTGCTTGGCCTGGGCCACGATGAACAGCAACTTGCAGGCCACATCGTCCGCATCACCACCGCGCAGACTGCCCTCACCCTGCTCGATCAACTGGCGGATATTGCGGTCGACCTTGCCGATCAGCTGGCGTATTTCGCCGGAATATGCCTTGAGTGAACCCTGCTCGAGACCTTCCAGCACCCCGGCAGCGATCCACCACAGACGCCGGCCATGCACGTGATGGCAGCGCGCGGTAATCGCCAGCAAGGTTTTGCGCATGCCGATCAATTGCTGTGCCGCGTTCTGTCCGCGGAACCAGCCCAGCAGTTGCTGCTGGAACCGCAGTCGCAGGTCCACCAGTTCGCCACGATGCGCTTCGGCATACGCCTCGCTCATCGCCGCCGGAGCCTGCTCCGGCAGGAACGCATCGAGATTGGGATGGAACATCGCCGACTCGGTCAGCGGCTCCTGCTCGCGACTGGCACGCAGGTCATTGAGCAGCGGCAGCAGCACAATCGGCACATCGCGATGACCGCTGGACAGGCGCTCAAGGTAATCGGGCAGCTGCATCAGGCCGCGCATCAGCGCGGCATAGGCTTCCTCACGATAGGTGACGTGATCTTCGAGCAGCGCGATGGCAAGCGCTTCCATCTCTGCGGTCACCATGGCCGCGCCATACAGTTCGACCATCTTCAAGGTGCCATGCACCTGATGCAGATGATCCGCGCAGGTGCGCATGAAATCGCGCTTGCCCGGATTGTCGACGTAGGACTCCAGCGCCTCGCGGGCGATCGACAAGGTGTCGTCGAGCTCCGGCTTGACCCACTGCAGTGTGGTGAAATCGATGTGGTCTTGAAGTCTCATGCGCCTCTCTCAGCGGTTGCACAATGCAAGCATCCTGCAACCAGCGAGACTGCCCCCCGTCAAATGCTTTTCTCAATCGGACTGACATCAGCCCGGCCGATATCAACCCGGTAATTTGAAATGCGCCACCGAGCGCCGCAGATCACTCGCCAGTTGGGCCAGGGTACCGATCGAGTCGGCCGTCTGGCTCGCGCCCTGCGAGGTCTGCGAGGTAATTTCCTGAATCGCGTTCATCGAATGCGAAATGTCGGTCGCCGCCGCGGACTGCTGACGCGCCGCGGTGGAGATGCTCTGAATCAGCGACGACAGATCGTGCGAGACGCGCTCGATGTCACCCAGTGCGCTGCCGGCGTCCTCCGCCTTGCGTGCACCGGCGACCACCTCGGCTGTGGTCTGTTCCATCGAGTTCACCGCTTCGTTGGTATCGGACTGAATCGTCTGCACCAGCGTCTCGATACGCTTGGTCGCGCTGGTCGAACGTTCGGCCAGTCGCTGCACTTCGTCCGCCACCACCGCGAAACCCCGGCCCGCCTCACCGGCCGAAGCCGCCTGGATCGCCGCATTCAACGCGAGGATGTTGGTCTGCTCGGCGATGTCGTTGATCAGTTCCACGATCGAGCCGATCTCCTGCGAGGATTCGCCCAGGCGCTTGATGCGCTTGGAGGTCTCCTGGATCTGGTCGCGGATCGAGTCCATGCCCGAGATCGTCTCGCGCACCACCTCCGCACCGTGCGAGGCGATCTTCACCGAGCGCTCGGCCACGTCGGCCGATTCGGCGGAGTCCTTCGACACGATGTCCATCGAGCTCACGATCTGGTTGATCGCCGACGTCGCCGAACTGATCTGCTGCGCCTGCTGTTCCGCCGCATCCGCCAGATGGCGGGCGGTGGTCTGGGTTTCCTGCGCCGACGACGAGACCTGCTCGGAGGTCTCGTTGATGGTGGTCACCAGGGATCGCAGCTCGTCGATGGCGTAATTCACCGAGTCGGCGATCGCGCCGGTGATGTCCTCCGACACCGTGGTCTTGACCGTCAGGTCGCCTTCGGCGAGCGAACCCATTTCGTCCAGCAGGCGCATGATCGCCTCCTGGTTGCGCTGGTTGAGCTCGGTACTGCTGGCGAAACGCTTGCGCTGCTCGGTGACGAGGGTGACGACCAGCATCAGTGCGAAGGCCACCGCGGCGATCGCGCCGAGCAGGCCCCACCACACGTTCGGGAACAGCCGACGCAGCGGCAACTTGCCGATCTGCTCGGACAGGTCGTTCGCGCGCAACAGCACGGTCTGCGAATCCAGTGAGGCCTGGTTGCCGGCGTGTTTCACGTCCGCAATATTTCCGGCGGCGGCGACCAGCTTGGCGACCGGATCGGCCAGCTTGTTCCAGCTGGCATCCATGTCGGTGAGGATCTTGCGCGCATTCGCATCGCCGATCGGCTTCACGCCACTGTCGGCACTGCCCTCGATCAACCCCTTCAGCACGCTGCCATACAGCTGCGCATCGCGCGACAGGCCATCGGCCGCCGACTGCGCGGAATCGCCGCCCTGCAGCACTTCCTGCACGCGGCGGATGATTCGGTCGGCAGACAACATCTGGCGCGAGGTGCCGAGCATCTGGTCGGCGCTGGCGTTGCGCTGCTGCAGGATGTTGACCACTTGCTCCATGCTCGAGTTGAGCAGCGGCATCTGCTGGGACAAGGTGTCGGCGCGCTGGCCGGAATCGAGAACCACGGCCTTGTTGGAGAGAATCTTGCCGATGTCCCCGTCCAGCTGCTTCCAGGAATCATTCAGGGCACTTACGGCACGACCTGCCAGGGACGCGTTGTTGTCGGCATAGGCTTGCATGCCGGTAGCCGAGTCACCCTTGTTCAGTCGCTGGACTGCCGAATCGATGGAGTTGCGGGTGGATTCGAGCTCCTTGAACGAGTCGACGTTGCCGCCAGCCGATTCCAGCGCGAACTTAGCCGTCTGTTGTGACAGCACCTGGATCTGCGTGGTTAACGCGATGGCCTGGCGATCCTCATCGTTCTTGATGTTGAGTCGCCAGAAATCGAATGCCGCCAACGCGATCGCAATCAGCAGCAGGACAATGAGTGCGGTGGTGAAACCGCGTTCCTTGCTGACGCCCCCTGTAGTGCTCATGTTCACCTCATCCGTCTAACTTATTACGCTGCCGGCTCCGCAGAGCGGGTACTGGCCAGGGAATGGTTGCCCCAAAATTCCGACCCCAACGGGCGCCGGCCCTTCACATAACTGCAGCGTGGCCCGATATCAGGCCGCGGCCTGCCGGAAATCCGGCGCCCGCACCAGCCGGTTCATGCTGAAAATTGCCAATTGCTGTTCACCTACCCGGCTCTCGGCGAAACGGGCAAGTCGCGGATCATCCTCGCGCCCGGCCTCGCGGCGCTGTTCCTCATCCACGGTGCGCTGGCCGAACACTTCGTCCACCAGCAGCGCGACGCTGCCGCCGCCCTGACGCACAACCAGCAGGCGGGTGCGGTCCGAGTGCTGGGTGCGCTCGCCAAACAGGAAGCGGGCAAAGTCGACTACCGGTACCAGGTTGCCGCGCACGTTGGCCACGCCAAGCAGCCACGGCTGGGTTCCGGGCACCGGGGTGAGCACCGGCACTGCCAGCAACTCGTTGATTTCGTCGATGCCGCTGACCAGCAGGCGCGAACCGACGCGGAAGCCGATGCCACGCCACAATCCGGGCGCCTCCAGCTTGTCCTGCGTGTCGGAGGCATGTGCCAGCGACAGTCGCTCGTAGCGGGCCAGAATTTCGAAAGGAGTGCGATTGACGGACTGGTTCATGTCTTGCTCGACAACAGATCGTTGATGCAACCCAGTAATTCTTTTTCGTTCACCGGCTTGGTGATGAACGCGCGGGCGCCCTGCCGCAGGCCCCAGACGCGATCGGTTTCCATCGACTTGGTGGTGATCATCACGATCGGCACCACCGCCGTGACGGGATCGCGGGTCAGCGTGCGGGTCGCCTGGAAGCCATTCATGCCAGGCATGATCACATCCATGATGACCAGATCAGGCAACTCGGCGCGAACGCGCTCGATACCTTCTTCGGCGGTGCTGACGGCAACGACCTGGTGGCCGGCCCGTTCGAGCAGCGTGGTGAATACGCGCACGTCGGTCGGCGAATCGTCGATGATGAGAATAGTGGCCACAGGTCCCCCTCAGAATCTGCAGTCAGTGGTTCGATACCGTGCTGACATGGCGATGAATGGCACCAAGCAACTCGTCTCGCGTGAACGGCTTGGTCAGATACTGCTCGGCACCCACGATGCGGCCACGCGCCTTGTCGAAAAGGCCGTCCTTCGAACTAAGCATGATCACCGGCGTGGCGCGGAACTGCGGATTGTTCTTGATCAGTGCACAGGTCTGATAACCATCGAGCCGCGGCATCATGATGTCGACGAAGATGATGGCCGGCTTCTGGTCGGAGATCTTGGCCAGCGCCTCGAACCCGTCGACCGCAGTCAGCACCTCGCACCCCTCTTTTTTCAGCAGAGTTTCCGCTGTGCGGCGGATGGTCTTGGAGTCATCAATCACCATGACCTTCAGGCCAGCCAAGTCGTTAGCGCTCACGTTCAAATTCACTACTCCCCCTGCGGCCCGCCCCGGACTCAGGTATAGACACCAAGACATGCAACAGCCATGCCGCATGATGCGCATGTAAAAAATACAAAAATGAATCACCCGATACCCGCTCTGCGGCGGTCATCCGAGGCTTTGTTGTTTACTGCCTGCCCGCCGAGACTGTCAAGCAATAATCACCGACGCTGCCTGTCGACCGCACAAAGGTGACCCATATTGGCACCATCTGGCCACTGGCGACAGCTGCAGATCATGTCAGGCTTGTCGCCATGGATAGCCTCGGCGACCATCGACTTAATATAGCCGCCTGACGATCGATGCCTGCCTGCGCAGATGCACCGTTCAGGCCACCAACGGAGAACCATGATGACCCTTTCGGTCGGCGTGCTGATGGACCCCATCGGCACGATCAAGATGGCGAAGGACACCAGTTTTGCGATGCTGCTGGAGGCCCAGCGCCGCGGCCACACCCTGCACTACTTCGAGCAGGGCGATCTGGCGCTGCGCGACGGCACGCCATGGGCCCGGATCGCCCCACTCAACGTGCGCGAGGATCCGCTGCACTGGTACACGCTTGGGCCAGCGCAGTGGCGAGACCTGCGCGAGCTCGACGTGGTGCTGATGCGCAAGGATCCGCCAGTCGATGCGCAGTTCATCTACGACACCATGGTGCTGGAAGCGGCCCAGCGTGGTGGCGTCATGGTGGTCAACGACCCGCAATCACTGCGCGACTGCAACGAAAAATTGTTCACGCTGGCCTTTCCGCAGTGCATCGCGCCGGCCCTGGTCGCGCGTGATGTGGGCGAGCTGCGTCGATTCACCGCCGAACACGGCGAGGTGGTGCTGAAACCACTGGACGGCATGGGCGGACGCGGCATCTTCCGGGTCAAGGCCGGCGACAGCAACCTCAACTCGATGCTGGAGACCCTGCTCGGCGGCAATGCCTACGGCAAGGGGCGGCAATTGGTGGTCGTGCAGAAATACATCCCGGAGATCAGCGCCGGCGACAAGCGCATCCTGGTCATCGACGGCAATCCCGTGCCGTATGCGCTCGCGCGCATCCCGCAGGGCGACGATTTCCGCGGCAATCTCGCGGCCGGCGGCCGCGGCGAAGGCATACCGCTGTCCGACCGCGACCGCTGGATCGTGTCCCAGGTGGCGCCGGAACTGCGTCGACGCGGCCTGCTGTTTGTCGGGCTGGACGTGATCGGCGACTACCTGACCGAGATCAACGTCACATCCCCGACCTGCGTGCGTGAGCTGGATGCGCAGTTCGGGCTTAACATTGCCGGCCAGCTGTTCGACGTCATCGAAGAGCACGTCATCGGAAAGCGTACCGCGTGAGCACCACGGCAACTGTCTCCCCTGCACCGAATCCCATCGGTGCCACCATGCTGTTCTCGCTGCTGCTGCACGGCGTGCTGCTGTTGGGCATCACCTTTCATTTCGTGAAACCCAATCCCGGCCTGCCGACGCTGGACGTGACCCTGGTCAACGTGGCCAACCAGCAGGCACCGGACAAGGCGGATTTCCTGGCCCAGGCCAACAACAGTGGCGGCGGCCAGAGCGACCGCGCTGCGCGGCCGTCGCAGATGTTTTCCGGCGCGCTGCCCAAGCCGGATCCGGGCATCGCGGCACAGCCGGTCGAAGCCGCCACGCCGCAGCCACGGGAAGCCACGCCGACGCGGATGGTCACCACCACCGGCGCGACCGACTTCAGCGTGACCAGCGATACCGCACAGACCGAGATCGATCCGCAGGAACAGACCCCGACCGCGGCCGAGCTGAAACGCCAGCAGGCGATCGCCCAGCTGGCCGCCGAACTGCGCCAGCAGACCGAGGCGCTGGCGAAGCGGCCGAAAAAGAAATTCATCTCGGCCAATACCAAGGAATACGTCTACGCCAGCTACATGCGCGGCTGGTCGGACCGGGTCCAGCGGATCGGCAACCTCAATTACCCGGATGAAGCGCGCCGGCGCAAGCTGTATGGCGATCTGTTGCTCACCGTCGGGCTCAACCGCGACGGTGGCATCAAGAACATCACGATCATCAAGAGCTCCGGCCAGCCGCTGCTGGACGCCGCTGCCGAGCGCATCGTGCGACTGTCCGCACCGTTTCCGCCGCTGCCGAAGGATGTCAACGTCGACGAGCTCTACATCACGCGTACCTGGCAGTTCCTGCCCGGCGACGTGCTGCGCAACAAATAGTCCCATTCCTCACCTGTTGTTCGCGCGACTCACGGCCGGTCGGATTACAATGACCACATGAGCACGACCGCGCCGAACACCCTCACCGGGCACTTCCTGATCGCCATGCCGAATCTGGCCGATCCGCCGTTTTCGCGCGGCGTGGCGCTGCTGTGCCAGCACGATGAGAACGGCGCAGTCGGCCTGCTGGTGAACCAATTGTCCGAGTATCGATTCGGTGACGTGCTGGCGCAGATGAAGCTCGAATGCATGGATGGCGAACTGGCTGACGCGCCGGTGCTGATCGGTGGCCCGGTGCAGCAGGAACGCGGCTTCGTCTTGCACCGCGAGCCCGGCGACTGGGAATCCAGCTATCGCATCAACACGGATTGGTCGGTCACCACTTCACGCGACATCCTGGTCGCGATGGCGGCCGGCGAAGGCCCACGCCAGGCGATCATGGTGCTCGGCTACGCCGGCTGGGATGCCGGCCAGCTGGAACAGGAGCTGATGGCGAACGCCTGGCTCACCGCCGAAGCCTGTGGCCGTGTGGTGTTCGACACGCCACTGGAAGAGCGCTGGAGTGCCGCCGCCGGGCTGGTCGGGGTCGACCCGCGCCAGTTGTCCGGCTACGCGGGTCACGCATGAGCTGTGTGTTCGGTTTCGACGTCGGCAGCCGGTTGACCGGCGTGGCCATCGGTAACACGTTCACCGCCAGCGCACGGGGCTTGACCACCATCCCGGTCAAGGATGACGGCCCGGACTGGAACCGGCTCGACGCATTACGCCAGGAGTGGCTGCCCGACACCCTGGTGGTCGGCCTGCCGCTGACCCTGGATGGTGCCGAACAACCCGCCAGTCGGCGCGCACGCCATTTTGCGACCCAGTTGCAGCAGCGCTACAACCTGCCGGTCGTCCTGGTCGACGAACGACACAGCTCGCAGGAAGCCGCGCAACGATTTGCCGCCGCCCGCGCCGTCGGACTCAAGCGCCGCCGCGATGCGGTCAACATCGACGCCGAAGCCGCGGCGGTCATCCTCGAACGCTGGCTGAGCGGCGCCGGAGCAGCGGCATCCGACAGCACCGAGCACTGAACGTCACCGCCCTCCCACCTGCCGAATCGCCACCATGAGCCCTCGCCTGCGCCATCTGACCTCCCTGGAAAACCTCCCGCGCGAAACGGTCGAGCGTCTGCTCGACCGCGCCGAGGCATTGCGCGATGCCTGCGCGCATGGCACCCGCAAGCTCGACGTGCTGGCCGGGCGTACCGTGCTGAACCTGTTCTTCGAACCATCCACGCGTACCCGCACCTCGTTCGAACTGGCCGCGCGGCGACTCGGTGCGGACGTGATCAACTTCGACATCGGGCTGTCCTCCACCAGCAAGGGCGAGGAGTTGTTCGACACCCTGCATACGCTGGAAGCGATGCATCTGGACGCGATCGTCGTGCGCCACAAGCAATCGGGCACGCCGGACGAACTGGTGCGCCACGCGATGAGCGGGGTCTCGGTGATCAACGCCGGCGACGGCAATCGCGCGCACCCCACCCAGGGCCTGCTGGATGCGTTGACGATCCGGCAGCATCGGCCGGATTTCGAAAACCTCAGCGTGGTGATCTGCGGCGACATCAAGCATTCGCGAGTGGCCCGCTCGGACATCCACGCACTGAGTGTGCTGGGAGTGAAGGAAATCCGCCTGTGCGGACCGGCCGAGCTGATGCCCACGCTGGACGAAGTGCCGCAGGGACGCCGCTACACCGACTTCAACGAAGCCATCGACGGCGTCGATGCGGTCATCATGCTGCGCCTGCAGAAGGAGCGCATGACGTCCATCGACCTGCCGGACGAAGCGGCATACTTCGCCCACTACGGGCTGGATCGGCGCCGGCTGGCACTCGCCTCGAAAGGCTGTCTGGTGATGCACCCGGGCCCGATCAACCGCGGCATCGAGATTGCGTCAGACGTGGCCGACGGCGCGCAGTCGCGGATTCTCGAGCAGGTTGGCAACGGCGTATTCGTGCGCATGGCCGTGCTCAACGAAGTGCTGGCACGCTGAAACACCCGCTGCTTGCCACGCGCGGCCCTGCGCAAGCGGGCATAATGTGCAGCGCACCATTCACCTCCCTGGGGATCAACATGCGATCGACGACGCGATATGTCGCGCTGGGTTTTGCCGGCGTCATGCTGGCGGCCTGCGGGCACAAGGACAAGGACGCACCGCTGGCTTTCGTACCGGCGGACACGCCGTACGTGATGGCCAATCTGGAGATCATGGACGACAGCACCCGTCAGGCGTTGCTCGCCCAGGCCGATGCGCAGTTGCCGTCCAACCTGGCCCAGCTCGACGCCGCCGCCGATCGTCTGGCCGCGAAGGATCCTGACGGCGCCCGCCTGCTCCGCGCACTGCGCGCCGAATTCAACGGCAAGACCGTCGAAACCTTTGCCCAGGGTGCCGGCCTGAATCTCAAGGGCCATTCCGCCCTCTACGGACTGGGTCTGGCCCCGGTGCTGCGTTTCGAGTTGAGCGACCCGCAGGCGTTCGAGGGTTTCATCAGCCGGCTGGAAACCGCCTACGGCAAGAAGCTCGAT
>DAHUXL010000110.1 GCA_027307195.1 Rhodanobacter sp. | reverse complement strand
GGTCGCCTGGATTTTGCCTACGACGGCAGCGGCCCGGCGAAACTCTATGAGCTGAACTACGACACGCCAACCTCGCTGTACGAGGCCGCATTCTTCCAGTGGCAATGGCTGGAGGATCAGCTCGCGCGCGGCCAGCTGCCGCCCGGCAGCGACCAGTTCAACTCGATCTACGAGTCGCTGGTGGAGGCGTTCGGCACGATCGCGCGCGGCATCGCGCGGCCGTTCCACTTCGCTGCCGTGCGCGACTCGGTGGAAGACCAGGGCACCATCGCCTATCTGCGCGATTGCGCGCTGCAGGCCGGCATCGACTGCGGCACCTTGGCAATCGAGGATATTGGCGTTTCCGCCGACGGCCGCTTCACCGACCTGGACGACCGGGTGATCGGTTGCCTGTTCAAGCTGTATCCGCTGGAGGACATGTTCCGCGAGTCGTTCGGCGCGTACCTGCCACGCTCCGGCCTGCAGCTGATCGAGCCGCCGTGGAAGGCACTGCTCAGCAACAAGGGCATCCTGCCGCTGCTGTGGGATGCGCATCGCGGCCATCCGAACCTGCTGGCGGCCGAATTCGACGATGGCAGCGAACTGCCGCGAGGCTGGGTGCGCAAACCGTTGCATTCGCGCGAGGGTGCGAACATCGCGATGCATCTGGTTGATGGCCGCGAGTTGCGCACGGATGGCCCGTACCGCGACGGCCCCTGCATCCGCCAGGCCTGCCATCCGCTGACTGCCTTCGACGGCCACTACCCCCTGATCGGCAGCTGGATCGTCGGCGATCGCGCCTGCGGCATCGGGATCCGCGAGGATCGCTCGCTGATCACCCAGGACAGCGCGCGTTTCGTGCCGCACGCGATCGTCGAGGAAGCGCGCGGCGTGCTGGTCGCCTGATTCGTCCCGGCATCGGCATCAAAGATCACGACGCTCTGCGCAGATCACATCGGCCCCGCTCGGCTAAGCTTGCGCTTTTTGAGCGAGGCCACCCGTGCGCCATATTCTCTTCCGCCTGATCGGCATCCTCGAAATCGCCGGTGGCTTCTATGGCGTAGCCACGATGCTGCATCGGCTGCTGCCGTTCGGCGCGCACGACAGTCTGGTCGCGCTGATAAGCCTGGCGTTGTACGGCTTTGTGTTGGCCGCCGGAGTGCAGTTGATGACCGGCAGCGTGCACGGCGTGCGCATGTCGAGCTGGGCACAGCTGTTGCAGCTGCCACTGATCGCACTGCCGGTGTTCAGCTATGCGCTGCACTGCGGCGCCTTCGTGAATGTGTTTGCCACACTGCAGGCCGCGCCGCGGCTTGGCATCGACTGGCACTTCGGCAGTCAGGGTTTCGTGCTGGCGGTGGCCGGCCCGTCCGTCTCGCGGCTCGGCATCAACCTGCTGGCGCTGCTGTCGTGGCTGGTGCTGCGGTTGCGCTGAACCGCCCCCTTCTTTCGATCGACCACGCAACGGAGCCGAGCATGGCACGCCCCAACTACATCGAACTGCCGGCCAGCGATATTGCTGCGGCCAGAGCCTTCTACACCCAGGCATTCGGCTGGGAACTGACCGATTTCGGACGCACCTACGCCTGCACCATGACCGGCGACGTCGATATCGGCCTGCAGGGCGACCCCGTCGAAGCCACCCGCGCACCGCTGCCCGTGATCGCGGTGGACGATCTGGAGGCCACGCTGGCAGCGGTTACCGCGGCAGGCGGCCGCATCGTGCGGCCGATCTTTGCGTTTCCCGGCGGTCGCCGCTTCCAGTTTCTCGATCCGCACGGCAATGAACTGGCGGTGATGCAGGCCGACTGAGAGCCTGTTCAAAGGGGCGCGCACGGTATCATGCGCCGATGAACTCTCCTGACCAGCTGCCGCCGGCACCGACCCTGCCCGTCATTCGCCTGAAGTCCGACCGCAACCCGGGCCATCCGTGGGTGTGGTCGGCGCAGATCTACAAGCCGGAATCGAAGCTGCCACCGGGCAGCGTGGTCGAAGTGCAGGACATGAAAGGCCGCTTCGTCGGCCGCGCATTCTGGAATGGCCACGCACGGATTGCATTGCGCCTGCTCGACAGTCATCCGGATCAGGCGATCGACGCGGACTGGATCGCCGCGCGCATCGCCCGCGCGGTGCAGTTGCGTCGCGAGTGGCTGCAACTCGACCAGGTCAGCGACGCATGGCGCGTGGTGCACAGCGAGGGCGATGGTCTGTCCGGGCTGATTGTCGACCGCTACGCCGACATCCTCGTGATCGAATACTTCGCCGCCGGCATGTGGCGTCTCCGCGAAGCAATCCACGCCGCCCTGCTCACGCATTTTCCTGGTGCACGCCTGTACTGGTTTGCCGAATCGCACGTGCAGAAGCAGGAGTCGTTCGACTGCCGCAGCGGCGATGTGCCCGAAGCGGTGGAAGTGCACGAGCACGGCCTGCGCTTCCACGCCGCACCGGGTTCGGGCCACAAGACCGGCTTCTTCGCCGACCAGCGCGACAACCGCAAGCGCTTCGCCGAACTGGCCAAGGGCCGTCGCGTGCTCGACCTGTGCTGCAACGCCGGCGGATTCGCGGTACATGCGATGGCCGCCGGTGCGCGCGAGGCGGTCGGCGTGGATCTGGATGCGGGCATCCTGGAGATCGCCCGCACCAATGCCGCCGCCAACAAAGTTGCTGTCACGTTCGAACAGTCCGACATCTTCGACTGGGTGCGCGATGCCGTGGCGCGCGGCGAGCAATACGACGCGGTGGTCCTCGACCCGGCCAAGCTCACCCGCGACCGCAGCAAGGTGATGGACGCGCTGAAGAAATACTTCGCGATGAACCGCATGGCGCTGGACATCATCCCGCCCGGCGGTCTGCTGCTGACCTGCTCGTGCACCGGTCTGGTCGGCGAAAGCGAATTCCTGGAAATGCTGCGCCGGGTCGCGCTCAACGCGGGCCGCGAGATCCAGGTGCTTGAGGTGCGCGGCGCCGGTGCGGATCATCCGTTCCGCACCGATGTGCCGGAAGGCCGCTACCTGAAGGCCGTGTACTGCCGGGTGGATTGAAGTGGCCAGTTTTTTTGTGGGAACGGCTTCAGCCGCGATGCTTTTGCCGGGCATGACGAAAAGCATCGTGGCTGAAGCCACTCCTACAACAACTGGCGCCTACGCCTTGCGCGGCAGCCACCCGCGCAGCGACGCCGCGTCGAATGGCCCCGATTGCACGATCAGTTCGCGCGCGGCATCGACCTGGTCCCACACGTTCCACAGCAATACGCCGCGCACGCGGCCACCCTCGAGGTAATACACCACGCCTTCGCGATACGGCTCTTGCCAGTCCTCGACCACCTGCAACCGGGTGTCGAGCAGGCCGACTGCCTCATAGCCGAGATCGAACAGGTCGGAATAGAAGAACGGCAGTGTGGTGTATGCCTCCGCGGCGCCAGCCATCACGCGACCGGCGAGCCTGCCCATGCCGACCGCTGCATCTTCATGCTCCACGCGCAGGCGTCGATCCAGCGACGCACTGTGGAAATTCGCCACGTCACCGGCGGCCCAGATGTCGGCATCGCTGGTGCGCAAGTGCGCGTCCACGACGATACCGTTGTCGACCACGAGGCCGGCTTGCTCGGCCAGTACCGTGTTCGGCGTCACGCCGAGGCCGGCCACCACCGCTTCCACCCGCAGCACCTCGCCGTCGGACAGTTCCAGTTCCACGCCGCCGTCGGTCTTGCTGCCGCCGATCACCTTGATGCCGCTGCGCACATCCACGCCGTGGCTGCGGTAGTAGTCGTCGAGGTAGCTGCTCAGCCCGTCCGGATAACGCCCGGCACCGATCGCCGGGCCGGGAAACAGCATCGTCACCTTGCAACCCACGCTGCTCAACGACGCAGCCAGTTCGCTGCCGATGAAGCCGCCGCCGACCACGGCAATGTAGGCACCGGGTTCGGCATAGCGGCGCAGCGCCTGGTAATCGTCCAGCGTGCGAAAATGGATCACCCGCTCGCCGCCGTCGAACGGCAGCCGCCGCGGGGTGGCACCGGTGGCCAGCAGCAGGCGGCGATAGCGGTAGGTATCGCCGTGGTCATCGCGCGCGATGCGCGCCACACGGTCCAGCGATTCGATGCGGCGCTCCAGGTGCACGGTCGCGCCGCTTTGTGCGGTGGCCAGGTCGATGTCGGCGGGCGATTTGTCGCCCTTCCACAACGCCTTCGACAGCGGCGGCCGTTGATACGGCGGCGGTGTCTCGGCGCCGACGATGCCGACGTTCGCTGCGGCATCGACCTCGCGGATCGCCTTGGCAGCCGCATCGGCAGCCATGCCGGCACCGATGATCAGGTAATCGTGAACATGTTCCATGACACTCTCCCTGGCCGATGTATCGGCCCATGATGCACCGCCGCTGGCAGCGGTAACGTGAAATCCAGGCGCAGCCGGTGAGACCGCCCGACGTACACTGGATGCATCGACCCTGGAAAACGTTCCATGCCACTCAATGAAATCCTGCTGATCGCCCTCGTCATCCTCGTCGCGCTGGTGCTGCTGTTGCAGCTCGCGGCGCTGCTGCGCGGCCGCGGCGACCCCGCTCTGGGCGCGAAGCTGGACGCCCTGAAAGACGACAGCGCCCGCGTCGAACGCACCCTGCGCGAGGAGCAGCGCGCCGGCCGCGAGGAATTGCAACAGGGCTTCGACCGCTTCCGTGGCCACCTCGGCGAACAGCTCAACGGCATGTCGCGGCAGCAGGCCGAGCGCATCGACGGCTTCGGCCAGCGCCTGACCGCGCTCACCGACGGCACCAACCAGGGCCTGCAGACGCTGGCACAGCAGCTCACCGAGGACGCGCGCAAGAGCCGCGCGGAAGCCACCCTTGCGCTCAACCAGTTCGGCGAGCAGCAGCAACAGCGCTTCGCCGCGCTCAGTGCCGAGCACGAGAAGCGCATGGGCGAAGTGCGTGCCACGCTGGAGGCCAAGCTCGGCGCGATCCAGCAGGACAACGCGGCCAAGCTCGAGCAGATGCGCGCCACCGTCGATGAAAAACTGCACGCCACCCTCGAAACCCGCCTGGGCGAGTCGTTCAAGCTGGTTTCCGACCGGTTGGAAGCAGTGCAGCGCGGCCTTGGCGAAATGCAGAGCCTTGCCACCGGCGTGGGTGATCTCAAGCGCGTGCTAGGCAACGTGAAGACGCGCGGCGTACTCGGGGAAACCCAGCTCGGTGCACTGCTCGAACAGCTCCTGACGCCCGACCAGTACGCAGTCAACGTGGCCGTAGTGCCCAACTCCGACGCGCGGGTGGAATATGCCATCCATATGCCCAACGGCGTCGATGGTGCTGCGCTGTGGTTGCCGATCGACGCCAAGTTTCCGCTCGAGGACTATCAGCGCCTGCAGGAGGCTCAGGAAAACGCCAATGCCACCGCCGCCACGGATGCCGCCAATGCGCTGGAGCGGCGCGTGCGCGAGGAGGCCAAGCGGATACGCAGCAAGTACGTGGCACCACCGCACACTGTAGATTTCGCCATCCTGTTCCTGCCCACCGAGGGCCTGTTCGCCGAAGTACTGCGACGGCCGGGCCTGTTCGAGTCGTTGCAGCGCGACCACCACATCACGATCGCCGGACCGACCACACTGGCGGCGATCCTGACCAGTCTCAAGGCCGGCTTCCGCACGCTGGCGATCGAGAAACGCAGCAGCGAGGTATGGCAACTGCTGGGTGCGGTCAAGACCGAGTTCGGCAAGTTCGGCGCGGTGCTGGACAAGGTCAAGAAGAATCTCGACCAGGCCAGCAATCAAATCGACGCGACGGGTCAGCGCACCCGCGCGATCGAACGCAAACTACGCGGCGTGGAAACCGCGCCAGGTGAAGTCACCCAGCAGTTGCTGGGAGATGTGCCGGCACTGGACGAAGGCGGCGAGGACGACGTCGAAATCTGAGATTGCGCTAACCCCATCGACAGCGGCGCGACGTTACATCCCATGCATCGATCCACGATGCATGCCGGAGCCGCCTCATGAAAACCCTGTTGCTTGCATTCGCCTTCGCGGCGGGCGTGGCCCATGCCGCCTCTGCCGCCGCGGTGGGCCGGCTGGTCGATCTGAATGTTTACGATCGCACCAGCCAGCGCACCCTGCCGGTCTATCGGCACGACGGCCGCGACTACATCGCCGGCGAGCCGGGACATCGCTACCAGATCAGCCTGCGCAACCGCGCGGGTGTCGACGTGATGGCGGTCCTCTCGGTGGATGCGGTGAATGCGATCTCCGGCGACAGCGCGGACTGGTCGCAGACCGGCTATGTGCTGGATCCGCACGCCGGCACCGACGTGCTCGGCTGGCGCAAGAGCATGTCGCAGGTCGCCGACTTCGTGTTCGCGGATTTCGCGCAGAGTTACGCGGTACGCACCGGGCGTCCCGACAATGTCGGCGTGATCGGCGTAGCTGTATTCCGCCGCCAGCACGTCTACCCGCAGCCCGAGCCCGTGACCAACGTGGCATCCCGGGAAACCTCCGCGCCGGCAGCGCCAGCTGAGGAATCCATGGGTCGCTCGGCCGCGAATTCCATGGCTGCGCCGCAAGCTCGGGCATCCATGAACGAGGCGTCGATGGCCAAAGCCCGGACTGACGGCCCGCTCGGTACCGGCCACGGCCAGCGTGAAGAGTCCTCGATCACCTATGTCGATTTCGAGCGTGCTTCCAGCACACCGGAGGAAGTGATCACGCTGTACTACGACACCTGGGAACACCTGCTCGCCCGTGGCGTGGTGCCGATGCGGCGCCCGGCTGCGCCGCTACCGTTCCCCGACCATTTCGTGCCCGATCCCTGAGCGCCGGCGCACGGTCGCTTGACGCATTCGTTAAACTGGAAGGAATCCGCAGAACCGAAGGAATCTCCATGAGCGACCACCACGACGTCACCCGGGAACAGGCCGAAGAGGCCGTGCGCACCTTGCTGCGCTGGGCTGGCGAGGATCCGGCGCGCGAGGGCCTGCTTGACACGCCCAAGCGGGTGGTCAAGGCGTATCGCGACTGGTTCTCCGGCTACGAGTCCGACCCGGGCGACTACCTGCGCCGCACCTTCAAGGAAGTGGCCGGCTACGACGAGATGGTGGTGCTGCGCGACATCGAATTCGAGAGCCATTGCGAACACCACATGGCGCCGATCATCGGCCGCGCGCACGTCGGCTACATGCCGACCAACCGGGTCGTCGGCATCAGCAAGCTGGCGCGCGTGGTGGATGGCTTTGCGCGGCGCTTCCAGGTACAGGAGAAGCTCACCGCGGAAATCGCCCAGTGCATCCAGGAAACCCTGCAGCCGGCCGGCGTGGCGGTGGTGATCGATGCCAGCCACGAATGCATGACCACCCGTGGCGTGCACAAGCGCGGCGTGTCGATGGTGACCAGCCAGATGCTCGGCAGCTTCCGCGACGACGCACGCACCCGCGCCGAGTTCCTGCAGTTCATCGGCATCCACGGCGGCAGCCGCTGAACATGCGCCTGAGTGGGATCGCACTGACGCTGGCACTGCTGGCGCCTTTAATCGTGCTCGCGCAGAACACGCGCTCGGACTATCTGCAGCTGTTCGACAGCAATGGCGATGGCCGGGTCAGCGAGGCCGAATATCTGGCGTACATGAGTCGTGGCTTCCAGAGCATGGACAGCAACGGCGACGGCATCCTCGAGACCAGCGAACTACCCGGCGGCCGTGGCAAGCCGATCAGGCTGAAGGAATACCAGGACAACCTGCGCCGCCAGTTCCACAAGCTCGACCGCCACCACCACGGCTACCTCAACGCGCAGGAACTGACCGCGCCGCCGCAGGGCTGAAGTTCCCGATGCG
>DAHUXL010000108.1 GCA_027307195.1 Rhodanobacter sp. | reverse complement strand
GCTGGAAGGTATCGGTGCGCAGCTGCAGGCGCGCGACGACTACACGATGATCTTCACCCTGGTGCCCGGCGGCCCGGCGATCAAGTCCGGCAAGCTCAAGGCCGGCGACCGCATCGTCGCGGTGGGGCAGGGCGACAACGGCCCGCTGACCGACGTGATCGGCTGGCGGCTGGACGATGTGGTCAATCGCATCCGCGGCAAGAAGGACACCACCGTACGGCTGGAGATCCTGCCGGCCGATGCCGGCCTGGACGGCAAGCACGAGATCGTCACGCTGGTGCGCAAGAAAGTCAGCATCGAGGATTCGGCAGCGAAGAAGAAGGTCGTCGACATCAAGGACGGCGACGTCACCCGCAAGATCGGCGTGATCGAGCTGCCCTCGTTCTACTCCGACTTCGGTGCGCGCAGCGAGGGTGACAAGGACTTCAAGAGCGCCACTCGCGACGTGGCCAAGCTGCTCGGCGAACTCAAGACCGCCGGCGTGCAGGGCATCGTGGTCGATCTTCGCAACAACGGTGGCGGCTCGCTGGCCGAAGCCAATTCGCTGACCGGCCTGTTCATCGACAAGGGACCGGTGGTGCAGGTGCGCGACTCCAAGGGCCAGGTCGAGCAGCAGGGCGACGACGATGCGGGCATGGCCTGGAGCGGTCCGCTGGCGGTGCTGGTCAATCGCGGTACGGCGTCGGCGTCGGAAATCTTCGCTGCGGCGATCCAGGACTACCACCGCGGCCTGATCGTCGGCGAGCCGACCTTCGGCAAGGGCACCGTGCAGAACCTGGTCGACCTGGACCGTTTCTCGCAGAGCGGCGATGGCGAAAAGCCGCAGCTCGGCGAGCTGAAGATGACCATCCAGGAATTCTTCCGCATCAACGGCGGCTCCACCCAGCTCAAGGGAGTGACGCCGGACATCGCGTTCCCGAAGAACGGCGACGACAAGGATTTCGGCGAATCGACCTACGACAACGCGCTGAAGTGGACGCAGATTGCGCCGGCCGACTACCAGCCGGTGGCGAACCTCAATGCCTACCTGCCGCAACTGCTGCAGCTGCATGACCAGCGCGTGGCGAAGTCGTCGGCATGGAAGCTTATGCTCGACGAACTGGCGCAGTACAAGACCATGCGCGCCAAGACCGCGATCTCGCTGAACTTCGCCACACGCGAGGTCGAGCGCAAGCAGCAGGATGCGATCCAGTCCGACTTCCGCGCGCGGCACAGGGCCATCGATGGTACCGACGCCACGCTGGGCGACGAGCAGAGCAGCCTCGACGACGGTCTCAATGCGAACGAGCGCAGCCTGAAGAGCGAACTCAGGCAGGAGAAGGAAGCGAAGAAGGCGAAGGATGTCCAGCTCAACGAGACCGCGCACATCCTGTTCGACGCCGTCGGCATGATCAAGACCGATCCGAAGCTGGCGGCCCAAGTGCTCCCGTACGGCGGCAGGTTCAGCGTCGCCGCAGTCGCGGACAAACCGGCTACCGCTGCTGCAGCGCCCGCGGCACACTGAGCCCGATCGACATCAGTACCGCAAAAAGGCAGCGCCATGGCGCTGCCTTTTTCATGGGGTCACGATTTTCATGCGGTGTAGCCGAGACGCTCGATCATCGGGCGCAGGATCGGCAGCACGGGCTCGAATTGTTCCCGGTAGGCATGCCAGCGGTTGACGGCCTGATGGTTGATGCCCTGGGTGACCTGGGCATAGCTGGGCGTGCTGATGAACCGCTTGCCCCGTGCGTGATCGGCGAAGCGTGCCATCGGCGCGGCGTCGGCGACATCGAGAAACTGCCCCAGGCGCGCGACCTGGTCGTCGAACTGGCTGACCACGGATTCGTAGCGCCACTCCAGCACGCATGGTGCAAACACCTCGACATGCCGGTACCACTGCTCGAAGGCCTGCACATAACCATGGGCAAGGCGTTGCAGCGACGAACACAGAACCATGAATGCCGGTGAGCGGAACGCTTGCATGCTGCAGCTGAGCAGCACATCACAGGGGTGGCGCAGACACAGGATGATGCGCGCGTGCGGAAACAACCGCATGATCATCGGCAGGCACAGCATGTTGAGCGGATTCTTGTCCACCAGACGACGCTCGCCGAGGTCGGGTAGCACCTCGCCGACCATGCGCCGGTAGGCGCTACGCAGCTGATCGGCGTCCTGCTGCGTCAGGCTGGCCAGATCCGCGGGATACCGCTGGCCAACCAGCTGCATGCCTTCGATCAGATCGTGGATGAAGGCGCGCTCATCCATGGACTGGAAATCCGGATGGGCATCGAGCATCTGTTCGAGCAAGGTAGTGCCGGAACGAGGAAAGCCGACCACGAAGACCGGACTCTGCCGGCTGTCAGGCGAGGACAACGGTTTCCAGTCGGCAGCACTGCCGTGTTCGAGGTTGCCGCCTGTCATCTGCAGCGGTCGACTGTCTGTTGCCAGCAGTTCCGGTACCACATTTCGGGCGATCTCGAGTTGTACGGCATGCGCCTTCTGCAGCGCTTGCCACGCCTCGGGATACTGTCCCTGCCGGTCCCGTGCAGCAGCCAGGCCAAACGCCGCACTGGCCTGGCTTTCGTCGTCGATGGTGCAGGCGAGGACACGCTGGTACAGCGCGTCGGCGTCGGCATAGGCACCCCTGCGCATCGCCAGTGCGGCATGTGCGCGCCAGCCGTCGGCGCGGGCCTGTTCTGCATCCGCTGGCAGGGCGTCGAGCACGCTCGACGGCAACTGTCGCAGTTCGTTTTGCGTTGCGTCGATCTGGTTATTTCTTTCGTACAGCAAGGCGCGTTGCGCGACGATGCGCAAACGCATGACCCCGGCTGCCGGTTCGTCGGGTAATCGTGCGCGCGCCAGCGTGCGCAGCGCTGCATTCAGATCACCTTGGACAGACAGCATGGCGGACAGCACCAGGGCTTGCTCGGCCGGTTGTGCCGGCCAGTCGATGGCGCCGCGCAACATCTCCTCCTGCTGGGTGTTGTCCCCGCAGACGTAGCAGGCGTAGGCCGCCTGCAGCCGGGCTTCGATGAAATGCGGGGCCACGCGTACCGCATCCAGCAGGCTCTCCCTGGCCATCAGCCAATGCCGTTGCTGCATGTAGAGCAAGCCGAGGTTGTAGTGCACTTCGGCATCGTCCGGCGCCAGTGCCAGCGCCGTCAGCAGGGCCTGCTCGGAGGCAGGCAGGTCGCCCGCCTGTCGGCAGGCGACCGCCAGATTGTTCCAATAGGCTGAAACGCCCGGCCGCATCTGCACCAGACGACGAAGCGTTGCCGCGGCCTGCTGGTGGCGACCGGTGGCCTGTTGCGCCAGGCCGAGCAGCAACAGCACGCCTTCGTCTTCCTGATCGGCCTGCGCGGCCCGCCCAGCGAGCGCAATGACCCGCTCCGCCTCGCCGGCGTTCCAGGCGCTGGCCATGGCTTTGGCCAGATCCGCGGTCGGAGTGGGCATGGCTTCTCCGTCAGTCGTCTTCCAAACCGCATTATGCAAGAGGGCCGCGAGTGTTCGCGGCCCTCTTGCATACTCCGGATGTTGCCAGTCCGGTCAGGTGGTCAGAACTTGATCGTGGCCCGCGCCCAGTAGTAGCGCCCGAGCACGTCGTACGTGGCCGTATCCACGTTGTAGTTCGCGCCATTCTGGTAGATCAGCGGTGGCAGCTTGTTGCTTAGGTTGTCCACACCGATGTCGAACCGGGTGTGGAACGACGGCACCGCGTAGCCCAGCTGGATCGAGTGGTAGATCACCGAAGCCATCGGAATGTTCACGCCGGCGATGGCGGCGTCGGCATTGAGCGCGGTCAGCTTGTTGATGTAGCGCGACTGCCACTGGGCGTTCCAGTTGCCCTTGTCCCAATTGAGCGTGACCGTGCCGCGCCAGCGCGAGATGTTGCCGAATTGCTGGCTGAAGGTGCCGGCATAGTTGAACGTCTTCGAACCCGGCTGGCCTGGGGTTGCGTCGTTCTTGTACGTCGACGTGTAGCTGGTGCTGAGGCCGGCCCGGAAGTTTCCGGGATCCACCGTGCCCAGGTCGAAATGCGGAATCTTGTAGCGCAGCGTGTAGTCGATGCCGGTGGTGCTCAGGTTGCCCAGGTTGACTACCGGGGTATTGATCAGGAATACCTGGCCCGGCGTCCTGCTGGTGTTGTCCTGGCGATGGATGAACGAGCAATACGGACTGCTGCTGTTGTTGAAACAGGAGTTGACGACGACATCGGCCTGGATCGCCGCCAGGGTGTCGGACAGATAGATGTGCCAGAAGTCGAGGCTGGTGGATACGCCGGGCAGCCAGTCCGGATCGTAGACCAGTCCGAGATCGATGGATTTGCCCTTTTCGGGTTTCAGCTTCGCACCCACGGTGGCGGCGCCCGAGTAGAACGTGTTGACCTGGGCCGGCGAGTTGCCGCCCCAGTTCACCGGAACGAATTGGCAGGCTGCCGCATGCGCCGCCAGCTCGGCCGCTGAGCGTCCGACGCAGGGATCGTTCAAGTTGGGCTGGACCAGCGTCCGGCCGTCGTAGAGTTCATCGAGGTTGGGAGCGCGGAACACCTGGGAGATGGTGCCACGTACCAGCAGGTCCACTGTTGGGCGCCACTCGATCGCGACCTTGCCGTTCGTGGTCGTGCCGGTAGTGCTGTAGTTCGATGTGCGGATGCCGAGATCGAGGTTCAACGAGCGGGCCCATGGCTGCTCGGAGAGCAGCGGGATCAACGTTTCGGCGTAGACCTCCTTGACGTCGAAGTCGCCACGTCCGGGCGAGCCGCAGGCTTCCTGCAGGATCTGACAGGTGGTGGTCACCGGATCGAGGACGGCAAAGTCGCTCACGGTGTAGTTCATGGACTGCTTGCGGTACAAGGCGCCGGCGGACAGCTGCATCGCGCCGGCGGGCAAGTCCCACAGCTCGCCGCTGGCATCGAACTGGGCCTGCTTGGCGGACTGGGTAAAGATGTAGACCGGCGTTTTCACGCCGCCCCTCAGTTTCGCGCTGACGCTCGGGTCGGCCTGGTTGAAGATGTTCGCGCCGCCGTCAACGGCGGCCTGCAGCGCCGGTATGTCCACCTCGTTGGTGTCGCGCTGGTCGCGTTTCGTATGACTGTAGTTGACCGATGCATCCCAGATCCAGCTGTTGTCCTGGCCGAAATTGCCGCGCAGCCCCGCGTTGATCTGACCGGTGTTGGTGGTGTAACTGTGCACGCGCGTGCCGGCGCCGGTGAGGCGGGTCTGGAAGTTGTAGCCACTGTTCGGATCGCCGGGGACGGGATTCTGGCTGAAGGTGACGCCAAACGGATTGATCGGGTTGCTGGAGGGGATGATCAGGCCGTCACCGGTGCCGACCGGTGACGGAGCATCCTGGCCACTGGATACGGTGTGGTTGTAGAACGCATCGACGAACGCGGTCAGGCTGTCGGTGAGGTTGTAGCTGCCGAGGATAAAACCGTTGGTACGCTTCTGTGCGGTCTGGATGTAGTTGAGCGCAGCGTAGTTGTAGGTATCCGAGGCGAGACGGCAACGGTAATCACCCAGGGACGATCCGTTACCCTGCGCCAGGGTCACATTGGCGGTGCCGCTCGAATTGATCGGGCAGCCGTACTGGCTGGCGATCGATGCTGGCAGCTGGATTCTTCCGGTCGGAATCGAGCTGGAGCCGGCCGCCACGACGGAGCCGCTCGACAGGTACAACTGCTGCTTGGAGAACTTGCGCCTTTTGCCGAGTACCGCGTCGTACTTGTTGTAATCGAGGCCGCCGGCAATGCTGTAGTTGTCACCCGTGCTGCCCGCCGTCAGATTGAATCCGCGGCGCTGGGCGTCGCCATGGCTGGAGATGCCATCGTTCAAGCTGAACTGGGCACCCTTGAAGTCCTTGCGCAGGATGAAATTGACGACGCCGCCGATGGCGTCGGAGCCGTACACCGTGGAGGCCCCCTCGGCCAGCACGTCGACCCGCTCGATCATCTCCGGCGGGATCAGGTTGATATCCGGGTTGGCCATGCGTTGGCCGTTGACCAGCACCAGCGTGCGATTGATGCCCAGGCCGCGCAGCGAGACGCGAGATGCGCCGTCGCCGCCTTCCAGCAACGGACTGGCCACACCGCCACCATTGCTGTTGTTCTGCGGATTGGTGGCATTGCCGGAGATGCTCGGCATCTGCTGCAGCACGTCTCCCAGCACGGGCTTGCCCGAATTGCTGATGGTTGCGCGGTCCAGCGTCACTACCGGACTGGCCGTCTCGACGTCCACACGCCGGATCAGCGAACCGGTCACGACAACCGCCTGCAGGGTCTTGGCCTTGTTCTTGGATGGTGGCGTGGTCTGATCCGACGAGGGCGGGCTGTTTGCCTGCGCTACCTGCGCCTGGGCCACGCTCGCTGCCGTGAAAATGCCTGCAGTCAATGCCAGGCGAACGGCCAGTGACAAGTGATTCATGCCGTAATTCATGTGCTCTCCCCAATGGATGTTGGTATCCGTTTCCCAGCCTTCGAGCGTATCGAGTCCCCCGGACACGTCGGGCCACGCGACGATGATCGCCTACGCCGCCCGATCCCAAGAAGATACTCCCTGGAGCGGTCCTGCGCACAACGGGGGCAGTCCCTGCTGCGCAAGCCACGCCGCCGCTTTCCGCTGGACGGCCGGGCCGGCGATCAGCCGAGCCCGGTCAGGCCGACGACTGCAGTCTCGTTGGACCGATTGAAGTCGCCAATGGCCGCGACCAGGTCAGTCACCGCGGCCCGCTCCGCTTCACTGAGATCGGGATTCCAGCTGTCCAGGATCAATACCACGCGATCCTGCTCACTGTGGTTCCACGCTTCGTGCTCGAACGTGTCGTCGAAGGTGATGCAGCGGCCTTCTTCCCACACATGGGCCTCGCCGCCCACACGCAAGGCGCAGTCCGGCGGCACGATGAGCGGAAGATGGGTAACCAGGCGGGTATTGGTGACGCCGTGGTGCGGCAGGATATGCGTGCCCGGGCGCAGCACGGAGTACAGCGTTTCCGGCGCGTGATCGCGAACGCGGACCAGCGGCATCGAGTCCAGCAGCTCGCTGGTGCGCGGGCAACGTGCGCACTGCGTGTCGTGGCGCACACCGTGCCGGTAGAAGAAGAAGGCATCCCAGGCGGCCTCTCGCGTACTGGACGAACCCAGCAGGTGGGCCGCCACGGCCTCGCTTGAGTTGGTGCCAAGAAACGGCACGAGATCATCCTGCGCGTGCGAGAGCACGGCGCGCAGTTCCTCGCGGATCACATCGACCGCAGCTTCCAACTGCGCGTGTGCCGGAAAACGCCCGCGTGGATAGAACGTCCGGCTGGGGATGCCCGGAAAATACAGGAACTTGGGACGCTGTCGCGGATCAGGCAGCGCGGCAGCTTGCTCGCCGAGGTAGATCGCCAGACACTCGTCGACGCGGGCCAGCTCCGATCGACCATAGCGTTGCCGCAACGGCTCGATGATCGCGTCGAACAGTTCGCGCCGGCCGGCAGCCACGTATCGCGCGGCATGCTTTACTGCGTCGCGCAGGCCCGGCGCGGTGGTGGCGTCGTCGAGCCAACGCCCTTGTGCTTGCGCGACATCGATCGCGCCGAAGTAGGCCAGCATGGCCTCGTGCCGGCGTCCCAGTCGCTCGAGCGCGACGCCCAGGCGCAGGCGCGCCACGAACATGCCCGGTGCGACTTGCAAACCCTGGCGCAAGCTGTCGGCGGCGGCCTCCAGATCCCCGGCCAGCATCTGCACCTCACCCAGCCGGTGAAGGATGGCCGCATCCTGCGGTTGTGCGCGATGTGCCGCGAACAGCAACTCGATCGCGTGTTCCGTATCGCCCCGACCAAGCTGGCGGGTGGCCAGAAACTGCAGCGCCTCGGCATCATCGGGCTGGACTTCCAGCAGGCGCAGGAATGCCTGCTCGGCCATCGCCACGTCGCCGCGCTGCCATGCGGCAAGCGCCTGCTCGCGGCAGCTCGCGGGAGTGGCATGTGGCGGCAGCTGGTTCATCGGGACGATTCGCTGTTGAACGTGCCCGGTGAGTATAGAGACGCGAGCGGCTGCTGCCCGCCTACGTCGTGGCGGCTATTTCCGCGCGGACCGTGCCGCCCGTTGCTGCTTCATCCATTGCTGGTATTTCTCGACGTGCGGCAACTCGCGCAGCACCTTCGAGCGGGGGTCGATGATCAGCAGGCTGCCGGCGGGCACCTGCAGCTGGCCGCTGCCGTCGCTCATCGACAAGGTATGCACGGTGTTGCCCACCTGCACGTCGATCGGCAGCGGGAACGGCGTGCCGTGTCCGGTCACCCAGTGCAGCTTCAGCGTGTCGCCGTCGCGCTGCTCGTCCAGGCGCGGCAGCGCGGCATCGCGCAGGTATGCATCGAAGAACCAGTCGAGCTTGCGGCCGGTGACCTTGTCGACGATCGCGACGTAGTCGTCGGTGCTGGCGTAGCGCGGGCTGAAGTTGCCCGGCTTCGGATCCGGCCGGCCATACACCAGCCGGCGGATGCTCTCGAAGAAATCCTTGTCGCCGATCAGCTGCCGCAGCGTGTGCAGCATCAGGGCGCCCTTGTTGTAGATGTCCTGCCCGGGTCCGGCCGTCTCGTCGTAGACCTGCTCCTCGGTCTTGCTGCTGCCGGACACGATCGGGTGATGGTTGCGCAGCATCAGGCGCAGGTCGTGCAGCCAGCTGAAATAGTCCATGTCGCCGTTGAGGTACTGGCTGTAGAGCGGCTGCATGTAGGTGCCGAAACTCTCATGCAGCCACATGTCGTCCCAGTCGGCATTGGTCACCTGGTTGCCGAACCACTCATGCGCGAATTCGTGCTGCAGCAGCCGGTCGTAACCGTAGCCATCCTGCCGGTAATTGTTGCCGTAGGCGTTGAGGGTCTGGTGCTCCATGCCCAGATGCGGCGTTTCCACCACGCCCATCTTCTCGTCGGCAAAGGGGTAGGGGCCGATTTCCTGTTCGAAGAAATCCAGCATCTTCGGGAACCCGGCAAACAGTTCCTTCGCCTGCGCCTCGTGTCCGCGCAGATACCAGAACTGCATCGGGATGGTGTTGCCGTAGCGGCTCTTGTAGTCCGCCTTGAGTTCCTCGAACGGGCCGACGTTGATCGAGATCGCGTAGGTATCCGGATGCTTGACGCGCCAGTGATAGGTGTGCCGGTCGCCTTCCTCGGTGATGCCGATCAGCACGCCGTTGCCGGGCGCGGCAAGATTCTTCGGCACGGTGACCCAGGTGTCGACCAGGTCGGGTTCGCCCTGCGGCTGGTCGATGCACGGCCAGAACAGATCGCAGCCTTCGCCCTCGACTGCGCTGGCGATCCACGGCTGACCATCGGCCGTGTGGCTCCACACGAAGCCGCCGTCCCACGGCGCGTGCTTCGCCACGTGCGGCTTGCCGCCGTAGTGGATGGTCGTGCTTGCCTTGCCGCCGCTGGCGAGCGGCGCAGGCAAGGTGATCCGCAGACGGCCGTCCGGATTGCTCCAGGCGCTCGCGGCCAGCGGCTTGCCGTCCAGTTCGATCGCGCTGATCGGCAGGTTGCGATCCAGATCCAGCAGCAGCACGTCGGTGGCGGATTTGGCGGTGAAGCTCAGCGTGGCGCTGGCGTCGATGCTTTGCCCGGCCGGGTCGATCGTGAAGTGCAGCTCGGCATTATCGAAATGCACGCGCGCCTGTTCGGCCGGCATCACACCGCCCGAGTTCAGCGTCTGTGCTGTCAGTGCCAGCTGGGTGGGCGCGCTGGTCTTGGCGACCGTTCTGGCGACCGGTACGCCGGTGCAGGCAGCGAGGCCGAGTGCCGTGCTGATGGCGAGCAGGTGCAGGCGATGATGCATGACGAATTTCTTCCGGCGGATTGAACCGGCAGGATGCAATCTTTCACCCCTCGGCGACAACGCCAGAAGTCATGCCGCGTGGCCTGTTGTCGTCGCCACGGCAGTGTCAACGGTGGACAGGCAACAGCTTCGCGCGTAAACACGGTCTGCAACCGTTCCTCACGAGAATCCGCATGGACATGTTGCCGAACGTCGCGCTCGCCGGTGGCCTGGCCTGGGCCAGCGGCATCCGGCTGTACGCCACGATCTTCGCGGCCGGCATGCTGGGCCGGTTCGGCTATGTGCATCTGCCGGACGGACTGCTGCCGTTGACCGATACCTGGGTGCTGGTGGTGTCGGGCGTGCTGATGCTGTGCGAATTCCTCGCCGACAAGGTGCCGGCGTTCGACAGCGCCTGGGACGCGGTGCATACCTTCATCCGCATCCCGATCGGCACCCTGCTGGCCTGGGGCGTGTTCAAGGATTCCGGCGCCGGCACGCAATTCGCGGCGGCCCTGCTCGGCGGCGCGCTGGTGGCCGGCACGCATTTCACCAAGGCCGGCACGCGCGCGCTGATCAACACCTCGCCGGAGCCTTTCAGCAACTGGGGCGCCAGCGTCGGCGAAGACGTCAGCTGGCTCGGCGGGCTGTACCTGATGTGGCAGCACCCGCTGGCGCTGCTGATCCTGCTCGGCCTGTTCGTGCTGTTGATGTGCTGGATGCTGCCGCGCATCGTGCGCGGCCTGCGTGCGTTGCGGCAGCGCCTGCAACGGCTCGGCGCGACCCTGACCGGCAGCACTTGAGTGGTGCGCTCGCGCTTGGCGCGAGTGCGGCTCAGCCGCGATAGCGCTGCTGCAGGAACGCGAACAGCGCACGCAGCCCCATCGCCTCGCCGCCGCGTGGCCGGCCCGGACGATCGGCGTCGTTCCACGCGTAGGTGTCCAGATGCAGCCATGGCATGCCATCTGGCACGAAGCGTTCCAGATACAGCGCCGCGGTGATCGCACCGGCGTGGCGCGACGCGCCGGCGTTGGCGAAGTCGGCCAGATACGAATCGAGCATCCGGCGATACGGCCGCCACAGCGGCAGTTGCCACAACGGATCGTTGACCGTGCGGCCGGCGGCCAGCACGGCGGCGGCAATGGCGTCGTCGTTGGCGAACAGCGCCGGCAGGTCCGGTCCCAGCGCCACGCGTGCGGCGCCGGTGAGGGTGGCGAAATCGACGATCAGTTGCGGTTGCTGCTCGGCGGCGTAGGCCAGCGCATCGCACAGCACCAGCCGGCCTTCGGCATCAGTGTTGTCGATCTCCACGGTGTGGCCGGCGCGGGTGGTGATCACTTCGCCCGGGCGCATCGCATTGCCGGCCACGGCATTCTCCACCGCCGGAATCAGCAGGGTCAGTCGCACCGGCAATTTCGCCTGCATGATCAGCGCGGCCAGCGCGATCGCGTGCGCGGCACCGCCCATGTCCTTCTTCATCCAGCGCATGCCGTCGGACGATTTCAGGTCGAGCCCGCCGGTGTCGAAGCACACGCCCTTGCCGATCACCACCAGTTTCGGGTCGCCGGCCTTGCCCCAATTCAGCTCGATCAGCCGCGGCGCGCGATGGCTGGCGCGGCCGACCGCGTGGATCGTCGGAAAGTTGGCCTTGAGCAGTTCGTCGCCGACCCACTCGCGCACCTTCGCCTTGTGCGTCTTGCCGAGCTGCTTCATCGCGTCGGCGAGCTGCTTCGGACCCATGTCCTCGGTCGGCGTGTTGACCAGGTCGCGCACCTGATGGGTCGCTTCCACCAGCGGCGCCAGCTGCTGCAGTTCGGCCGCACCGATGGCGAGCCGTGCGGGTGCACGTTTCGGCTGGCGATAACGGGTGAACTGATACGCGCCCAGCGCCCAGCCCAGCGCGGCCTGGGTCGGATCGGTCAACACGCCTTCGGCGGCGAGGTGATAGTTCGCCTCGGGCAGGCTGCACGGCAGCGCGGCCAGTGCGGACAGTGGGTCACACGGATCGACCCCGACCAGCACGCGCACCAGCTTGCCGGCGGGATCGGACAGCAACGCGAAGCTGCCCGGCGCTGCCACGAAACCGCTGTCGCTCAGCCAGCGCCGCTGCGCCGCGCTGAGCCGCCGGCGCGTCGCGGCGAAGTGCGCGGCGTCGGTGGTTTCGATGGCGATGCTGTGGCGGGCGCCGGACTGGCGTTCGATCAGGGCGGACATGCGGAATCCTTCTGGCTGGCGGCGGCATGGAGTGCGCCGGACTCGTGACAATCAGTCGGCAATGATGCGCGTTTTGCCGGCGCCTTGCCTACCGGCCGGCGAGCGGATGCTGCGCATCGAGCCAGTCGGCCAGCGCGGTCATGTCGCGCAGATCCAGCTCGGGCGGTGCGCCCAGTTCGGCCGGCCACGGCTGGCCGTCGCGGTTGATCCAGGCGGTGCGCAGGCCGGCGTCGCGCGCACCGACCACATCCATGTGCGGATCGTCGCCGACGTGCAGGATCTGATCGGGCGCCACCCCGAGCCGCTCGGCGGCGGCCAGGAAGATCCGCGGGTCGGGCTTGGCCACGCCGCTGTCGCGCGCACAGATGTGATGGGCGAAATGCGTGTGCAGGCCGATCCGCTGCAGGTCGGCATTGCCGTTGGTCAGGCTCGCCAGCGGCCAGCGTGCGGTGATGCGCTCAAGCGCCGGCAGGCTGTCCGGATACAGCTCCACGCTGTTGCGCGCGGCGAAATAGATTTCCCACAACACCTCGATCGGCGCCGCGGCGATGCCGCAGGCGGCAAACGCGTGCTGCATGGTGAGCTGGCGCTGGGTGGTGAAATCATGCGCCAGGTCCAGCCGCTCGGCGGCGACCTGATCGCGCAACGCGCGCATGGCCGCGATTGGCCATGCGCGCGCGACCTCCGGATGGTGTTGCCACAACCAGGCATCCACGGCCTGGTCGGCACGTTGCAGGGCCGGCAGCACCGGCCACAAGGTGTCGTCCAGATCCAGCGTCAGTGCGAGTATCGGCACGCCGGACGAACTCAGCGGGTGCTGACGCGCAACACCTGGCCGAGCTTGATCTGGTCGTTCTTCAGGTGGTTCCACTCGCGCAGCTGGGCCACCTCGACGGTGTGCCGCTTGGCGATCGACGACAGCGTGTCACCCTTGCTCACCTTGTAGGTCGACGGGCCGGTCTGGCTGGTGTCTGCCGTAACCTTGCCGAAGTCCTTGCCGTTGGCCTGACTGACGGTGGTGGCACTGCCCTTGGCGTAGGCCACGCTGCTGACGGTGGCGTCGCTCACGCTGCCGCTGACCCGGTTGAGTCGGGCGGTGTCCTTCTCATCGGCGCGACGCTTCTCCAGCGCCATCTTCGCCGCCAGCGTATCGGGCGAGGTCGGCGCCACCGCGGCGCGGGCCGCATAAGTCGCACCCGGTGCCGACACCGGCGTGATGTGGCTGGCGCGGGCGCCGACTTCGGCGAGGATCCCGCTGCGCCGCGAGCTGTCCATCGCGGTCAGCGCGCTGCCGTCCTGGTACGGCAGAACCCCATGCTTGCGCAGCGCGGCCTTGGCCGGCTCGGTCTGCATGAAGTCGATGAAGGTCTGCGCCGCGGCGGCTTTCGGGCTGTTCGGGTTGGTCACCAGGTACAGGGGGATGAACAGCGGATAGCTGCCGTCGGCGATGTTGGCGACGGTGGCGGGCTTGCCGTTGATCGGGATCGCCTTGAGCTTGGCGTTGCCGCTGATGCCGGCCAGTGTGGCGACGCCGAAGCCGTTCGGGTTGAGCTCGATGCCTTCTTCCAGTTTGCGCGTGTTGACGTACAGCCGCGGTGCGGCGACCGGCTGGTTGCCGCGGCCGAACAGCAGGCTGCGCAAACTGTATTCCACACCGTCACCGGGGCTGGCCACGGCGTACACGTCGATCGGAGCGTTGTTGCCGCCGACCTCGCTCCAGTTGTGGATCTTGCCGTAGTAGATGTCATGCACCTGCTTCAGCGTGAGCCCGCGGATCGGATTGGACGACTGCGTGATGATCACCAGCCCATCCCACGCCACCGGGGTGAACGTGAGGTTCGTGTTCTGCGTGCTGCCGTCGCCGGCGCGCGCGCTGCCAGCCAGATCGGCCGTGCCGGTGGCTACCGCGTCGATGCCCGAGGCCGTGTTGAACGGCTGCAGTTCGATATGGCCGTGTCCGCTCTTTTCCCACGCGAGTGCCACCTCGTTGACGACACCATTGGCGGTGGCGACATCGCCGCGCCAGATCAGGGTGGGGCCTTTCGCGGGGGCGCTGGCCTTGGCCTTGGGATGGCTCTTGGCGAATGCCGGGGCAGTGATGAAGCAGACCCCGATCAGGGCGACGGACAGCAGGCGGGTAATGCGGACGGACATGATGGTGAGTAGCCCCGGCGTGATTTGGGTGATGTGGAAGGCGCGAGTATGCCGCCTCGAAGGCGCACATAGGGTGAAGTAGAGAGGATATTCCATCGGCCTGAATGCAGAACATCAAGCACTTTCATGCATTTGCATGAAGGCAATGCGTCAAGCTGTGCACCGCGACACGGCCGGCCGGCGACCCGTGCCGCGGTTTCGCCGGCCGACCAAGCCGGATCCTAATTGACCACCACGTAGCGGCTGCCATCGGCATCGGCGACCACCAGCACCAGCTGGCGCAGGTGCACGCTGGCCAGCCCGCGCAGCATGCGCAGGCCGGTGAGGCGCTGGTTGCCCACGCCGATCACCACGTCATCGGTACTCAGGCCGGCCCGCGCGGCGCGGCTGCCCGGTTGCACCGCGCTGATCGCCACGCCGTACAGGCCCTCGCTGCGCTGGCTCTCGCTCAGGTCGCTGAAACGCACGCCGCTGAGGCGGGGATCGAGCTGGCCGCCGTCGAGGCTGGCCAGTTTCTCCACGCTCAGCGTGGCGCTGACCTCACGGCTGTGTCCGTCGCGCAGCACGCCCAGTTGCACCGTGCTGCCCAGCGGCAGCAGGCCTTCGGCATTGCGCAGCTCCTGCTCGCTGCGCAGCGGCTTGCCATTGAGCGTGGTCAGCACGTCGCCCGCCTGCAGGCCGGCGTGCTCGGCGGCGGAGTCATCGCTGACCCCGGTGACCACCACGCCATTGCTGTCCTTCAGCTTCAGCAGCTGCGCGATCCGCGGCGTGATCGCCTGCGTCTGCAGGCCGAGGCTGCCGCGCTGCACCTTGCCGTGCGCCACCAGTTGCGCCATCACCTCGGTGGTGATCGCGCTGGGAATCGCAAAGCCGATACCGACGTTGCCGCCTGATGGCGAGAAGATCATCGTGTTGATGCCGACCAGTTCACCGCGCAGGTTGACCAGCGCGCCGCCGGAGTTGCCGGGGTTGATCGAGGCATCGGTCTGGATGAAGTTCTGGTAACCCGTGTCACCGAGGCCCGAGCGGCCCAGCGCGGAGACGATGCCGGCGGTCACCGTCTGGCCCAGCCCGAACGGATCGCCCACCGCCACCACGTAGTCGCCCACCTGCAGGCGGGTCGAGTCGGCCAGCGGCAGCGCCTGCAGATTCTTCGCGGGGATCTGTACCACCGCCACGTCGGTGGCCGGATCGGTGCCGATCAGCTTGCCCTTGAACGTGCGCCCGTCCTGCAAGGTCACGCTGATGTCGTCGGCGCCGCCGACCACATGATTGTTGGTCAGCACATAGCCCCTGGCGGCATCCACGATCACGCCCGAGCCCAGGCTTTGCTCGACCCGCTCGCGCGGCGCCGCGGGCAGGCCGAAGAACTGGCGCACCATCGGATCGTCGAAATATGCATCGCGCACCTGCACGCGGGTCCTGGTGGAGATGTTCACCACCGCCGGGGTCACCCGCGTCAGCATCGGCGCCAGCGACGGCATCGGCTGGCCGTCGACCGCCGTCGGCAGGGTGGCGGCACCGCCGGTGCCCGGCGCGATGCCGATGACGGCAGCGGCCAGCAGGCCGGTCAGCCAGTGCAAGAGGCGGGACTGCGGCTGCGACATGGAATCCTCCTTCTGATAGTTCATGACGATAAAAGCGGCGCTGGTTCGACCGGGCCTGGCCGCGACGGTTCCATTGCACCGAATGCTGCCGTGGGTACTTTACTTCCGCTGGCGTCGGGGTTAACTTGCCTACCCGATAGCAACCACAACATCTTGTGTTCAAGTGCCAGCGCTGAGACAAGCACTGGTGTCGACCATCGCACTCTTGAGGGGGAGTCGTTGTCGTCGGAAACAAGTGGCACAAGGTCTGGAGGGCAATCCTCACGACCTGGTGGCTGCAGCGGACATAGCGTGAACGACACCGTCGTATCAAATAAAAATCAACGGGGGCCGCAAGGCCACACCGAAAGGTCAGGAAGCCGATGAGCACAATGCGTGCCCCAGCCACAAATTCAGCCACAGGTCGTGATGCCGTCGTGGAAATCCCACTGCAACCCGCGTCCTACGATATCTGGGACAAGAAGTACCGCCTGAAGGCGAAATCCGGCGAGCCGGTCGACGCCACCATCGACGGCACTTATCAGCGCGTGGCGCGCGCGTTGTCCGATGTCGAGATCAACGACGAATTGCGCGGCCACTGGTACGAGCGCTTCCTGTGGGCGCTGCGCCGCGGTGCGATCCCCGCCGGCCGCATCACCTCCAACGCCGGCGCGCTGGCGCACAAGCCGGCCACCTCGACGATCAACTGCACCGTCTCGGGCACCATCCGCGATTCGATGGACGACATCCTGGAGAAGGTGCACGAGGCCGGCCTCACCCTGAAGGCCGGTTGCGGCATCGGCTACGAATTCTCCACGCTGCGCCCGCGCGGCGCGTACGTGTCGGGCGCCGGTGCGTACACCAGCGGCCCGCTGTCGTTCATGGATATCTACGACAAGATGTGCTTCACCGTGTCGTCCGCCGGCGGTCGCCGCGGCGCGCAGATGGGCACGTTCGATATCTCGCATCCGGATGCGAAGGAATTCATCCGCGCCAAGCGCGAGGACGGCCGGCTGCGCCAGTTCAACCTGTCGCTGCTGATCACCGACGGCTTCATGGACGCGGTCGAGCACGACCACGACTGGCCGCTGGTGTTCCCGGTGCACGTCAAGGAAAAGGACGAGATCGACGTCAACGATCCG
>DAHUXL010000099.1 GCA_027307195.1 Rhodanobacter sp. | reverse complement strand
CGGCGGATCGATCGCGGCGGCTTCGTGGGCGCGCGCTGCGTGTTGCCGCGCGCGCGCCGAATCGGTCAGCTTGAGTTGATCGTCGGGCTGGGGCGCGGCACTGGCAGAGCCCGCCGAAGCGGTTGTTGCCGGTGTCGAGCCATTGCCCGAGCTGCTCGTTGCCTGCGTGAATTTCGGCAAGCCGTTGTTGGAAATAGTCGTATTCATAGGTCCGTTCTCGCTGCGGTATTGGCCCTGTAGCTATCAGATCGGCCGGTGTCACGGAAACTTTAGTGCGGAAATTCCGGGAGATGGTGGCGCCTGCATTGCGGCGATCCGGTTTCAAGGCAGCGCGATCACCTCGCCGGGGGCACTGACCATTGCATCGATCACCTTGCCGGAGCTCGCGTTGCGCACGCGCAGGCGGGCGCCGCTATCGCCCCCGCCCAGCGCCACGCCGGCGGCGCGTACCTCGATCCCCTCCATCTGGGCGACCAGTTGCACGCGATCACCAGCGCGGACCATGCGGCGTCCACCCAGTGCATCGGGCGTGAGTACCGCGCCGGCGGCCAGCGGACGGGCCAGGCTGCGGCCGGCCAGTTGATCCAGATTTTCGATATAGCCATAACCCAGCCGGGTGATGTCGCGCTGTTCGGCGCGCACATCGGCGGCAGTCAGGCCATCGCCGCGCAACAGCGGATGACTGGCGACCAGTACGGCACGGAACAGCTGCAACTGCACCGGGACGCGCACGATCCAGCCAGCTTGCCCGCATTGCACCTGTACGCTGATGCGCGATGCGGTCGCGGCGTGCTCGGCCACGCTTGCGCGCAAGGGCTCGGCACAATCGGCCAGCTGCAGGCGCGGATCCAGCGGTGCGGATTTGACTTCGACCCGGTTGCCCGGCTGCGCATAGTGCTGGCGCAACGCCTGTTCGGCGGCCGTGCGCACCGCAGCGAACGACTGGCTTGCCGCCGCCGGCGCGGCGACGGCGATGGCCAGCAACGCACCGATCCACCAACCGATGCCCTGCGGACAGCGCGCGGGCCGCCGTTTCTTCATGCGTCCACCAGCAGGGCGCCCAGTTGTCCGAGCAACGCTTCGCGTCCGGATTCCAGTTGCTGCGACAACTGGGCCGCCTGTTCAAGCTGGCCATCGCACAGCAGGCTGACAAAACGGCTGCTTTGCTCGCACAGCTGCACGCCGGCGGCGTTCAGGCTGGCGCCGGCAGGCCGATCCTGGTGCAACGCGGTCAGTCGTGCGAGCGTGCGGCCCAGTGCATGCGTATCGAACCAGCGCCGATCCAGTGCGCCCGGATCCAGCATGGCCAGTTCCATCGCCTGGCGCAGGCTCAGCGCGGTTTCGCGCACGGTCAGACTGAGGCTGGCCGGATCGTTGCCGCTTTCGCTTTCCAGCCAGTCCAGACCCAGCCGATGCGCCAGCAGCGCGGAACGATTCAGCGATTCGGCCTGGCGCCGGGCCTCGATGCCTCGCCGCTGCAACGCGCCGAGCGCGGCCTGGGTCGCGGTGACACGTGCATGTTGCAGGTCGTGCTGCTGCTGCAGCTTGACGATACGCCCGCTGGCCGCGTGCAGGGCCTCGTCGCCCTGGCGCAGGGTGGTTCCGGTGTGGCCGATGCCATTCTGCGCCCGTTCCAGTTGCTGAAGGCCGTGTTGCACGTCGCCGTCCAGCTGGCGTGAGAAGTCGCCGATTGAACCGGTGACGGTTTCGATTTCGGTGGTGGCGAGCGTGGTTTTTTCTGCCAGCTGCTTGACCTCGTCGGCAACCACGGCAAAACCGCGACCCGCTTCGCCGGCGCGCGCGGCTTCGATCGCCGCATTCAATGCCACCAGGTTGGTCTGGTGGGCAATCTCCTGCACCACGCCGGTGAGCTTGCGGATCTGCGCCACCTGTTCGGCCAGCTTGCTCTGGTTGCGGTTCATTGCCGACAACGCGCTGCGCAACAGGCGCAACTGGCCATCCAGCTCGCTGACGCTGTCCGCGCCGGCGCTTCCGGCGTGACCGGCCTGCTCCAGGTCGGAGCCGATCTGCTGCAGTGCCGTCGAGATTCCGGCGCTGCCATCCGTCAAGCGATCGACGCTGCTGCGGCTTTCAAGCGCGGCCCGATCCAGCGCCATCTGCTCGCGCGACAGCTGCTGTACCGCGCCGAGTACCAGACTTTGCTGCTCCATGGTCTGCAGCGCCACGGCGGCGGGTGGCCGGTTGGCAACACGGGCAAGCAATGGCGCGATCGCCTGTGCGGCGCGCGGATATTTGCGCCGCAGCACGGCGACCTCTGCGTCATTGCCGGCGACAGCGGCCTGCACCAGGGCGGCCAGGTGCCGATTCCAGATCAAGCTCATGAGACGGGCGTTACCTTGAATTGCGCAGGAGTGCTGGATGAATGCATCGTCAGAAATTCTCGAAACTTGAGGAAGCAAGTCGCATGCCACCGTTTGCGGGGTGGCGGCAGAGCGTGGCCGGACTCAAGCGCACTGCGTTCCGGTCGATATGCCTGACATACCGCCGCGGCGGCTGCATCGCATTCGAGGAGTCCGCATGGGCGGCACACTGCTGGACAAGGTGGAACGGCAAACCCGGCTGGCCGGGCACAATCGCGTGGCGATGCTGTTGTTCCGGCTGGGCGACGAGCAGCTGTTCGGCATCAACGTGTTCAAGGTACGCGAAGTGCTGCGACGGCCGCCGCTGGAACGCATGCCGGGCACGCATGCGCTGCTGGCCGGCAGTTGCGACTATCGCGGGCAGACCATCCCGGTGATCGATCTGGCCGCTGCACTGGGTTATGCGCCGTTGAACGACGTGGCATCGGCGCATCTGATGGTCACCGAGTTCAGTCGGTCCGTGCAGGGTTTCCTGGTCGCCGACCTGCAGCACATGGTGCATTGCGAGGGTGAGTCGCTGGTCGCACCACCCAGCACGCTGGGGTTTGGCGCGCGGGTCAATGCGGTGACCCGCATCGACGGTGCGCTGCTGGCCGTGGTCGATGTGGAGCATGTGCTGGCCAGCATCGACGCGGCTCCCGCCGAGCTGTCTGTCCAGCTGCAGCGGGTTGCCGGTGCCCGCAGCCTGAGTCCGCGGCGGATCATGGTGGTGGACGATTCGTTGATCGTCCGACGCCGACTGGTGAACCTGTTCAAGCAGATGAATATCGAATGCGTGGTGGCCAGGGATGGGCGCGAGGCGCTCGATCGCCTGCTGGAGCTGGCGCAGGTGGAGCCTGACGAAGGGGTCGGGCTGGTGGTGTCGGATATCGAGATGCCGCGGCTGGACGGTTATGCGTTGACCCGTGCCATCCGCGAGGCACCGGCGCTGCGCCGCCTCAAGGTCGTGCTGCACAGTTCGCTCAGCGGCTTGTTCAACGAGGCGATGGTACGGGAGGTCAACGCGGATCGCTTCGTCGCCAAGTTCCAGCCGGATCTGCTGGCGCAGGCGGTGCTGGACCTGCTTCCCGAGCCCGCACAAGTGCCGGCGGCCTGATCGCGCCAGCGGGCGCGTCAACAATCCGTCTTTGCATCGGCGCCGCGCTCATGGCGTGTCGCTGCATGCTCCGGCAGCCAAGCTCCGGCAAGGGTTTCTGGTCGGTGGCATGCAATTTGCCTTCAGCTCCGTGCAGCAACTGCCACGCGGAGCGAAGCGATGAGTCTGACCCCTGACAATTTGTTCGGCATGCATACCCAGGCACTCGATCGGTGGCAGCGCCGCAGCGAAGTGCTGGCCAATAACCTGGCCAATGCCGACACGCCGAATTACCTCGCCCGCGATATCGATTTCCGCAAGATATTGTCCGATGCCGGAGCCGGTGCCGAGTCGCAGGGTTTGCCATTGAGTACACCGTCACCGGGTCAGATCGACCCGCTCGCGCAATCGGTGCAGCAACTGGCCTACCGCAATCCGACCCAGCCGAGCATGGACGGCAACACCGTCGACGAGCAGGTCGAGCAGGCCAATTTCGCGGCCAACGGCGTGCATTACCAGGCCAGTCTCTCCTTCATCACTGCGCAGATCCACATGCTGCGTACGGCGATCACCGGAGGCCAGGGCTGATGTCGCTGTTCTCGATTTTCAACGTCGCCGGTTCCGGCATGGCCGCGCAGTCGCTGCGGCTGAACACCGTAGCCAGCAACCTTGCCAATGCCGACAGCGTAGCCAGTACGCCCGAGGCGGCCTACCGTGCGCGCGAACCGCTGTTTGCCGCCGTGCAGAAGCAGCTGGGCAGCGGCAATGCCGCTGGCGAAGGCGTGCAGGTGCTCGGCGTCACCGAGAGCCAGGCCGCCATCCCGAGCCGCTACGAGCCGGGCAATCCACTGGCTGACGCCGACGGTTACGTCTACAGCAGCAACGTCAATCCGGTCGACGAGCTGGTCAACATGATCTCGGCCTCGCGCTCATATCAGAACAACGTCGAAGTGATGAACTCGACCCGCCAGCTGATGCAGAAGACGCTGGATCTCGGCAAATGAGGTCCGCACAGATGAAACACGCACAGGTGAGGAAAGTGGCATGAGTGACATGGCGATTGGCGGTCCCGCTTCGAACACCGCAAAGGCGGCCAGCGCGGCCAAGGAGAAAACCCTCGGCCAGGCCGATTTCCTGAGCCTGCTGGTGCAGCAGATGCGCAACCAGGATCCGACCAAGCCGATGGATTCATCGCAGATGGTCAGCCAGCTGGCGCAGATCAGCCAGGTTTCTGCGACGCAATCGCTGCAGACCTCGTTCGACAGCCTCAGCCAGTCGCTGCAAGGCAACCAGATGTTGCAGGCAAGCAGCATGGTCGGGCGCAGCGTGACCGTGCCGTCGGCAGCGGGCCAGTTGCAGGCCGCTGGTCTGGACGGCGCGGTGAACGTGCCCGACGGCGGTGGCACCGTGCTGGTACAGGTCACCGACAAGGACGGCAACGTGCTGCGCACGCTGAACCTGGGTACTCCCGCGGCGGGTCTGGCGGCATTCCACTGGGACGGCAAGGACGACGGGGGTACGGCGCTGGCCGAAGGCACTTACGGACTCAAGGCGCAGGCCGGCAACGATGCCGTGGCGACCTATGTGAGCGGCAAGGTCAGCGGTGTCGGCATGACCGGCAGCGACGGCGCCTATCTGGATGTGGATGGTTTTGGTGGCGTCCTGCTCAGCCAGGTCGCGCAGATCAACTGATCGCCCCGCGGGGCTTCAATACAGAGGAATTACTCGGATGCCTTTCAACATTGCATTGAGCGGTCTCAACGCGGCCTCCTCGGATCTCGAGGTCACCGCCAACAACATCGCCAACACCGGCACCACCGGCTTCAAGGGCTCGCGCGCGCAATTCGCCGAGCTGTTCAACGCCGCCGGTCCCAACCTCAGCGCCACCCAGACCGGCAGCGGCGTGCGCCTGACCAATGTGGCCCAGCAGTTCACCGCAGGCAGCGTGGAGACCACCAACAACAGCCTGGATTTCGCCATCAGCGGCGAGGGCTTTTTCACGCTGCGCGATGGCAAGGGCTACTCGTACACCCGCGCCGGCGCGTTCGGGAAGGACCAGAACGGCTACGTGACCAATGCCAATCACCAGCGCCTGCAGGTGTTTCCGGCACTGTCCAACGGCACCTTCGACACCAGCACGATGACCGATCTGCAACTGGTCACCTCGCAGAACGCGGCCAAGGCCACCGGCAGCGTGCAGATGTCACTCAACTTGCCCTCCAATGCAGTGGCGCCCGCCACCGCGTTCGATCCGGTCAACGACCCGGCCAGCTACAACCAGTCGACCCCGTTCACCGCCTACGACTCGCTCGGCGCCACCCACAGCGGCACCGTGTATTTCGTCAAGGACCCGGCCGCCAACGTGTGGAATGCGCATCTGTATATCGATGGTGCCTCGACCGGCGCGTCGCAGGCACTGACGTTCAACAGCAGCGGCGCATTGATCGCCCCGGCGAACGGCAAGCTGGCCTTTCCGGCGGTGTCGGTCAGCCCCGGCGCGAATCCCATGCAGCTCACCCTGGACATGAGCAAGGCGACGCAGTTCGGCAACACCTACGCAGCCAGTGCGATCAACCCCGATGGCTTTCCCACCGGCGTGCTGGCCAGCATTGACGTGTCCGGCGAAGGCGTCGTGCAGGCCAAATATTCCAACGGCCAGACCACTGCACTGGGTCAGCTGGCGATGGCGCAGTTCTCCAACGAGCAGGGCCTGCGCCAGCTGGACAACACCAACTGGGCAGCGTCCTACGACTCCGGCACGCCGATCATGGGTGCTGCCGGCAACGGCACATTCGGCAGCGTGCAGGCCGGTGCGCTGGAGGCGTCCAACACCGCCGACCTCACCGCCCAGCTGGTCAACATGATCAAGGCGCAGCGCAACTACCAGGCGAACGCGCAGGTGATCTCCACCGACAACCAGCTGACTCAGACCATCATCAACATCCGCAACTGACCTCACACGCAGCGTGAGGTCATCCCGGCGCAGGCCGGGATCCAGTGAAAGAGCCGTCCCGGCGTGCCGGGGTCATCGCCATTGAGGTTTCCCCCATGGATCGTTCGCTCTATGTAGCCATGACCGGTGCCACGCAGATGATGCGCGAGCAGTCGGAGGTGGCACACAACCTGGCCAACGCCGACACCGTCGGCTTCAAGGCGCAGCTTTCGGCATTCCAGCCGCTGCCGGTGCAGGGGCCGGGCATGCCCACGCGGGTCAACGGCGTGGCGCAGGGCCTGGGTGTGGACATGCGCGAGGGTGGCCAGGTCGAGACCGGTCGCGAGCTGGATGTGGCGGTGCAGGGGCAGGGCTGGATCGCGGTACAGGGTGCCGACGGCAGCGAGGGTTACACCCGCGCCGGCGAATTGCGGCTTACCCCGGACGGCCTGCTCACCGATTCGCGCGGCAATCTGGTGCTGGGCGATGGTGGCCCGATCAGCGTGCCGCAGAGCAGCCAGATGAACATCGGTGCGGACGGTACCGTCTCGGTGGTGCCGATGGGGCAGGCCCCCGCCACCATCGCCGCGGTCGGTCGCATCAAGCTGGTCAATCCGGGCGCCGACCGGCTTGCGCTGGGCAGCGACGGGCTGATGCACCTCAGCGATGGCGGCACCGCGGATGCCGATCCGGCGGTCACGCTGAAATCAGGCGTGCTGGAGTCCAGCAACGTCAACCCATCGCAGACGCTGGTGCAGATGATCCAGCTGTCGCGTCAGTACGAATTGCAGATCCGCTCCATCCACAGCGCCGACGAGAACGCGCAGTCAGCCTCGCGGCTGCTGCAGGTCACCTGACAAGCCCGACAAGTACGAATTTCATAAAGACATCCAGACGTCCAAACGGAGTCCATCGACATGTTTTCATCCCTGTGGGTAGCCAAGACCGGCCTTGATGCGCAGCAAACGCGCATGGACGTGATCTCGAACAACCTGGCCAATGCCAACACCACCGGCTACAAGAGCGCACGTGCGGCGTTCCAGGATCTGGTCTACCAGAACCTGCGCCAGCCCGGTGGCCAGACCACCGAGCAGACCCAGTCGCCATCGGGCCTGATGCTGGGTACCGGTGTGCGCGTGGTCGGCAGCGAGAAGCTGTTTACCCAGGGCAACATCGAGCAGACCGGCAACTCGCTGGACGTGGCCGTACAGGGCCGCGGCTTCCTGCAGGTCACGATGCCCGACGGCACCATCGCCTATACCCGTGACGGTTCGTTGCACCTTGATCAGAACGGCCAGATCGTCACCGCCAACGGCTATGCAGTGGATCCGGCGGTGAGCGTTCCGGCCAACGCGCAGAGCATCACCATCGGCAGCGACGGCACCGTCAGCGTGAGCCTGCCGGGCCAGGCGGCGACGCAGCAGATCGGCACCGTGCAACTGGCCGATTTCATCAACCCCGCCGGCCTGCAGCCGAACGGCGACAACCTTTACCTGGAGACCGCCTCCAGCGGCTCGCCGCAGATCGGTCAGCCGGGCCTCAACGGTCTGGGCACGCTGTCGCAGGGGGCGCTGGAAAGCTCCAATGTCAACGTGGTCGAGCAGATGGTCGACATGATCGAAACCCAGCGCACCTACGAGATGAACTCCAAGGCGGTATCCGCCGCCGACTCGATGCTGCAGTTCCTCACCAACAAGACCTGAGGCACGCCGTAATGTTCAACCGTTGCCGTTTTCCGCTGCTGTTGTGCACGCTCGCCCTGCTGGCCGGCTGCGCCAGTGTGCCGCGTTCGCACGACGATGCCGAATGGGCGCCGACGCCGCCGCCGGCACAGCAGGTGGCACCGACGCAGGCCGACGGCTCGATCTATCACGACTCGCAGAACATGGAGCTGTTCGCCGATCCGCGCGCCCACCGTGTGGGCGACATCCTCACAGTGGCGCTGGTGGAAAGCACCCAGGCCAGCAAGAAGGCCACCACCAGCACCAGCAAGACTGACAAGGCCAAGATCGCCTCGCCCACAATTCTCGGGCAGGGCCTGTCGATCGGCGGCAAGGTGGCCGACATCGGGCTGGATGGAGAGCGCAGTTTCGACGGTGCCGGATCCAGCAGCCAGAGCAATCAGCTCACCGGGCAGATCACCGTCACCGTGGCGCAGCGACTGACCAACGGCAACCTGCTGGTGCGCGGCGAGAAATGGCTGACCATCAACCAGGGCCAGGAGCTGGTACGCATCTCCGGCATCGTGCGTCCGCAGGACATCGGCCAGGACAACGTGGTGCCATCCACCCGCGTTGCCGATGCGCGCATCAGCTACACCGGACGCGGCACCCTGGCTGACGCGAACACGCGCGGCTGGCTGTCGCGCTTCTTCAATTCCAAGTGGATGCCGTTCTGATGAAGACGCCTTGCAGTACGCCGCCACCACAGTTCGCCCAGTGCAATGGAAGCCCCATGCGTGAAGCGGGCGGGAGTGTGAGCTGGCTGTCGACGCCGATGCGCCCGTCCGATTCGCAGTACGCGCGCCACGCGGCGGAATCCCGCCGCGTGGCGATCCGCGCCGCCGCGTCGCGCTGGCACGCCTTCGGCGCGAGCGTGCTGGTGTGTCTGCTCGGGCTGTTCGCAACCGCACCGGCACATGCCGACAAGATCCGCGATCTGGTGCAAGTGGCCGGCGTGCGCAGCAATCAGCTGATCGGTTACGGACTGGTGGTGGGCCTGGATGGCTCGGGCGACCAGACCACGCAGGCGCCGTTCACCACCCAGAGTCTGGAGAACATGCTGCAGCAGTTCGGCATCACGGTGCCGGCCAGCGCTCGGCCGCAATTGAAGAATGCCGCGGCGGTGATGGTCACGGCCGAGTTGCCGCCGTTCGCCAAGCCCGGTCAGGCGATCGACGTTACCGTCGCCTCGATCGGCAACGCCAAGAGCATCCGCGGCGGCCAGTTGTTGATGGCACCGTTGCGCGGCGCCGACGGCAACGTCTACGCGGTGGCGCAGGGCAGCGTGGTGGTCGGTGGCGTCAGTGCGCAGGGCAAGAGCGGCTCCAGCGTGCAGATCAATATTTCCGCCAGTGGGCGCATTCCCAATGGTGCCTCGGTGGAGCGCATCGTGGCCTCGTCGTTTGCCGGCGGCGGCGACTTGACGTTGAACCTCAATACCGCCGATTTCACCACTGCCGCGCGGATCGCCACCGCGATCAACCAGGCCTACGGTGCCGGCACCGCGCAACCGCTCGATGGCGGTTCGGTTTCGGTGCGCGGGCCGCAGGATCCGGCGCAGAAAGTGGCATGGCTGGGGGCGATCCAGAACCTCGACGTGCAGCCGGGCGATGCGCCGGCCCGCATCGTGGTGAACTCGCGCACCGGCACCGTGGTAATCGGTTCGGACGTGCGGGTTACCGCGGCTGCGGTGGCGCATGGTGCGATCCAGGTCGCCATCGGCGAGCAGGCGCTGGTCAGCCAGCCGGCACCCTTCAGCAAGGGGCAGACCGCGATCGTGCCGAGCAGCAGCGTGCAGATCAGCGAAGACGGCGCGCACATGTTCAAGTTCGGCCCCGGCGTAAGCCTGGACACCATCGTCCGCGCGGTGAACCAGGTCGGCGCCACGCCTACCGACCTGATCTCGATCCTGCAGGCACTGAAGCAGGCCGGCGCGCTGCACGCGGATCTGGTCGTGATCTGACCAGGTGAAAAGCTCATGACCCCGATCAACAGCACCTCGCCGGCACTCGATACCTGGACTGAACTGTCCGGCTTCCATCAGTTGCGCGCACAGGCGCGCAGCGATGGCGGCAAGGGTGCGCTGCCGGCGGTGGCCAAGCAGTTCGAGGCGATCTTCACCCAGATGATGTTGAAATCGATGCGTGACGCCAACGCCAGCATGGGCAGCGACATTGCCGGCAGCGAGCAGGTCAATTCGTATCGCGACATGTTCGACCAGCAGCTGTCGCTGAGCCTGGCAAACGGCCACAACGGCCTCGGCATCGCGAAGATGCTGGTACGCCAGCTTGGCGGCAAACCGGATGCCACCGCTGCCGATGCCAGCCAGGGGCTGCCGTTGTCCACGGCTGGCGTTCTCAATGCCAATGTCCGCGCACTGCTGCAACTGGGTGCCGACCGCACAGCGGCCGACGGTGATGGCGCGGGTGATGCAGCCGATGGTTTCGGCATGTCGGGCGTGCCATCGACGGCCGATGTCGGTTCATCATGGCGTCAAGCGCTCGATCGCATGGCGCAGGGTGCGCTGGACGTGGCCGGCACGGCGGCGAAGCTGCTGCCCGGTGGTGACCCGGTGAATTTCGTTCGCGCGCTGGCACCGCATGCGGCGGTGGCGGCGAAGCAGCTTGGCGTATCGGTGCGTGCACTGCTGGCGCAAGCGGCACTGGAAACCGGCTGGGGCAAGCACCTGCCCAGCCATGGCGACGGCAGCAGCAGCAACAATCTGTTCGGCATCAAGGCCGGCAGCAGCTGGGGCGGCGACAAGGTCAGCGTACCCACGCTTGAGTACGAAAATGGCGTGGCGGTGCGCAAGCGCGATCAGTTCCGTGCCTACGACTCGCCCTCCGAATCGTTCTCCGATTACGCCCGCCTGCTGGCCGACAGCCCGCGCTATGCGCAGGCGCTGGGCCAGGGCGAAAACGTCGCAGGCTTTGCGCGGGCGCTGGTGCATGGCGGCTATGCGACTGACCCGTCGTACGTTGCCAAGATCACCGCGATCGCCAACAGCGCGCAGATGCGCGAGGCATTGGCCGGCCTGCACGCGGATGGCGGCGTCGAATGAATGTCGTTGCGCCATGCAGCGCCGGCTTCAACCGCCATATGCCGGGCGGGGTGAGAGCTGCGCACATCGCCAATGCCGCTCTTTCGAATCGTCGCCAGCGACGCGTTGCCGGACGCTGCACTCAAGAGAATGCCCCGGCAGCCGTTACCGTTTCCACGTACCGCGCGTTGCCGGCGGTGCCCCAGGTGTTGAGGATGTTCCATGGCTGACATGCTTTCGACCGGTGTGTCCGGGCTGCTTGCCTCGCAGATCGGGCTCAGTACGGTCAGCCACAACGTGGCCAACGTGAACACCGACGGGTACAGCCGTCAGGTGGTGTCGTTCGGTGCCAGGTTGCCCGAAGGGCAGGGTGGCTACTACATCGGCACGGGCGTCAACACGGTGGCGGTCCAGCGTGCCTACAGCCAGTTCCTGAACAGCTCGCTGTGGTCGGCCAGTTCCGGACAGGGGCGTGCCAGCACCATGGCCGGTCTCACCGGCCAGCTCAACAACCAGCTGTCCGGCAGCAACAACCTGCAAACCTCGCTGGACAGTTTCTATGGCGCCGTGCAGGACATGGCCAACGCGCCATCGGACACCGCATCGCGCCAGGTGCTGCTGGCCCGCGCGGGCGGATTGGCTACGACGTTTCGCGCGCTGTCCGGCCAGTTCAGTGCGCTGTCCGGCCAGGTGCAGCAGCAGGTCAGCGATACGGTCGATTCGATCAACAGCGACAGCCAGTCGATCGCCAAGTTGAACGGACTGATCCGTTCCTCCGCGGCCACTGACGGCACGCCGCCGGCCGACCTGCTCGACCAGCGCGACGCGCTGGTGAAGAAACTGGCCGGCGAAGTCGGCGTGAGCGTGGTGCCGCAGAACGACAACACCATCAGCGTCTTCGTCGGCAACGGCCAGGCCCTGGTCACCGGTACCGAGGCGCATGCACTCGGCACCGCGCCGAATATCTACGACGCCACCCGCCAGGAAGTGGTGGGTGCGGCGTCGGGCAATGTACTCAGCGGCCGCATCGGCGGAGGCACACTGGGCGCGCTGCTGGATTTCCGCAGCAACGTGCTCGACCCGGCACAGGCCCAATTGGGCCGCACCGCGCAGGCGATGGCCAGCGCATTCAATGCGCAGCATGCGCAGGGCGTGGACCTGCAAGGCAAGGTCGGCGGTACGTTCTTCAACGTCGCCGGCCCCACCGTGCAGGCGGCCAGCACCAACAGCGGCAGCGGCACGCTGGATGCCAGCATCAGCGACATCGGCGGCTTGACTGGCAAGGACTACGTGCTGAGCTACGACGGCAGCAACTGGAGCATGCGCGACACCAATGGCAGCAGCGTCGCGCTCAGCGGCACCGGCACCGTTGCCGATCCGTTCAAGGCGGCCGGGCTGAGCCTGGTGGTGGGCGGCAGTGCCGGTGCCGGCGACAGTTTCCGCGTGCAGCCCAGCCGCAACGCCGCGGACAGTTTTTCGGTCGCGATCACCGACCCAGACAAGGTCGCTGCCGCCGCGCCGTTCACGGTCACCGCAGCTGTCGCCAACACCGGTACGGCGTCCTCCAGCGTCAGCATCAGCGACGGCAGCAACCCCAATCTGTTCAACGCCAGCTCCATTGTGTTCAGCTCACCCACCAGCTACAGCATCGACGGTGGCGCGGCACAAACCTTCACGCCCGGCCAGCCGATCGTGCACAACGGCTGGAGCATGCAGCTCAGTGGCGCGCCGCGAGCCGGCGACAGTTTCAGCCTGCAGGGCAACAGCAATGCGCAGGGTGACAACAGCAATGCGCTGATGCTGGGCAAGGTCGCCAATCTGGGTGTGCTCGACGGCGGCGTCACCAGCACCGGCCGCGCCTACAGCCAACTGGTCACCCAGGTCGGCAGCGCCGGCTCGCTGGCCAAGGACGACCTGACCACGCAGACCGCGGTGTACAGCCAGGCGATGAGTTCGCAGCAAAGCGTATCCGGCGTGAATCTGGACGAAGAGGCTGCCAACCTGGTGCGTTTCCAGCAGGCCTACCAGGCTTCGGCCCAGGTCATCAGCACGGCCAACAGCATATTCGGCGCGCTGCTCAGCGCCGTGCGGGGATAAGTCATGCGAGTTTCCACCAGCTGGGTGCAGCAGCAGTCCGTCGGCAGCATGATGGATCGGCAGAGCGACCTTTCCGATATCAACACGCAGTTGAGTACCGGCAAGCGCATCAACCAGCCATCGGACGATCCGGTCGGTGCGGCGCGTGCGCTGGACCTCTCGCATCTCACCGCCGACACCGCGCAGTACCAGCGCAACATCACCTCGGCCAACGCGCGGCTGGGTCTGGAAGACCAGAGCCTGTCGAACACTACCAATGTGCTCGGCCGTGTGCGCACGCTGCTGCTGCAGGCCGCCAACGGCAGCCAGAGCGACGACACCCGCGGCGACATTGCTGCCGAGATGGTGCAGTTGCGCCAGCAGCTACTCGGTCAGGCCAACGGCAAGGACGGCCAGGGTGACTACATCTTCGCCGGCAATCGTACGGGCACCGAACCCTTTGCTTCGCAGAATGGTGTGAGCTATCTGGGCGACAACGGCCAGCGCATGGTCGCCGCTGGCTCTGGCCTGCAGGTGGCCACCGGTGATCCGGGCAGCGCCGTGTTCGTCGATATCCCCACCGGCAACGGCACGTTTGCGATCAGCGCCAATGCAGCTAACAGCGGCACTGCCGTGGCCGGCGCCAGCAGCGTGAGCAACCCCAATGCCAGTCCCTCGGCGTGGGATGGCGGCAGCTACAGCATCGTGTTCACCGCCGCCGATGCGTACGAAGTGCGCGACGCCGGCGGGGCGGTGCTGGACAGCGGCAGCTACGACGCGACCAATGGCGGCAGCATCACCTTTCGCGGTGCCCAGGTGGCCTTCAGCGGCGCGCCCGCCGTGGGCGACAAGTTCGCGCTGGGAGCATCCACCAAACAGGACGTGTTCACCACGCTGGACAACATCATCAACACGCTTCGTGCGCCCAACGGCGGCGGCGCGGCAATGCAGAACAACATCAACACCCAGTTCGCGAACCTCGATCAGGCGATCGGCAACATCACGCGCACGCGCGGCATGGTGGGCGCGCGCATGAATGCGCTCGATCAGCAGAGCGGACTCAATGACGATCTGACCCTGCAATACAAGAGCGCGCTGTCGGACGTGCAGGACGTGAACTACTACGACGCGATCAGCCAGCTCGGTGCACAGACCACGGCGCTGCAGGCAGCGCAGCAGACGTTCACCAAGATCCAGGGCTCGAAATTGTTCGATTATTTGCGTTGACAAGGCTCAAGTTTCGGTGGTGGGCGTCGAAACAGTTCACAAGGCGGATGCATTCAACGGTGAATCCCCGCCGGATTGTCTGAGCCGACCATCGTCGGCACACCACCCCGATTCGGAGAATTCCCATGGTCATGAGTGTCATCACCAACATCAGCTCGCTGAATGCCCAGAAGAACCTGGCCACCTCGCAGAGCAAACTCGCAACCGCCATCGAGCGCCTGTCCTCGGGCATGCGCATCAACAGCGCGAAGGACGATGCTGCCGGCCTCGCCATCTCGACCCGCTTCACCACCCAGATCAACGGCCTGAACCAGGCAGTCAGCAATGCCAACGACGGCATCTCGCTGGCGCAGACCACCGAGTCGGCGCTGAACGAGGTGACCAACAACATGCAGCGCATTCGTACGCTGGCGGTACAGTCGGCCAACGCCACCAACTCCGACAGCGACCGCGCCGCGCTCGACGCCGAAGTGCAGCAGCGTCTGGCGGAAATCACCCGTATTTCGACCCAGACCAGCTTCAACGGCCGCCATGTGCTCGACGGCAGCTTCGGCAACGCCGCGTTCCAGGTCGGCGCCAACGTCGGCGAAACGATTTCGGTGAACCTCAGCCAGGGTGCACGTGCCGACCAGATGGGTTCGCTTGCCGCCGGCACCGGCACCGCCGTAACGACCAACGCGCTGGTGGCCAGCAATCTGAAAATCCAGGTGGGTACTGGTGCAGTCACCAATATCGCTGCCTCGGTGGCCGGTCCCTCGGCCGGCCAGGGCGCCGGCAGCGCGTACGCGAAAGCTGCAGCGATCAACGCGTCCAATGTTTCCGGTTTGACCGCCACGGCCAGCAGCTCGGTCAGTGGCGCATTCACCAGCACCGGCGGTGCCGCCGGCAACACCTTTGCGTTGAACATCAACGGCCAGGATATCTACGCCGCGGGTACCGATACCTCGGGTGGCGCGTTGACAGGTAGCATGGTGGTTGCGCAGATCAATGCCTACTCCACCCAGACCGGCGTGACCGCGGCTGTGGACGCGGGCGGCAACATGACCCTGTCGACTGTCGACGGCCGTGATATCAACGTCACCCAGACGCTGGGCGGCGGCGCCACGGGCGGCCTCGCCGCAGGCATGGTTGCGAATACTCATGGCACACTCTCGCTGAGTGCCGCATCCGCCATCACGTTCTCCGGTTCACAGTCGGCCGACATCGGCTTCTCGGCGAATATCGCCCTCGACACCACCAAGACCCTGGCCTCGGCGAACGTGCTGACCGTAAGTGGCGCCAACGCCACGATCAACCGCATCGACGCCGCGCTGTCCACGGTCAGCGGCATGCGCAGCAACCTCGGCGCGGTGCAGAACCGCTTCAGCTCCACCATCGCCAACCTGCAGACCATTTCGCAGAACCTCAGCTCGTCGCGCAGCCAGATCCAGGATGCCGACTTCGCCGCGGAAACCGCGAACATGTCCAGCGCGAACATCCTGCAACAGGCTGGCGTGTCGGTGCTCGCACAGGCCAACTCGTCCACCCAGAGCGTGCTCAAGCTGCTGCAGTAACGTGCAACCCGGAACGGCCGTGCACTAGCGCGGCCGTTCCACTCATTCAAGGGAACCCAGGCTCATGTCGATCACCGTAGGCTCCACTACACCAACCACGGGTTTGTTGACTTCACTGGGCGTGGGTTCCGGGCTCGATGTAGCCTCGCTGGTCGACAAGCTGGTGGCCGCCAAGAAGGCGCCGCAGCAGGATCAGATCACCAACCAGGCAGGTGCCGCCAATACTCAGCTTTCCGCGCTGGGCCAGATCAGCGCCGCGCTTTCCGCACTGCAGTCGGCGATGGCACCGCTTACCGACGGCAGCGCGTTTGCCAGCCGCACCGTGACCAGCGGTGACACCACCGTGCTCGGCGCAGGCAGCGACGGCACCGCAGTCAACGGCAACTACAACATCGTCATCAGCAAGCTGGCCAGTTCGTTGAAGGCCTCTTCCGGTGCATTCGCCAGCTCCAGCACCGCTGTGGGGACCGGCACGCTCACCCTCGCGGTGGCGGGCAAGTCGATGAGTCTTACGCTGGACAGCACCAACAACTCGCTGGCCGCCGTGCGCGATGCAATCAACAAGGCCAGCAACAACCCTGGCGTGTCGGCGACCATCGTCACCGGCAGCGACGGCGCGCATCTGGTCTTGAGCAGCACGCAAACCGGCGCGGCCAATGGTTTCAAGGTGAGCAGCAGCGGCGGCGACGGCGGTCTGGCAGCGTTGAATTACGACGTGGCCGCGTCTAGCGGCAATGCGCTGAGCGTGATCAACGCGGCCAGCGATGCGAACTACACCATCGACGGACTGCCCGCCAACAGCGCGAGCAATACCGTCAGCACGGCGATCAACGGTCTTACGCTCAATCTGATCAAGGTCGGCAGCAGTACGCTCAGCGTGTCAAACGATTCCTCCAAGGCCACCAATGCGCTGACCAATCTGGTCAGCACCTACAACAGCTTCGTGGGCATCTACCAGAACCTGACCAAGTACGACGCCACCAGCGGAACCGCCGGCGCGATGATCGGCGACGCCACGCTGAACAGCATCAACAGCACCCTGTCGAGCATCGTCGGCGGCACCGCGAACGGCGCGACGCTGTCGTCCATCGGCATCTCGCTGCAGGTGGATGGCACCTTGAAGCTGGACAGCGGCACGCTGACCACGGCGCTATCCGATGGTGGCAAGACCGTCGGCAACCTGTTCGCCGGCACCGGTGGCTTCGCCGCCAAACTGAATACACCACTGAGTACGTGGGTCGGTGATTCCGGTCTGCTGGCAGGGCGTACCACCAGCCTCAGCCAGCAGTTGACGGACCTGTCGAACCAGCAGACCTTGCTAAACAGCCGCATGGATGATCTCACCGCGCGTTACCAGGCGCAGTTCACCGCGCTCGATACGTTGATGAGCAAGCTCAACAGCACCAGCAGCTATCTCACGCAACAGTTCAACGCGCTCAACAACACCAATAACAACAAGTAATCCGCAAAACCTCGAGGCAGGAGATCACGGTCATGGGATTCGGTTACGGCGCAGGCGCCTATCAGCAGGTTCGTTCGCACGGTGGCGTGGAGTCGGCCGATCCGCATGGTCTGATTACCCTGCTGATGGATGGCGCGCTTGAACGCCTGGTGAAGGCCCGCGCGCACATGCTGCGCGGCGAGGTCGCCGCCAAGGGTGAAACGATCAGCCGCTGCATCGATATCATCGGAGGCTTGCGCGACAGCCTCGACCCCAAGGTCGATGCGGCTATGGTTGAGCGGATCGATTCGCTCTACGAATACATGAGCCGGCGCCTGCTGCTGGCCAATCTGCATGACGATGCGACGATCATCGACGAAGTGAGCAAGCTGTTGCAGCAATTGCGCGACAGCTGGGTGCAGATTGCCCACGCGTCGGTACCGCGTGCCGCCGGCGCATGACCGCAGTGAACAACGTGCTTGAGCAGGCGCTGCTGCTGACCCGTCGCATGCTGGCCGCGGCGCGTGTTCAGGCGTGGGACGAACTGATTGCGCTGGAGTCCGAACGTGCACCGTTGCTGCATCGTCGGCATGCGACGGACGCAGTGGCCCATGCGCAGTTGGGTGAGGTTCTGGCGTACGATCGCGAACTGCAGGCGCTGGCTGGCCATGCGCGCGATGCGATAGCCGAACAGTGGCAACTCGAGAATGGTCGGGTTCGGGCGATTGCAGCGTACGTGCAGTCGTGACTTGCGGCCCTTCATCACGTTGCTGCGGAGTCGCACGATGAACACCAGCAGTTGGGACGATTTCGAACAGCGTGTGAGCAGTGAAGAGAGCCTGCATGTCGACAGCGTGGCGATTGCCTGGCCGCTGCCGTCGACACAGCAGCTGCGGCTGGTCGAGCGCAATGCCAATACGCTGGCGGCGGTCGCCGCGCTGGAAGAGCGCCGCGCCGATATCGGCGAAGACGACAGCCCGTTGATGCAGGAACTGTTGCGGATGGACGCCAAGCTCACCGCGCTGGTCGACATCGTCAATCAGCTGCTGGTGCCGTCCGGCGACCTGCCGCCACGGCAGTCACTGCGTTTCAATGCGATTGGTGCAGTCTTGCCTGCGGCACTGGTGCCGGAAGATCAGACGTCCTTACTGCTGCGCCTGCGTTTCGATGTTTGTCGCAGTCTGCCGCTGGAACTGGCGGCGCGGGTGGAGCGTCAATTCGACGATGGTCGAGTTTTTGTGGTGTTTGCGTCCCAAGGTGACGTGGTGGGTGACGCAATCGAGCGGCTCGTATTTCGCCATCATCGACGCAAAGTGGCTGAAGCACGTCACTTGACGACCTGAGCCCGCGTACGAGTCGACACATCTTGCGTGACGCGGGTCACATTGATGAAATCTCGTGCGGGGATTTCTTGACGCTGATCACGCGTGCCAACGGTCCGGAAGAATCCGCCGGGTTATTTGGCAAACCCCATGTGGGTCATACGGTTAAACCAGATTCCTGCGTATGCAGGCTGCCGTGATCATGCACATTTGATGGCCTGGCAAGCCCGCAGGTGACGTTTTTCTATCGTCACGAGCGCGAATATTGGCCCTGTTATTGCTCACTGTTCATCGAGCCGGCGGCGGAAAGTCGGCGTGATGAGAACAAGCCCGCCGCAGATACGGGCGTTGGTCGAAATGCAGTGCAGCACGCAACAGGGGCAAGTGATGCAAAAGTTCGATTTTCTGGTTATCGAATCCGATCAGATGCGGGCAGATTCGGTTCTTTCGGCGCTCCACTTCCTGGGATACCGGCCGCAGCACGGTGCTGCCTGCGACGTGGTCGATGAGTCCACCCATGCCTGGCGTGGGGTGTATGTCGGCGGTGTCAGTGATGTTGCTGCAGCCGAATGCCAGTTGGCCCTGCTCGGTGCAGCGGCAGCACATGTTCCGATGTTGCTGGCCAGCGACTCGGCCTGGGTCGAACGCTTCAGTGCCGCCTCATCGTCATTTGCGACGCGGATGGCTTCCGTGAAATTTCCGCTGCGTTATGGACAGGTGGTCGAAGCCATGCGCAGTGTCTATGGACGTCTGCACGGCAGTCAGGGCAACAAACTGCGCTTTGTCGGCAATTCGGCATCCATGACCCGCGTCAACGCGCTGATCCGCCAGGTCGCGCCATTCGATTCGAGCGTACTGGTGCTTGGCGAATCAGGCACCGGCAAGGAGATGGTGGCGCGCGCGATCCACGACAGCTCGCCACGTCGCGACAAGCCGTTTGTCGCGATCAACTGTGGCGCGATTCCCGCCGAGCTGCTCGAAAGCGAGCTGTTCGGCCATGAAAAAGGTGCGTTTACTGGCGCAATCAGCGCACGCAAGGGCCGCTTCGAGATGGCCGAGGGTGGCACGCTGTTCCTCGACGAAATTGGTGACATGAGTCTGCCGATGCAGGTGAAGTTGCTGCGCGTGCTGCAGGAACGCGTGTACGAACGCGTCGGCGGCAACCGCACCCAGCGCTGCGACGTGCGCATCATCGCCGCGACGCATCGCAACCTCGAACAGTCGATCGCCCACGACCAGTTCCGCGAGGATCTCTATTACCGTCTCAGCGTATTCCCGCTGGAGCTGCCGTCGCTGCGCGAGCGGCTGGACGATCTGCCGGTGCTGGTGACCGAGTTCAACCAGCGGCTGGCGGGCCGGGGGCTGAGTGTGGTGCGCTTCAGCGCCGGCGCGATGCATGCGCTGCGCGACTATGCGTGGCCGGGCAACGTACGCGAGCTGTCCAACCTGGTCGAACGCATGGCCATTCTGTTTCCGCATGGCGAAGTACGTGCCAGTGACCTGCCGGAAAAATACCGCGGCCACCAGGCTGGCGAGGAAATGCGCGGCGCGGCGTTGCTGGCGCTGATGGAGGATCACGTGTCTGCGGCGGAAGGCGGTACGTGCGCGACTGCCGCTGACATGCTGGGTCTGTTGCCCGAAGACGGCCTGGACCTGAAGGATCATCTGGCCGATATCGAAGTGGGCTTGATCCGCCAGGCACTCGATGCCACCGGTGGCGTGGTGGCGCATGCCGCCAAGCTGCTGCGCATGCAGCGCACCACGCTGGTGGAGAAGCTGCGCAAGTATGGGCTGCAAAACAGTCTGGCCGCGTAGGGAGCACAGCCTGTGCGCGGATCATGCATCGCGTACCGAGTCTGCTCATACCGGCATTTCGCAGGCATGGCACGGCTCGTGCTTTTACTCACTTCAGACCCGTCATGTGCTGGAAAACCGTCATGAGTCAGATCGACGTCAACAATCTGCTTTCCCAGATGCGCCAGATGACGGCGCAGGTGCGTGCGCCGGAAGGTGCGATCACCGCCACCCCGATTGGCGGTCAAGGCACGTTCTCCGCCTTGCTCAAACAGTCGATTTCCGCAGTCGGCCAGAGCCAGCTGGAAGCGGGCCGCATGGCGGCAAGTTTCGAGCGCGGCGATGCCGGCGCAGATCTGGGCCGCACGATGGTCGCAGTGCAGAAGGCCGATCTGTCGCTGCGCACGATGGTCGCCGTACAGAGCAAGCTGGTAGACGCCTACAAGGACATCATGAACATGCCGGTCTGACGCCTCGCGCGCCGATCTTCACCCTCTACTTCAGATAACGAGCAGCAGCATGGCCGACAACGCCATCGCGAATACCGAGAACAACGGTTCGCGTCTGGATCCCCTCAAACAGCTCGCCCGCAATCCGGCGACTCGCCAGGTGCTGCTGCTGGTCGCGGTGGCGGCGGCAGTCGCGTTGGGCGTGGCGGTCGTGCTGTGGTCGCGCGGGCCGAACTACGGGCTGCTGTATGCGGGACTCGAGCAGAAGGATGCCGCGGCGATAACCCAGGAACTGCAGTCGACCCAGACGCCTTACCAGCTCAGCAGCGATGGCTCGTCGATCATGGCGCCGGCCGCCGATCTGGCCGCGTTGCGACTGAAGCTGGCCGCGCGCGGATTGCCGCAGGGGAGTGCTGCCAACAGCGCAGCCGCTGCCGGCGACTCGCCGTTCGGCATGAGCGATCTGGCCGAACGCACGCGTTACCAGCAGCTGCTGGAGACCGATCTGGGCAATACCATCGGCGGCCTGCAATCGGTACGCGCGGCGCGCGTGCATCTGGCGCTGCCGAAGCCATCGGCGTTCATTCGCGACAGCCGGCCGGCCAGTGCATCGGTGCTGCTTACGCTTTATCCGGGGCGCCAGCTGGATGCCGGCCAGGTTGCGGCGATCGTGCATCTGGTCGCGGCCAGCGTGCCGGATCTGGATCCGCGTCAGGTTTCGGTGATCGACCAGCAGGGCCAGCTGTTGACCACCGATCCGGACAGTCCGGGCGCGGTCGGCGACAACCGTCTGCGCCTGGCCACACGGATCGAGAATACCTATGCGCAGCGCATCGAGGAATTGCTGACGCCACTGGTCGGTGCAGGTCGGGTGCGTGCACAAGTTTATGCGGATCTGGATTTCAGCCAGACCGAGAAGGCCACCGAAACCTTTGGTCATGAGCATCCGGCGTTGCGCAGCGAGCAGACCAGCAGCGAACAGCACGGCAGCGCCGCGGCCTCCGGCGGTGTGCCCGGTGCGCTCAGCAACCAGCCGCCGGCGCTGGTGGCGCAGCCCACGGCAGCCAAACCCGACGCCGGTCGACCCGCTGCTGCCGCCGCCGGCAGTGCCGCCGCGACAGTGGCCGGTCCGACCGACAACTCAAGCAATGCCACCCGCAACTACGAGCTGGATCGCACGATCAGCCATGTCAGCGACCCGGCCGGTCGGCTGGTCCGACTCACCGTGGCCGTGGTACTGGACAACAAGCTGGCCAACAGCGCAACCGCTGCGGCAACGCCGGACAAGAGCGTGCCGTTCACGGCACAGGAGCTGGAGCATCTGACCGAACTGACCAAGAACGCGGTGGGCTTCAACGTGGCTCGTGGCGACAGTGTCAGCGTGGTCAACCAGCCGTTCCAGCGTGGCCCCGGCATCGAGGCACTTCCGGATACGCCGCTGTGGGAGCGGCCCGGCGCGATGGACCTGATCAAGCAGAGCCTGGGCGCCTTGCTGGCGCTGCTGGTGGCGTTCGGTCTGCTGCGGCCGCTGCTGAAGGGACTGCTGCGCAGCGACACGTCGGCGCGTGCGCTGCCGTCGCCGATGCCGGTGATTTCCGTGCGCGTCGACGACGACCCGCAGTTGGCCGAGCCGGCCCGGCTCAATGTCGCCACGCCGATCCTCGCCTACGAGCAGCGTATCGGCATGGCGAAACGAATGGTTGGCGAGAACTCCAAGCAAGTGGCGCAGGTCGTGAAGAACTGGGTGGTCGAAGATGGCGGTTGAACATACGCAGATCAATGGAGCACAGCGCGCGGCAATCCTGCTGCTGACGCTGGGCGAGCAGGATGCCGCCGAGGTGCTCAAACATCTCAGCGCGCGCGACGTGCAGGCGGTGGGTACGGCCATGGCCGCGCTGTCCGGCGTATCGCGCGGGCAGGTCGAGAGCGTGCTTGACCGGCTCAATGACGACATGTCCCGGCAGACGCCGCTGGGCGTGGGTACCGAGGATTACATCCGCAAGATCCTGGTCAACGCGCTGGGCGAGAACAAGGCTGGCGGCCTGATCGACCGCATCCTGCTCGGCCGCAGCAGCAAGGGGCTGGAGTCGCTGAAGTGGATGGAGAGCCGCGCTATCGCCGAGATGATCAACCAGGAGCATCCGCAGATCATCGCGCTGGTGCTGGCGCATCTGGACGCGGACCAGGCCGCCGAAGTCATCGGCTATCTGCCGCCGCGCGTGCGCAGCGATGCGGTGATGCGCATCGCCACGCTCGACGGCGTGCAGCCGCATGCATTGAACGAGCTGGACGAGATCATGGAGCGCCAGTTCTCCGGCAATACCAAGAAACTCAAATCCGCCAACGTCGGTGGTCTGAAGGCCGCGGCGGACATTCTCAACGCGATGGACAGTGGCCACGAGACCGAGTTGATGACGGCGATCCGCAGTCAGGACGAGGCCCTGGGCGGACGCATCGAGGATCTGATGTTCGTGTTCGAGGACCTGGTCGAACTGGACGACCGCGGCATGCAGACGCTGTTGCGCGAAGTACCGTCGGGCACTCTGATCACCGCACTCAAGGGTGCCGAGCCGGAGGTACGCGAAAAGATCTTCGCCAACATGTCCAAACGGGCTGCCGACATGTTGCGCGACGATCTTGAAGTGAAGGGGCCGGTGCGCCTGAGCGAAGTCGACGCGGCACAGAAGGAGGTGCTGGCGACGGCGCGCAAGCTGGCCGATGCCGGCCAGCTCAATCTGTCCGCCGGCGGTGAAGAGTTCGTTTGATGACGCCGGCGATCCAGCATGCCGCATCGGATATCCAGCGTTGGGAGCTGCCCAATGTGGGTGCCCGGCAGTCGGCGGAAAAGGCCGCCAATGCGGTTGCGCAACCGACCGTGCGCGAACTCGAGGCGCTTGAGCAGCAGGCGCGCGAGGAAGGTTACGCGGCCGGTCGCGCCGAAGGACTGGCCGCGGCGCAGCAGCAGCTGCACGAGCAGCTGGCACGGCTCGATGCCTTGTACGCCGCCGCCGCGCGGCCGTTGCAGGTGCTCGATGAGCAGACCGAACAGGAACTGGCCCGGCTCGCGACGGTGATCGCGCGCCGGGTGATCGCGCACGAACTGCGCTTGTCGCCCGGCTTGATCGTGCAGGCGGTGCGTCAGGCAGCGACGGCGCTGCCGTCGGCCACCCGCGAGCTGCGCGTGCAGCTGAACCCGGATGATCTGATCCTGCTGCGCGAATTGGGCGCCGCGGAAACGCACTGGCAATTGCAGGCCGATCCGGCGCTGTCCCGCGGCGACTGCCAACTGCTCAGCGAGCGCTCGCGACTGGATGCGCGGGTGGAGACCCGTCTCGCCGCGGTGATCGACGCCGTGATCGGCGACGATGGCGACGGCGACGGGGCAATTGCGTGAACACGGAAACCGGCACTGCCGCCTCGCGTCAGACGCTCTGGCAGCAACAGCTGGCACGCCGCAGCGCCCGCGCCGAAACGGCGCACACGTTGACGGTGGAAGGCTGTCTGCGGCGGGTCGTCGGATTGACGCTGGAGGCCGAAGGCTGCGAAGCCGCACTCGGCGCCCGCTGTCTGGTCGACACCGCCGATGGCGCACAACTGGATACCGAGGTGGTCGGCTTCGCCGACGAACGCCTGCTGCTGATGCCGGTGGGCGACATGCATGGCGTGTTGCCGAATGCACGGGTGCGCCCGTGCGCACGCAACGGCGGCCTGCCGGTCGGCAATGCCTTGCTGGGCCGCGTGATCGGCGCTGATGGGGTGCCGCTGGACGGCTTGGGGCCGCTGGAAGTGGACGAGCATGCCGCGCTCAAGCGCGAGCCGATCAATCCGATGGCGCGCAAGCCGATCGACGCGCCGCTGGACGTCGGCGTACGTGCCATCAATGCACTGCTTACGGTCGGACGCGGCCAGCGACTGGGCCTGTTCGCCGGTTCCGGTGTCGGCAAGTCGACCCTGCTCGGCATGATGACCAAATACACCAATGCCGATGTGGTCGTGGTCGGGCTGATCGGTGAGCGAGGCCGCGAGGTGAAGGAATTCGTCGAGCACACGCTGGGCGAGGAAGGCCGTCGCCGAGCGGTGATCGTGGCGGCGCCGGCCGACGCCCCGCCGCTCAAGCGGCTGCGTGGCGCGCAGTACGCCACCGCGATCGCCGAGTGGTTTCGCGACCGCGGCCTGCGCGTGCTGCTGCTGATGGATTCGCTCACCCGCTATGCGCAGGCGCAGCGCGAGATCGCCCTGGCGATCGGCGAGCCGCCGGCGACCAAGGGCTATCCGCCGTCGGTGTTCGCGATGTTGCCGGCGCTGGTCGAGCGCGCCGGCAACGATGCCGACGGGCGCGGTTCGATCACCGCGTTCTATACCGTGCTGACCGAAGGCGATGATTACCGCCATGATCCGATCGCCGACGCGGCGCGCGCGATCCTGGACGGCCATATCGTGCTGTCGCGCGACCTTGCCGAGGCGGGCCACTATCCGGCGATCGACATCGAGGCCTCGATCAGCCGCGTGATGCCGGCGGTGGTGACGCGCGAACATCTGCGCGCGGCGCAGCGTTTCCGCCAGGTCTATTCGGCATACCGTCAGCAGCGCGACCTGATTGCGGTAGGTGCGTATCAGAAAGGCTCCGATCCGCAGGTCGACCAGGCGATCCAGCTGTGGCCGCAATTGCGCGGCTTCCTGCAGCAGGAGGTCGACGAGCCGATGCCGCTGGATGAGGCGATCAGTCGGCTAGGCAGTCTCGCTGAACAGGTGACCGGATGAACGCGCGGGCGAAGCAGTTGCAGCCGGCCGTCGAGCAGGCCCGCCAGCACAGCGAGGAGGCGCTGGCGCAACTGGCCGCGCAGCAGCAGCAACTGGCCAAGGCCGAGCAGCAGCTGGAAGAATTGCGGCGCTACCGGCAGGAATATGCCGCGGCCGGCGAGGGTGCCTCGACGGTGGGCGCTCTGCTCAACCGGCAGAAATTTGTCGAACGCATCGATCAGGCGATCGCGCAACAGACCGTCGAGATCGCGCGCGTGCAGCGTCAGTTCGAGCACGTGCGCAGTCGCTGGCATCAGGCACATGCCCGTGAAGGCGCGCTGGACAGCGTGATCGAGCGCTATCGCGAGCAGGAGCGTCTGGCCGAGGATCGCCGCGAACAGTCGGACAGCGACGAGCGCGCGCAATACCGGCGTCCGCGACGATGAGCCGGCGCCTGCTGCGAATGAATGAACGAATACTGCCGTGCCACCTTGCCTGCTTGACGTCGTCGCGCACATGCACGCGACACTCTGACGGAGCCTCTTTGCGATGACCGCATCCGCTGTTGTACCCCCAACCGCTGCGCCGGTGGCACCGCGTGCCGCTGCAGCCGGTCCGCGCGAGTCGTCGGCGTCCACGGATCGTTTCGATCGCCAGCTGCATGCCGCACGACAGCAACGCGAGCCAGCCCAGGATTCGGCCGATGCGTCGTCACCCCGGTCGATCCATGCATCGAAGGGCGCTCAGGCCGACGCTTCACCGCAGGCAACGGTCGCGGATGCCAGTGGTACGGCAACCACGCCATTGACCGGTGCAGCAACAGCGACGACGGCGACGACGGTGGCGACGGCGGCGAGCAGTCATCAAGCCGATCCGGGCCGTGATACCGATGTTGAGGGCGATCAGGCCGGCGCGGCATTGGCCGGCAGCATGCTGGCCCTGCTCGGGCTGTCCAGCGGAGTTGCCCCAGCGGTTGCCGCCGCGACGTCGGCTGGCGATACCGCAAGCCCTGCCAACACTGGTACCGCCGGCAAGACCGTGACCAGCGATGCCGGCGCCGCTGCGTGGCTGCAGGCGAATGCGCTGGACAGCGGGAGCGCCGCCACGGCGATCGGCACGGTTCTAGCGAGCGCTGGCACGCAGCCGGCGGGCGATGAGGTCGAGCTGCCAGCCGTCGCCAAGGCAGCGGATCGCTCCGCTGATCTGGCCTCGGTGCTCGGCTTGCCTGCAACGGTCGTCACGGCCGCGCCGGCAGTGACCCATCAACTGCAGCTGCCGTCGTCGGTTGGCAGCCAGGCGTTTGCGCACGAGTTGGGCCAGCAGGTGGTCTGGCTGACTGGTCAGGATGTCAAGCAGGCGCGCATCCGGTTGCATCCGGAGGAGCTCGGCCAGCTCGACGTCAAGATCAACGTGTCGCATGACCGGGTCGACGTAGTGTTCAGTGCCCAGCATCCGGCGGCGGTCACGGCAATCCAGCAGAGCCTGTCCCAGCTTGGGCAGATGCTCACCCAGCAGGGGCTGTCACTTGGGCATGCCGAAGTCGGTCAGCACGATCACGGCAAGAACCATGGGCGCGGCGGCGCTACCCCGAACGATGCCGCCATGGACGCTACCGACGAAGTCCATGGCGTCGACCTGCGCGCATCGATCGGCGCGGTCGGCCTGCTGGATGCCTTTGCCTGAAGTCGGCGTTTGGCGTGCCTCGCCACTGCGTCGCTGAACCTCGCGAACCACTTCGGAATACCTGTGCGCACGATTTGCTCCGTATGCCGCACAGGCATGGTCGAGGTGGTCTATCACGCAAATCGTCAACGCCGACCGCCGGTGATCAGGCACCGCCGTGATCGCGTCGCGACATCAAGCCGACAGGCGTCAAGAAAGCGGCATCGAGTCGACAGGTGCGTCCGAAAACCGCGCTGCGACAGTGCTTTCTGATGATGGCATGCCACTTGCTTTATTCGGCTGAAGCCCCGCTTTGAGGGGTTCCTGTCGAACGCATAGCGAGGTTTTCATGGCTGAGGCCGGGCAAGTTGAAGTGGCTGGGATCCCCGCAGGTCGCCATGGCCGTTCGCGGTTGCTGATCGGTCTGGTGGTGGCGCTGCTGATGGCGTCGGGCGTGGGTGGTTACGCGTTGCTGAAGTTGCGCAGCCACACTGCCGATGCCGCCAAGGCCGAGCAGCCCAAGCTGGTCAAGGAGGAACTCTATCTGCCGCTGGATCCAGCCTTCGTGGTGAATTTTCGCGACAACGAATCGCTGCGCTATCTGCAGGTCGGAGTCACCTTGATGTCGCACGATCCCGACGCGATTGCAGTGGCCAAGAACGCCGATCCCGTGATTCGCGACGCGCTGGTCTCGCTGTTCAGCAGCATGGACTACTCGATCATCAGCGACACGGCTGGTCGCCAGAAGCTGCAGGAGCAGGCGCTGGCGGCGGTGCGCAAGATTGTTCAGGCGCGGCTTGGCCGCCCCGGCATCGACGCACTGTATTTCACCAGTTTCGTGATGCAGTGATGAGGAACGCGCGCACATGAGCGATCTGCTTTCCCAGGACGAAATCGATGCACTGCTGGACGGCGTCGAAGGCGGCGCGGTAGCCACCGGCAATGACGAGCCGTTGCCGGTTGGCGCGGTGATCTCGTACGACTTTACCCAGCAGGACCGCATCGTGCGTGGCCGCCTGCCGACGCTGGAAATGGTCAACGACCGTTTCGCGCGATTCTTTCGCACCGGCATCTTCAGCGTGCTGCGCAAGACCTGCGAGGTCTCGGTACTGGGCGTGAAGATGGTCAAGTTCGCCGAGTACGTGCACGGCCTGGCGGTTCCCACCAACTTGAACCTGGTGCGCATCAAGCCATTGCGCGGCACCGCGCTGGTGGTGTTCGAGCCGCGGCTGGTATTCACCGTGATCGACAATTTCTTCGGCGGCGACGGCCGCTATCACGCACGCATCGAAGGGCGCGATTTCACCGCCACCGAGAATCGCGTGATCCAGATCATGCTGGCCGAACTGTTCACCGCGATGTCCGAGGCATGGGCGCCGGTGCTGGCGATGCAGTTCGAATACATGAACTCGGAGATCAATCCGCAGTTCGCCAATATCGTCAGTCCCACCGAGACGGTGGTGGTATCGCGCTTTCATGTCGAACTCGACGGTGGTGGCGGTGAAATCCACCTGACCATGCCGTATGCGATGGTCGAGCCTATCCGCACGCTGCTCGATGCCGGTGTGCAAAGCGACCGCGTCGATCGCGACGATCGCTGGGCCGAGGTCCTGCACGAGGAAGTGCTGGACGCCGAGGTCGGACTCAGCTCGCTGCTGCTCGAAGCCCAGCTCAGTCTCGGCGAGTTCCTGCATCTGCGTCCCGGTGACGTGATCCCTGTACAGCTGCCCGGACTGGCCACCGTCTATGCCGAGGATGTGCCGGTGTTCCGCGGTCGCTATGGCCAGTCCAACGGCCGCAACGCGGTGCGCTTCCACTCCCAGGCCGGTCGGCGTGAACGGCGTTCGACCAGTAGTCATTCCATAGAGAAGAATCCCGCATGAACCAGTCCACAAATGGTGCTTTCGCCGATGCCGGCGAGCGCATCGAATTCGATTCCCTGCAGGACGCCGCTGCGGAGGGTAGCGAGGTCAACCTCGACATGATCCTGGATGTGCCGGTGACCCTGGCGATGGAGGTGGGACGTACCCGCATCAGCATCCGCAACCTGCTGCAGCTCAACCAGGGCTCGGTAGTGGAGCTGGATCGTGCCGCCGGCGAACCGCTCGATGTCTTCGTCAACGGCACCCTGGTGGCGCATGGCGAGGTGGTGGTGATCAACGAGAAGTTCGGCATTCGCCTGACCGACGTGATCAGTCCGGCCGAACGCGTGCGCAAACTGCGCTGATGAGCACACTGGCCCACATGCTGGCGGCGCCAATCGCTGCACCCGACATCAACGTCGGCGGCGAACTGGTGCGGGTGGTGCTGAGCCTGCTCGGCATCATCGCGCTGATCCTGGTTGCAGGCTGGCTCAGCCGCCGGCTGCAGCATCGCTCCGGCGGTGCCGGTCGCCGGATCCGTTGTGTGGAGACGTTTGCGCTGGGTACGCGCGAGCGTCTGCTGTTGCTCGATGCCGACGGCAAGCGATTGCTGATCGGCATCGGCGCGGGCGGGATGCGCACCTTGCATGTGTATGACGATGCGCCGGCGGAAGCGGACGCCGCAGTAGAGCCGGTCGGGTCAGCGCCACCTGCGTTCGGCGACTTGCTGGCGCGCTGGAAGCGCAACGCATGAAGACCTGGCGCTGGATATTTGCGGTGCTGCTGCTGGTATTGCCACTGGCGACGCTGGCGGCGCCGCCGGGCATTCCGCTGGTGAACGTACAGAACGTACCAGGCGGCGGCCAGAGCTGGACGCTGTCGCTGCAGGTGCTGGCGCTGATGACGGCGCTGACGCTGCTGCCGGCGATCGTGCTGATGATGACCTCGTTCACCCGCATCATCATCGTGCTTGGCTTTCTGCGCCAGGCGCTGGGCACGCAGTCGACGCCGCCGAACCAGGTGCTGCTGGGGCTGGCGTTGTTTCTCACCCTGTTCGTGATGTCGCCGGTGCTCAATCGTGCCTACGCCGACGGCGTGAAACCCTACATGGACGGCCAGCTCAGTGCCGAGCTGGCGTTGCCGGCAGCCGCCGCACCGTTCAAGCACTTCATGCTGGATCAGACCCGCGATGCCGATCTGCAGCTGTTCACCCGGCTGGCGAAAGAGAAGCCCTATGCCAGCAAGGCCGACGTGCCGTTCCAGGTGGCGATGCCGGCGTTTCTTACCAGCGAGCTGAAGACTGCGTTCCAGATGGGTTTTCTGCTGTTCATTCCGTTCCTGATCATCGACCTCGTCGTCGCCAGCGTATTGATGTCGATGGGCATGATGATGGTCTCTCCGATGATCATCTCGCTACCGTTCAAGATCATGTTGTTCGTGCTGGTGGATGGGTGGACGTTGCTGCTTGGCACGTTGGCGGGGAGTTTTTACACATGAATGCGTCGGTCAGATCCCGGAGGCCTGCGCATGACGCCTGAATCCATCATGGAGTTCGGCCAGCATGCGCTGTATGTGGCGATGCTGGTGGCGGCGCCGTTGCTGTTGACCGCGCTGGCGGTCGGCCTGCTGGTGGGTGTGATCCAGGCGGCCACGCAGATCAACGAGATGACGCTCAGCTTCATCCCGAAGCTGATTTCGATGGCGTTGGTGGCGCTGGTGACGGGGCCGTGGATGTTGCGCGTGCTGGTGCAGTTCACCCGCCAGTTGATCGAGAGTCTGCCGGGGGCGATCAAGTGACGGCGCTGGACCTGGCGCAGCTGCCGGTATGGCTTGGCAGCCTGCTCTGGGCGATGGGCCGGATCGGCGGCCTGTGCCTGGTGGCGCCGGTGTTCAGTTCCATGGTGATTCCGCTGCGGGTACGCGCCGCCGTGGTGATGGTATTGACCATGGTGCTGGCGCCGCTGGCACCGGCGACGATCGATCCGCTCAGCGCGGACGGCGTGGCGACGATGGCCGGTCAGATATTGATCGGTGCGGCGGTGGGGTTTGTGTTGCGGCTGGTATTCGAGGCGGTGTCGTTCGGCGGGCAACTGGTGGCGCAGAGCATGAGCCTGGGTTTTGCCGAGTCGATCAATCCGCACGGCGGCGGCAGTTCGACGGTGCTGAGTCAGTTCTATCTGGCCCTGGTGACCTTGCTGTTCCTGGCGATGGACGGCCATCTGCGTCTGATCGCATTGCTCGCCGACAGTTTCCGCAGCCTCCCGCCGGGTACCTCGGCGATCAATCTCAATGGTCTGCAAGCGGTGGTCGGATTCGGCGCGCAGTTGTTCGCCGGTGCGGTGCGCGTGGCACTGCCGGCGATGACATCGCTGCTGGTGGTGAATATCGGGTTCGCCGCGATCAGCCGCGCGGCGCCGTCGATGAATCTGTTCGCGGTAGGTTTTCCGATCACCGTTTCGCTGGGTTTCATCGCGTTGTGGCTTGCGCTTCGCAGTCTGCCCGGTGCATTCGACGCGCTGCAGAACCAGGCCTGGACGTTGATGCGCGACTTGACCGGGAGCTGACGCCGTGTCGGAAGAAAGCGACCAGGAAAAAACCGAACAACCCTCCGAAAAGCGCTTGCGCGAATCACGCGAGAAGGGCGAGGTTCCGCGTTCGCGTGACCTGTCCGGTGCGATGGTGGTGCTTGCCGGCGTGGCAGCGTTGATGAATAGCGGCGAAGCGGCGTTCCTGCATACGCGACGCATCTTTTCGATGGGCCTTGGATATTCCCGCGAAGCCTTGTTTTCCGATGCGTTGCCAGGGCGGGCATTGCATGCGGCGGTGCACGAAGCACTCGGTCTGTTCTGGCCGGTGGCCGTGGCGACGATGCTCGCCACGGTGGCGGCGCCGTTATTGCTGGGTGGCCTGAACTTCAGCGCGCAGGCGTTGCAGCCGAAATTCGAGCGGATCGATCCGCTCACGGGACTGGGCCGGATTTTCGCCATGCGCGGACTGGTCGAGCTGGGCAAGGCACTGCTCAAGTTGTTGTTCATCGGAGCCGTGCTGGGGTTGTTGCTGCGGCACTGGCAGGCCGAGTTGCAGGCTACCGGCCGCGGCGCGGTGATGGAGGGGATCGCGCAATCGATCGGCTTGCTCGGCCGCGCGGCGTTGTGGTTCGGCACGATGCTGGCGTTGATCGGCGGCATCGATGCGCTATACCAGAAATTCGATCACGCCAAACGCCTGCGCATGACCAAGCAGGAAGTGCGCGACGAGATGAAGGAGGGCGAGGGCAATCCTGAAATGAAGGGGCGCATTCGCCAGGTCCAGCAGCAGCAATCGCGTCGCCGCATGATGGAGGAGCTGCCCAAGGCCGACGTGGTGGTGGTCAACCCCTCCCATTTCGCCGTGGCGCTGCGGTACGACGACGGCCGCATGGGCGCACCGCGAGTGATTGCCAAGGGTGTCGATCTGCTGGCGCAGCAGATCCGCATGGTCGCCAGCAGTCATCGCATCCCGCTGGTGGAGGCGCCACCGTTGGCACGCGCCTTGTATGCCACCACCGAAATCGGCCGGGAAATTCCCGCGGCGCTGTATGTCGCCGTGGCCCAGGTACTGGCCTACGTGTACCAGTTGAAACAGGCGACGGCGCACGGCGAGACACCGCCGGCGGCGCCCACCCCCGAGGTCGATCCCGACCTGATGGGGCCTTACCGCGAGCCATGACGGATCCATGCAAATGACAGCTACCAGCGTATTCGGCAATCTCGGCCAGATGGCCCGGCGTGGCGTGGGTGCACCGGTGATCATGCTGGTGATGCTGGCGATGCTGATGCTGCCGCTGCCTCCGTTCCTGCTCGACATGCTTTTCAGTTTCAACATCGCGTTGTCGCTGGTGATCCTGCTGGCCGTGGTGTACGTGATGCGGCCGTTGGAATTCGCCGCGTTTCCCACCGTGGTGCTGATGGCGACACTGTTGCGCCTCGCGCTGAATATCGCCTCCACCCGCGTGGTACTGCTGCACGGACACGACGGTCCCGGTGCGGCCGGCAAGGTGATCGAGGCGTTCGGCGAGTTCGTCATCGGCGGCAACTTCGCGGTCGGCCTGGTGGTGTTCGCGATCCTCACCATCATCAATTTCGTGGTGATCACCAAGGGTGCCACCCGCGTTTCGGAAGTGACGGCACGCTTCACGCTGGACGCGATGCCCGGCAAGCAGATGGCGATCGACGCCGATCTCAACGCCGGCTTGCTGACGCAGGAACAGGCGCGAGATCGACGCCAGGAAGTACGCGAGGAAGCGGATTTCTACGGCTCGATGGACGGCGCGTCAAAATTCGTGCGCGGCGACGCCACCGCCGGCATCCTGATCCTGATCATCAACATCGTCGGCGGCTTCTTCGTCGGCGTGATGCAGCACGGCCTGTCGGCCAGCGAGGCGGCGCGCACCTATACCTTGCTGACCATCGGCGACGGCCTGGTGGCGCAGGTGCCGGCACTGATGCTGTCGATTGCCGCCGCGGTGATCGTCACCCGCGCCACGCGCCGGCAGGACATGGGCCAGCAGCTGATCGCCCAGGTGTTCGGACAGCCCAAGGCGCTGGCGGTGGCCGGCGTGGTGCTCGGCGTGATGGGACTGATTCCCGGCATGCCGAATATCGCATTCCTCCTGCTGGGCAGCATGTGCGGCGGCGCCGCATGGCTGATGCACAAGCGCAGCCGCGAGACCCGCGAAAGACTCACCGAGGCGGCGACCGAGGCACCCGCTGCCACGGCACCGACCGAGCGGCTGGAGCTGGGCTGGGAAGATGTTGCCAGTGTCGACCCGCTGGGGCTGGAAGTGGGCTACCGGCTGATCCCGCTGGTGGACGTCCATCAGGGTGGCGAACTGATGGGGCGGATCAAGTCGGTGCGCCGCAAGCTGTCGCAGGAGCTGGGTTTCCTGGTGCCGGCGGTGCATATCCGCGACAACCTGGACCTTTCCCCCAACACTTATCGAATCACCTTGATGGGTGTGCCGATGGGCGAGGCCGAGGTGCACAACGAACGGCTGATGGCGATCAATCCCGGCCAGGTGCACGGCAGCCTGCAGGGCATCGCCACGCAGGATCCGGCGTTCGGTCTGGAAGCGGTGTGGATCGAGAGCGGTCAGCGGGAACTGGCGCAGAGCTACGGCTACACCGTGGTCGATCCGGCCACCGTGATCGCTACCCATCTGTCGCACATCCTGCAGAACCACGCACACGAACTGCTCAGTCATCAGGATGTGCAGCAACTGCTCGACCGGCTCGCTGCCAGCGCCCCGAAGCTGGTCGAGGATCTGGTGCCCAAGCGCCTGCCCTTGGGCGTGGTGGTGAAGGTGCTGCAGAACCTGCTGGCCGAGCGGGTGCCGATCCGCAATACCTGCAGCATCGTCGAATCCTTGGCGGAGCATGCGGGGCAGAGTCAGGATCCCGGCGTTTTGACCGCCGCCGTGCGCGTTGCGCTGGGTCGCCAGATCGTGCAGGAGATCACCGGACTCGGTACCGAGGTGCCGGTGATCACGCTGGCGCCGGAGCTTGAGCAGATTCTGATGAACTCGCTGGCCGGGGGGGGCGTGGCCGGCGCCGCGGTGGAACCGGGCCTGGCCGAGCGCCTGCAGCAGAGTGTGGCCGATGCCGCGCGGCGCCAGGAAGTCAGCGGCGAACCGGCGGTCCTGCTGGTCGCGCCGCAGTTGCGGCCGTGGCTCGCACGCTTCACTCGCCATGTGGCACAGAACCTGCACGTACTCGCTTACAACGAGGTTCCCGACAACCGTCGGGTACGTCTGGTGCAGGCACTGGGACGATGAGCGAGGTGGGTCTGGTGGACAGGAAATCGAAAATGGGACACGGGAAAGCGGAGCGGCGTAGTCAGTTGGCGAGGCCGTGTATCCCAGTGATCCGCAGCATGTTCGAAAGCGCCGTCCGGATTCCCGTTTCCTGCCGGAGCGGACAGGCATGAAGATCAAGCGATTCGTGGCGGCGGACATGCGCCAGGCCATGCGAGAAGTGCGCGAGGAGCAGGGGCCGGAAGCGGTGATCCTGTCCACGCGCCGACTGCCCGAAGGGATCGAGGTCATCGCCGCGATCGATTACGACGAAGCGCTGGTGCGCGAAGCCGCGCGGCATGGCGTTCCATTGGCAGGCGCCGACGCATCGCCAGTGGCGGCCGCCCCGATCGCCCCACTACCGTCGCCAGTACGGCCGCCGCGGACTTCGCTGCTGCCACCGCCGCTCGCCACGATACCGACGCCGGCAGTGGCGGCGAACGAGCCGCCGACCATGCATCCGCTGATGGAACGTGCCGTACAGGATACGGCGCGCATGCGCAGCGAGCTGGGCAGCCTGCGCGAGATGCTGGAGGTGCAGCTGTCGAGCCTTGCCTGGAACGACATGGATCGGCGCCAGCCGCTGCGTGCCCGCGTGCTGCGCGAGATGACCCGGCTGGGCATCGAGGCCGATGTGGCACGTCAACTGCTGGTCGAACTGCCCGAACAGATCAATGCCGAACAGGCGCGCTACCTGCCGCTGGGCATGCTCAGTCGCAGCCTGGCTGTGAGCGGGCGCGGCCTGTCCGATGGCCAGGGCATCACCGCCCTGGTCGGTCCCACCGGCGTGGGCAAGACCACCACCATCGCCAAGCTCGCCGCTCGGGCAGTATTGCGCCACGGTGCGGAGCAGGTGGCGCTGATCAGTACGGATCATTACCGCATTGGCGCCGCCGCGCAGCTCGAACATTATGGCCGCCTGCTCGGTGTGCGCGTGTATCCGGCGTATGACGCGGAAAGCCTGCGCAAGGTACTGGAGCTGTTGCGCGGCCGGCATACCGTGCTGATCGATACCGCCGGCGTGGCCGGCAGCGATCCGCGGCTCGCCCAGCAGATGGACATCCTGTCCGACGCCGGCGAGTTGCGCGCCTGTCTGGTGCTGGCAGCAAATGCGCAGTCGCAGTCACTTGATGAAGCAGTGCGTGCCTATCTGCCGCTCAAGCCGAATGCATGCATCCTGACCAAGCTGGACGAGGCGCCGAATCTGGGTGGCGCACTGTCGGTGCTGATCCGCCACCGGCTGCCGCTGGACTACACCACCGATGGCCAGCGTGTGCCCGAGGATATTGCCGCGGCCGATGCGCGGGTGCTGGTGTGCCGTGCTGCGCAGTCGCTGAAAGGACACGTGCCGGACGACAGCGTGATGGCCGAACGCTTCGGCCTTGCGGTGGCCAACGCATGAGCGAAGCACTCGCAATGGATCAGGCGTGGGGACTGACGCACATGTTTTCGGCGATGGTCGGACGGGGCGCGCCGGAGGCCATGTCGATGGGTCATCAGGCCAGTACCCTGCTGAGGGGCTCGGTGTTGCCACGGCATCACTGCCGCACGATCGCCGTGGCTGGTGGCAAGGGCGGTGTCGGCAAGAGCACGGTCGCGGTGAATCTTGGCATGGCGCTGTCGATGGCCGGCCGCGATGTGATCCTGCTGGATGCCGACCTGGGCATGGCCAATGTCGATGTGCTGCTCGGGCTTACGCCGTCGCGGCATATCGGTCACCTGCTCGATGGCAACTGCACGCTGGAGGATCTGCTGCTGACCGCCGCGCACGGGCTGCGGGTGATTCCGGCCGGCTCCGGTGCGCGCCGGCTGGCGCAACTGGACAACGGTGAGCACGCTGCGATCATCCGCGCGTTCGACGAGCTGGCGCAGCCGCCGCAATACCTGCTGGTGGACACCGCCGCGGGCCTGTCCGACAACGTGTCGATGCTTGCCGCCGCCGCCGACGACGTGGTGCTGGTGGTGTGCGACGAGCCAGCGTCACTGACCGATGCCTATGCGCTGACCAAGGTGCTCAGCCGCGACTTCGGTGTGCGCCGTTTCCGCATGGTCGCGAACATGACACAGAACGAAGGCGAGGCCCGCCAGCTGCATCGCAAATTGTCGCGGGTCAGCGACCGCTTCCTCGACGTGGTGATCGATTTTGCCGGCTGGATACCGCATGACGAGCGGCTGCGGCAAGCGATCCGGCGGCAGAGCGCGGTGGTCGATGTGTGGCCTTCCAGCCGTTCGGCGCTGGCATTCAAGAAATTGGCCAGTGTGGTCGATACATGGGCAGAACCCGAACGCGCGGGCCGCGACCGGATCGCCTTCTTTGGTGGCCGGGCGACACCGGCGACAGGGTGCTGAGATGAATGCGGCTTCGGAATATTTACAACATTCCCGCGAAAGCGCCGACGAACTGGTACGTCGGCATGCACCGCTGGTACGACGGATCGCCTATCACCTGATGGGGCGGCTGCCGGCCAGCGTCGACGTGGGTGATCTGGTACAGGCTGGGATGATCGGTTTGCTGGAAGCGTCGCGCCATTACACCCTCGATCGCGGGGCCAGTTTCGAAACCTATGCGGGCATCCGCATTCGTGGCGCGATGCTGGACGAATTGCGGCGTACCGACTGGACGCCGCGTTCGGTGCATCGCAAGACCCGCGAAGTGGCCGAGGTGATCCGCCAGGTCGAGACCGAAACCGGTGCCGAGGCGGACGATGCCGAAGTTATCCGGCGGCTCGGCATCAGTGCGGAGGAGTATCACCAGATCCTCGCCGATGCCGCCTGCGTACGCCTGCTCAGCCTGACCGCGTCGGACGACAACGAGGACGGTGCGGTACTGGACGTCATCGACGAAGCCACGCTGAATCCGCACGACAGCATTGAGCGCAACGGCATGCGCGATGCGCTGGCCGAGGCAATCGGCGGTTTGCCCGAACGCGAACAACTGGTGATGTCGCTGTACTACGAGCAGGAGTTGAACTTGAAGGAGATCGGCGCCGTGCTCGGGGTGAGCGAGTCACGCATTTGCCAGATCCATGGGCAGGCGGTCATCCGGCTGCGCGCGCGGCTGACCGACTGGCGCGGTTGACGAAACGGTAACTCGAATTCCCGAGGCTTGGCGCACTGGCTAAAAACGGTGCAAGTGGAGAAGGTGTTTGGACAAGAACATGAAAATCCTGGTGGTGGACGACTTCTCCACCATGCGGCGCATCGTGCGCAACCTGCTGGTCGAACTGGGCTTCAGCAATCCGCTGATCCAGGAGGCCGAGGATGGCGAGAGCGCGATCGCGATGTTGCGCAGTATCCCGTTCGACCTGGTCGTGACCGACTGGAACATGCCGAACATGACCGGCATCGACCTGCTGCGCGCGATTCGCGCCGAGGCGGCATTGAAAGGCCTGCCCGTATTGATGGTGACTGCCGAGAACAATCGCGAGCAGATCATCGCGGCCGCCCAGGCGGGCGTGAACGGCTATATCGTCAAGCCGTTCACCGCGATCACCCTGAAGGAGAAACTGGGCAAGATCTTCGAACGGATCGCCGCCGCGGGAGCCAGCGCATGAGCGCCATCCTGCCACTGGTGAACCAGGAACATCTGCCGACGGAATTGCGCGACCTGCTGAACAGTCCCGACGGCCCGGCCTTCGAGCAGGCGCTGGACGTGATGGTGCGCGATCGCGAACAACGCCTGTTCCGCGCGCTCGGCCAGCTGGCGCGCGACCTGCATGGCGCGATGCGCCGGCTGGGTGGCGAACTGGCGAGTGAGGGTTTGCCGGACAGCGTGGCCGACGCTCGCCAGCATCTCAACGACGTACTCGAAATGAGCGCGCTGGCGGCCCATCGCAGCATCGATTTCGCCGAGCGCATGCGACCGGCCGCCGAGCTGCTGGCACACAACGCCGGCGAAGTGCTGGCGTTCACCGACAGCAAGAGCGATCCCGCCGCGGTGCTGGCACATCAGGCCAGCGATTTCGCGATCAGTTGCCGCGACGGCCTGGCCGACATGGTGATGGCGCAGTCGTGGCAGGACCTGTCCGGCCAGCGCATCAAGAAGGTGGTCAACTTCATCGAAAGCGTCGAATCGTCGTTGCTGGAACTGGTGCGGCTGACCGGCGCACTGGCCGGCAGCGAGGCACCGGCCAGTGCGGTCAAGGTGTCCAGCCAGGATGATGCCGATCGCCTGCTCAGCGAATTCGGGTTCTGAGGACCTCGCCGTGAACGCGGAGTTCGACATCGAGCTGCGCCAGGATTTCCTGGTCGAGGCTGGCGAGCTGGTGCAGCGCCTCGGCGAGCAACTGGTCGGGCTCGAAACCGCGCCCGGCGACGCCGAGTTGTTGAACGCGGTGTTTCGTGCCTTCCATACCGTCAAGGGCGGCGCCGGATTTCTGGCGGTCGAGCCGATGGTGCTGCTGTGCCATCACGCCGAGGATCTGCTCAACGAGGCCCGCAACGGCAAGCTGGTGCTGGGCGCGGCGCAGATGGATGCGCTGCTCGAGGCGCTCGACCTGCTAACCGCGATGATGGCCGCGCTGGCCGATGAGGCGCCGTTGGCAATGCCGCCCGCTGCGTTGCTACAGCGCCTGTTGCCGGTCACGGCCAAGGTTGCCGTCAGCGCGACATCGGCGGTGTTGGCGCCGATGGCCGATGGCGCGGCGATCGACGACAGCGAATTCGAGGCCTTGCTCGACAATCTGTACGGGACCGGCGCACCAGGCCTCGTCGAGGCGGCCGCGCCGGCCGCCGCGCCTACGGCGAGTGCGATCGGTGATGATGAATTCGAGGCACTGCTGGACTCGTTGCACGGCAAGGGCGGTCAGCCCGGCGCGGTGGCGGCAGTCGCTGTCGCTCCGGCACCGGCACCGGTCGCCGCGTCCGTTGCACCGACACCCGCACGCCCTGCGGCGCCCGCACCGGCCGAGACCACCGTGCGAGTGGATACTTCGAAGCTCGACGTGCTGGTCAACCGTGCCGGTGAGCTGGTGCTGGTGCGCAACCGCCTGCTCAGTCTGGCCGCGCATGGCGGAGACGAGGCGCTGACCACGGCCGCCGCCGAGCTGGATCGGGTTGCCGACGAACTGCAGGCTGCGGCGCTGGGCATGCGCATGCAGCCGGTCGGGCGACTGTTCCAGCGGTTTCCGCGGATCGTGCGCGACCTGGCCCGTCAGCTCGGCAAGGACGTGGAGCTGGTGCTGGAAGGCGAAGGGACCGATCTCGATCGCAGCCTGGTCGAGGCGCTGGCCGATCCGCTGATCCATCTATTGCGCAACGCGCTCGATCATGGCGTGGAAATGCCGGATGAGCGCGAACGCAGCGACAAGCCGCGCAAGGGCCGGGTCTGCCTGTCGGCCAGCCAGCGTGGCGAGCGCATCGTGATCTCGGTGAGTGACGACGGTCGCGGCATGGATCCGGAGCTCCTGCGCCGCAAGGCGCTGGAGAAGGGTGTGATCGACTCGGCGCAGGCTGCACATCTGACCGAAACCGAGTGCTACGAGCTGATTTTCCGCCCCGGCTTCAGCACCGCCGCGGCGATCTCCGACATCTCCGGCCGCGGCGTCGGCATGGATGTGGTGAAGACCCGCGTGGCGGAACTCGGCGGCATTTTGCAGGTGCGCTCCAAGCTCGGTCACGGCAGTGTGCTGGAACTGACCGTGCCGTTGACGCTGGCGATTCTGCGCGTGCTGATGGTGCGCGTCGGGACGCGCTTGTTCGCGCTGCCGTTGAGCAACGTCGAGGAGGTCTTCGAACTCGTCGACGGCCAGGATCGCCTGCTCGATGGCCGGCTGGTCGCCAGCCATCGCGGCCGTGCACTGCCGTTGGCCAATCTGGCCAGCTGGGCGGGTGCGGCGACGGCAGCTGGCCGGCACGTGGTGGTGCTGCATATCGGCCATCTGCGGCTGGGCTGCCTGGTGCATGCCGTGCTCGGTCGCGAGGACGTCATCGTCAAGCCGCTCGGCCCGCTGTTCGAGGGCGCCGCCGGCATCGCCGGCGCCACCGTGACCGGCGATGGCCGACTGGCGCTGGTGCTGGATCTGGCCGGGCTGGCCGATGCCGCGGGTCAACTTCTCCCTTCCCTGCAGGTCATCGGCTGAACGTATGGATCCGGTAAGCATCATCGGTACGATTCTGGCCTTCGTGGTCATCATCGCGGGCACCGTGCTCAAGGGTTCCACGGTGGGCGCGTTGTGGAATCCGGCGGCGTTCGTGATCGTCTTTTTCGGCACGATTGCCGCCCTGCTGGTGCAGAACCAGGGCAAGGTGCTCAAGCATGCGCTGAAGATGCTGGGGATGATCTACAAGCCACCCCGGCACCAGCCCGCCGACCTGATCAGCCGTATCGTGGGCTGGAGCGAAATCTCGCGACGCCAGGGCCTGCTCGGACTGGAGCCGCACATCGAGGCCGAGTCCGATGCGTTCATCAGCAAGGGGCTGCAACTGCTGGTCGACGGCAGCGAGCCAGATGCGATCCGCAGTGTGCTGGAAGTCGATCTCGACACCCGCGAGGCGATCGACCTGGCCGGTGCCAAGGTGTACGAGAACGCCGGCATCTATTCCCCCACGCTGGGCATCATCGGCGCGGTGATGGGGCTGATGGCGGTGATGCAGAACCTGGCCGATCCGAGCAAGCTCGGTCATGGCATCGCGGCGGCCTTCGTGGCGACCATCTACGGTGTGGCGCTGGCCAACATGTTCATGTTGCCGATGGCGGCGCGCCTGAAGGGGCTGATCAGCAAGCAGTCGCAGATGCGCGAAATCCTGATCGAAGGACTGGTGTCGATTGCCCAGGGCGACAACCCGCGGCAGATCGAGGCGCGGTTGCAGGGTTACCTGCCATGAGGAGAAAGCACCACGAGGAACACGTCAACCACGAGGCATGGGCGATTCCGTATGCCGATCTGATGACGCTGCTGCTGGCGTTCTTCGTGGTGATGTACGCCGTATCGGTGGTCAACGAAGGCAAGTTCCGGGTGATGTCCGAATCGATCGTCGAGGCGTTCAACGGCTCCAGCCACGTGATTGCGCCAATGCCGCCGACCAAGGTGCGGCCGCACAACATTACCCCGGCGATTGCCGCGCCGGCCGGTCAGCCCGGTTCGTCGATCGTGCCGATCGCCGTGCCGATCCCGCCGCATCCGGTGCCGATGCGTGGGGGCGACGGGCGCGAGGCAGGCCACCGGTCGACCCAGCAGGAGAATCTGAAAAACATCGAAAGCCAGGTACGCAAGGCCTTGCAGCCGTTGATCGACAAGCAGCAGGTAGTCGTGCGGCGCACCACGGACTGGCTGGAAATCGAGATCCGTACCGACATCCTGTTTCCCAGTGGCGTGGCCCAACTGGCGGCACCGGCCAACGTGGTGCTGCGCAATCTCGCGTCGATCCTCGCACCGTTCGCGAACCCGCTGCGGGTGGAGGGCTATACCGACGATGTGCCGATCAACACCTTGATCTACCCGTCCAACTGGGAGCTGTCGGCGGCGCGCGCGGCGTCCGTGGCGCGACTTTTTTCCGAGCACGGGGTGAATGCCGATCGTCTCGGCATCATCGGTTGGGGCGAAATGCGCCCGGTCGCCGACAACGCCAGCGTGGAAGGCCGCAACCGCAATCGGCGGGTGCTGGTGGTGGTGCTGAGCGATCGCAACGCACCGAGCCGGTTCTATACGGATGCCGACCACGTCGATGAGACCGCGGAAATCGTCAGCGACCCCGCCAAGGCTCCGACGCAGATGCCGACGGCGCGTGTCTACGCCACGGGCACGTCGCATGCCGCCAGTGCGGAGGCGCCGGCAGGTCTTCCGCGCATTCCGGTGATTACGGCGGTCGCGCCGTCGGTCCCGGCACCCACCGTGGAGTCGGCCACCGCGGCTGGGTCCGGTACGCCGAGCGTGGACGAAAGCAGCATGGCCCGACGCAGCGCGCCGGCCTCGCGGATACGATGACGATGCCGAACGAAAAGGGAGTGAGTGAATTGAGTGCTGTCGCTGCTGTAGCCGAGTCTCAGGAACGGCACTGGCTGTCATTCCTGATCGGCGCACAGCTGTATGCGGCACCGCTGAACGAGGTCAGTGAAGTCATCCGCATCGGCGAACTCACGCCGGTGCCGGGCGCGGCCGCGGATCTGCTCGGCATCCGTCTTCTGCGCGGGCGCATCGTGCCGGTGCTGGACGGTCACTTGCGACTGGGTCTGCCGCTGTTGCCGGTGGCCGATCCGGAGCGGGTCCGCGTGGTGATGCTGTCGCACGGCAACCATCTGGTCGGCCTGCGGGTGGACGACATCGGCGAGCTGCTGCATACCGAGGGTCACGAGATCGCTCCGCCACCGCCCGGGCGCGCCAGCCGCACCGACGATCCGGTGAGCGGCGTGCTGGCCTGGCAAGGCGGTTTCGTCGCGCTGCTCGATGTGCGCCGACTGTGCCGGTTGCAGCGGGAGAGCGGCGATGGCACTTGAGATCGCCGTCGGCGTATTGCTGCTGTTGGCCCTGCTGCAGTCCACGTTGATGTTGCAGCTATGGCGTCAGTCACGTCAGCTGAAGCAGGACGTTGCCCGCCTCGATGGCAGCGTCTCCCTGTCCGTCCAGACCGATGTGCCGACCGCCATGCTGGTGACGGCATTGGGCCGCATGGAGCAGCGCATCGCCCGGATCGAGCAGCAGCCTGCACCGGTCAAGCCGACCTCGTATGAGCTGGCCCAGCAGCTGGCGCGCGAGGGCGCCGACATTGAACAGATGGTCGCGCGCTGCGGGCTGACGCGCGACGAGGCGCGACTGATCCGGCAGCTGCATCCGGTCACGCACTGAACTCGCACGATCTGGTGGGAGCGACCTCAGTCGCGACGCCTTTCAGGGTTTGGTTTTTCGAGCCGACGCGCTTCCGATGCGGATCACGTGCTGTCTATTCTTCCGCCGCGTCGTAGACCGCGGCCAGGACCGATGCGGCCGCGGCATAGAGCAGGGCAGGAACGTCATCACGCAGGCGCAGCGCGGCCAGCATCGCGGCGATCTGCGGGTCGTGATGCAGCGGCAGGCCCAGCGCCTGAGCGCGGGCAAGCAGGGTGTCCAGCGATTCGGCCGGCATCGCCTTGAGTTCGTTCGCGCCGCTGGCCAGTTTCAGGCTGACCCGGCGTTGGGCAGGTGCGGGCGGGTTCACGCGGTGGCCTTCAGCAGCACGGCGCTGTGCCGGTTCTGCGGTTGCGGCAGGCCGACCTGGCAACTCAGCTGATCGAGCAGTACGCCGCAGGCGGCCAGCCGCTGGCGCAGCGGAGTGAACTGGCGCTCCAGTCGTTGCGCGGTCTCGGCATATTCGGCCCACAGGCGTACCGATAGCCGCGGTTCGCGCAATTGCAGTTCCCCATGCACCGGGCCCAACGCCGGCAGGTCCAGTGCAAAGCCCAGTGTCCAGCCATGGCTGCCATCGGCGGCATCGGTGACGAATTCCAGCTGCAACTGCAGCACGTCGCGACCGCCTTGTCCCTGCAGGGGAATTTCGATCATCCAGGCCGGCAACGTGCTGGCTTCCAGTTGAGCCACTTCCACCCGTGCCAGGGCAGCTTTCACGTCACCGTACAGTCGATCGAGCAGAGGGTTCACGTCATCGGCATCGGCGGCCATCGGCAGCGGCAATCGCGCTTGCGCCTGCAGGCCGCGCTGCAACAGCGGCGGCGCCGTGTCGCTGCGGTTCGCTGCTGGCCCAGCGGTTGGCTGTCGCTGGAGCAGCCCGACCAGTCGCAGCAGGGCGCCTTTCCAGTCCTCCTCGACCAGCGTCGTCAAATTGCCTTGCGGATGGGCCAGTTGTGATTCGAGAAACAGACCGCTGCGGCTGATCGCCAGGCGCAGGCCTTCGCCGGTGGTGATATCGGCAGGCGTGCGCACGACATGTTCGAGCAGGGCCAGTGCGGTGCGCAGGTATGGTGGCAGCTGACGCAGCATCGGCCGCTGGGCCAGCGCGCCAAGCGTGGCCAGCAGCGGTGCATAACCATTCTGTTGCGGCAGTCGTTCGCGCAGGATGCGCTGAAAGGTTGGATCGGCCGGATGGGGCAGCAACACCTCCAGCTGTGGCTGGGCCCCGAGACTCAGCACGCGCACCTGGAATTGCGCCGGCAGCTGACTGCCGGGTATCTCGGTCTCCACGCTCAGGGTGCCGATCTGCAACACCAGCATGCCCTGGGGATTGACGCCCAGCGGTCGCGCCGACAGCACGGCGCCGATGCGCCAGCTTGGCGCACTGGTACCGGCGGCAGCGCCGGCCCAGGTGAGCGCGGCAAGGCTGGTGGGTTGAATGATCAAGAGGAGTTCCTGCGCGGGGTCGCCGTGCACCGTTCGGATGAGTTGGTCCTGCATAGGACATCGGCGCTGTACGGGCAAACTTGAGCGCGCTCCATTGTGCGGTCGTCAACCGTATCGAAAGTCCGCCGCAGACGGCGCGCAGAACTGCTTGCAGCCACCCTAAAGCGATCGGCGCTGCGGCCGATAAGCCTCTCGTGAAGACAGACAGCGCGAAGCGGAATCATGACATGACCGGCAAACAGAAGACCGCGGACGGCAAGCGGCAGGCGGCAGCTGCGCCAGCCCTGGATGGCGCGTCGCCAGCAGATTCTGCCGTGCCCGCGGAAGCGGTTGTGGTGACGTTGCCGGCGGATTGCCGTATCGCGGCACAGGTCGCGTTGAAGACTGTTCTGATCGATGCGCTGGTCGCCGGCAAGGTCATGCTGGACGGCCGCGTGGTGGAGCACGCCGACACCGCCGGCCTGCAACTGTTGATGCTGTTTCAACGCGAGTTGAAGTCGCGCGGCGGCACATCGAGCTGGCGCGGCGCAAGCGATGCACTGAACGACGCGGCCGGCCTGCTGGGTCTGTCGCAGACACTGGAATTGCCGGCCGCCGCGCTGGCCTGATGACGAGGTAGCAACATGGCAAAGATTCTTGCAGTAGACGATTCGGCCTCGATGCGCGGCATGGTGGCATTCACCCTGCGGGGTGCCGGGCACGAAGTGACCGAGGCCGAGAACGGCCAGCTGGCGCTGGACGCGGCACGCGCCTCGCGCCACGACCTGGTGCTGGCCGATGTCAACATGCCGGTGATGGATGGCATTGCGATGGTGCGCGAACTGCGCGCGCTGGATGCCTACAAGGGCGTGCCGATCCTGATGTTGACCACCGAATCGCATACCGAGCGGAAAATGGAAGGCAAGGCGGCTGGCGCCACCGGCTGGCTGGTCAAGCCGTTCGACCCGGAGCAGTTGCTGGCTACGGTCAAGCGCGTGCTGGGTTGAGGGACAGGCATGAGCGCGGTCGATCTGACTCAATTCCACAAGACCTTCTTCGAGGAAAGTCTGGAAGGCCTCGATGCGATGGAGGCAGCTCTGCTTGCGCTCGGCGCGGGCTCGACCGATAGCGAGCTGGTGCATACGATTTTCCGTGCCGCGCACTCCATCAAGGGTGGTGCGGCGACTTTCGGCTTTACCGACGTAGCTGCATTCACCCATGTGGCCGAGTCGCTGCTGGAAGAAGTGCGCAGTGAACGGCGTGCCGTGGATGCCGAACTGGTCGAGCTGCTGCTGCGCTCGGTCGATGCTCTGCGCGCCATGCTTGATCGTTCCGGCAGGGGGCAACCGGTAGCCGATGCCGAGAGTGAGGCGCTGCGCGCCGAACTGGTGCGTCTGGTCAGCGGTGAGGCTGCGGTAGCCGTGGTCGTCGCGCCGAAGGCGGCAGCCGTCAGCGGCTGGGACATCGGTTTCGTTGCGTTGCCGCACCTGCTGCAGACCGGCAACGATCCGCTGCGCGTGTTTCGCGAACTGCAGCAACTGGGGCGGCTGGAGGTGGTGCGCGCGTTCATCGTCGACGGCGCGCCGTCGCAGCTGTCCGCACTGGATCCGACGCAGTGCTATCTGGGCTGGGATCTGCGCCTGCACGGGGCCACCACGCGAGCCGATATCGATGCGGTGTTCGACTGGCTCGACGGCGATTGCGAGCTGGCGATCAAGCCACTGGCCGAAGCGCCAGCGGCCAGTGCCGCCGTTGCTGCCGTGGCGAATGAGCCAAAGCCAGCCGCTCCCGTCGCGCCGCAAGCCCAGCAGGCGATCGCCTCCAGCGAGACCAGTTCGATCCGCGTGGGCATCGACAAGGTCGATGCGCTGATCAACATGATGGGCGAGCTGGTAATCACCCAGTCGATGCTCAGCGAGATCGGCGAGAAATTCGAGATATCCCAGTTGGAACGGTTGCGCGACGGTCTGGCGCACCTTGAGCGCACCACGCGTGAGTTGCAGGAAAGCGTCATGCGCATCCGCATGTTGCCGATCGGTTCGGTATTCAATCGCTTTCCGCGCCTGGTGCACGACCTGGAGCGCAAGCTCGACAAGCGCGTCAAGCTGGAATTGCACGGCGAAGGCACCGAGCTGGACAAGACGGTCCTGGAAAAGATCGGCGATCCGCTGGTGCATCTGGTACGCAATGCGATCGACCATGGACTGGAATCGCCGGCGCAGCGGAAGGCCGCCGGCAAATCCGAGACCGGCACGCTCAAGCTCAACGCATATCACGAGGGTGGCAACATCGTGGTGCAGATCAGCGACGATGGCGCAGGCCTCAACCATGCCGCGATCGTGGCCAAGGCACAGCAGCGCGGCCTGATCAGCGTCGGTCAGGAACTCAGTGACGCCGAGGTGGCCGAATTGATCTTCCAGCCGGGCTTCTCCACCGCGGCCAAGGCCACCGATCTCTCCGGGCGCGGCGTCGGCATGGACGTTGTCCGGCGCAACGTGCGTGATCTCGGCGGCGGCGTCGGCGTGCGCAGCGTGAGCGGCAAAGGGAGCATCTTCACGATTACGTTGCCGCTGACCCTGGCGATCATCGATGGCCTGGTCACGGCGGTCGGCAGCGAGCGCTACATCGTGCCGTTGACGTCGATCGTCGAGTCACTGCGTCTGCGCGCCGAGGCCGTCCGCAAGATCGCCGGTGGTGGCGAGGTGTTTCATTTTCGCGATGAATACCTGCCGATCATGCGGCTGCATCACGCCTTCGGCTGCGTCGACGCGATCACCGACATCGAGAGCGGCATCGTGGTGGTGGTCGAGGAGGGCGGCCGGCGCATGGGCCTGCTGGTCGACGACCTGCTCGGCCAGCAACAGGCGGTCGTCAAATCGCTGGAAGCGCATTACCGGCGAGTGCAAGGCATCTCCGGCGCCACCATTCTCAGCGATGGCTCGGTCGCACTGATCGTCGACGTGGGTGGCGTGGTGCGTCTGGGTCGCAGCAAGGCCGCCTGATCGAGGGCATGCGGGTGCTCAAGTTCCCGCCGTCCACGCCGACACAGATCAGGCAGCAGGACGTTCGCAGACGCCCGTCACGAGGTAGCAGACCCATGTACGAAGACAAACAGGCCACGGCATCGCCGTTGCAGCAACTTACCTTCAGCCTGGCCGGCGAAGAGTATGGCGTGGACATCCTCGCCGTGCGCGAGATCCGCAGCTGGTCGCGCGTCACCCGCATTCCGCAGACACCGGATTACGTGCTGGGCGTGCTGAACCTGCGCGGCGCGATCGTGCCGATCATGGACCTGCGCCTGCGCTTCGGGCTGCAACGCGAGAGCTACGGCGACGACACGGTGATGATCATCGTTGCGATCGGCGAGCGTCTGTTCGGCATCGTGGTGGACGCGGTTTCCGATGTGGTCGACATCGATCCGGCAGCGATCAAGCCGGTGCCCGACATGGGTGCGGTGGTGGATACGCGTTATCTGAAGGGGCTTGCCACCTGTGCCGAGCGGATGGTGATGCTGCTGGACGTGGAAAAGCTGATGCGTCCAGAGGACGTGGAAACGCTGGAGGCGGCTCTGCCGGCCGTCCAGGAAGTTGAAGTTGCCGCCTGACCCGGGAATCGAGATGAAGATGAAGAATTTGATGGCACGCCTGTCCCGCCTGACCACGTTGACCGTCAAGGCGCGCCTGATCGGCGTGCTCGGCCTGTTGTGCGCGATGTTGCTGGTGGGCGCCTGGATCGGCCTCGGCGGCATGGCCAGGGCGAACGAAAGTGCGCGCCAGATCTACCAGGAAGAACTCATTCCGCTGACCAGCATCAACGAGGTGGCGCGCGGCTCGCTGAACAGCTTCGTCTCGCTGAGCGAGGCGGCCTTCCACAAGGACGACAAGGCGATCATCAAGCAGAAGCTCGACGAAGTCGCCAAGACTCAGCTGGCAGATGCAGCGCTGCTGAAGAAACTGGCTGCGACGGCGATGTCGCCGGAGGTCAGGAAGCAGTGGAGCGCGTTCGAAAGCGCCCGCGGCGACGTCGCCTCGTCGATGACCGAGATCACCGATGCGCTGAACCACGCCGACGACGGCACCAGCAGCCTGCTCTACTCCGACGTGCTGCCGAACGTGTCGATCATGGGCTCGGAGATGGACAAGCTGATCGCCATGCAGATCGAGGAAGGCCGGCAGCGGTACGAATCGGCCGTGACCAGCTACCAGCGCATCCGCCTGATGACGTTCGCTGCGCTCGGCGCCGGACTGCTGCTGGCCGTGCTGATGGCGTTCTTCCTGATCCGCTCGATCGTCGGCACGCTCAACCGGGCGGTGCGGGTGGCCAACGCGATTTCGCAGGGACAGCTGGGACACAACATCGTCACCCATCGCAAGGACGAGCTGGGCCGCCTGCTCGAGGCGTTCCGGATGATGGACGACCGGCTCACCCTCACCGTCGGTGAAGTGCGCCGTGGTTCCGACGCGGTCAGCACGGCGGCGCAGCAGATTGCCCACGGCAACGACGACCTCAGCCAGCGCACGCAGGAGCAGGCTTCGAGCCTGGAGGAAACCGCCTCGTCGATGGAGCAGATGACCTCGACCGTCAAGCAGAATGCCGAGAACGCCAGCCACGCCAACCAGCTTGCCCGCGGCGCCCGGGAACAGGCCGAGCGTGGTGGCGAGGTGGCCGGCAGGGCGATCATCGCGATGAGCGAGATCAATGCGTCCAGCGGCAAGATCGCCGACATCGTCGGGCTGATCCAGGAGATCGCCTTCCAGACCAACCTGCTGGCGCTGAACGCCGCGGTGGAAGCGGCGCGAGCGGGCGAACAAGGCCGCGGTTTCGCGGTGGTGGCCACCGAGGTGCGCAGCCTGGCACAGCGCAGCGCCGGCGCCGCGAAGGAGATCAAGGGACTCATCAACGACAGCGCGGAAAAGGTGCGCAGTGGTTCGGAGCTGGTGAACCAGTCCGGCAAGGCGCTGGCCGAAATCGTCGACAGCGTGAAGAAGGTCACCGACATCGTGGCCGAGATCGCTGCGGCCAGCCAGGAGCAATCGGCTGGCATCGACCAGGTCAACAATGCCGTGATGCAGATGGACGAGATGACCCAGCAGAATGCCGCGCTGGTCGAGGAGGCCGCTGCCGCTGCTCGCGCCATGCAGGAGCAGGCCGGCGAGCTGACCAGCCAAGTCGGTTTCTTCCAGTTGAATCAGGATGAGGTTGTGGCCGCTTCCGGACCTGCGCCGACGCGTGCACGTGCCGTGGTGGCCGAGGCCGAAGCGGTATTCGCCGCCGTGCGCAATGCGCCGGCGCCGACCCGCGCGGTACGGGCGAAGGTGGATGCCGACACCACCACCGCCGGTGTGTGGAAGGAATTCTGAGTGAACGCTGTACCCGGCATGCTTGGCGACAGCACCGCGGCGACTGCCGGCAGCGGACCCGTGCTGGGTAATGCCGAGTTCCAGTTCCTGCGCAAATTCGTGCTGGAGCATTGCGGCATCTCGCTGGGCGAGCACAAGCATCAGCTGGTACAGGGGCGCCTGCAGCGGCGGTTGCGTGCCTTGGGCATGAAGAATTTTTCGAGCTATTGCGAGTTGCTGCGGCTGGACCCGTCCGACGAGCTGGGGGAGCTGGCCAGTGCGATCAGCACCAATGTCACGGCGTTCTTCCGTGAGGCACACCATTACGATCTGCTGGTCAACGAACTGCTGCCGCGCTGGCTGCAGGAAAAGCGCCGCGACGGTGATCGCCTGCGGATCTGGTCGGCGGGTTGTTCCACCGGCGAGGAACCCTACGCACTGGCGATGGTATTGGCCGAGGCGCTGGAGCAGCACGACAGCAAGCTGGATGCCAAAATCCTGGCGACCGACCTGTCCCCGCAGGCGCTGGATACCGCGCGCAAAGGCGTGTATTCGCTGGAGCGTATAGCCGGCATCAGCGCGGAGCGCTGTCGCCGCTGGATGCTGCGAGGCGCCGGTGAATACGAAGGCTACGCCTGTGTGCACCCGCGCTTGCGCGAGCTGGTGGCGATCCAGCCATTGAACCTGATGCACGAATGGCCGATGCGCGGGCCGTTTGACGCGATCTTCTGCCGCAACGTGGTGATCTATTTCGACCAGCCGACCAAGCAGCGCCTGTTTCGCCGCTATGCCGAGCTGTTGCCGAAGGGCGGGCATCTGTTTCTCGGCCACTCCGAATCGCTGCATGGCGTCAACGATGACTTCGAGCTGATCGGCCGCACGGTCTACCGGAAGCAGGTTTGATGAGCCTGCTGAAAGTCGTCAGGACGTCAACGCCGGATGCTCCCCCGGCGCTGCCGGGCTTCGAGCACGTGCGCCGATACTGGGATCCGACGCAGTCGTGCATGACGGCAAAAGTGCTGCCCGGCGAGTTCTACGTCAGCACGCAGGAAGAGTTGATCACCACCGTACTCGGCTCCTGCATCGCAGTCTGCATCCACGATACGCGCCGCCATATCGGTGGCATGAATCACTTCATGCTGCCCGAGCCGCTGGGCGAGCGCGACAGCTGGTCTTCCACCGTGGGTCGTGCGGCCCGCTACGGCAGCGACGCGATGGAACAGCTGATCAATGCGATCTTGAACGCGGGCGGCCAGCGGGGCGATCTGCAGCTCAAGGTGTTTGGCGGTGGCCGTGTGCTGGCCCAGCTCACTGACATCGGCCAGCGCAACATCGATTTCGTGCAGCGTTACATCGCCACCGAAAGGCTGACGCTATGCGCGGCGGATCTGGGTGACGTGTATCCACGCCAGGTGCAGTTCTTTCCGCACAGCGGACGGGCGCGTGTGCGCCTGCTTCGCCGTCACGACGATGTGGCGCTGGTGGCTGGCGAGCGCATTTACCTCAAGCGTTTGGCAAATGACCCGATAAAGGGTGAGGTCGAGCTTTTCTAGCGACCGCGACGGTACCGCAGGTTACGGCGAGGCCGCCGTCGAGATGACTTGGAAGCTTCATGCAAGGCGAGATGGACAGTGATGGAAAGAGTGCGTGTTCTGGTGATCGACGATTCGGCCTTGGTGCGCAAGCTGCTGTCGGCGATGCTTGCCTGCGATCCGGAGATCGAGGTGGTCGGTACCGCGGCTGATCCGCTGATCGCGCGCGACAAGATCAAGCAGCTCAATCCGGATGTGCTTACGCTGGATGTCGAGATGCCGCGCATGGACGGCCTGACCTTCCTGGAAAACCTGATGCGGCTGCGCCCGATGCCGGTGGTGATGGTGTCGTCGTTGACCGTGCAGGGTGCCGAGGTGACCTTGCGCGCGCTGGAGCTCGGTGCGGTGGATTTCTTCGCGAAGCCCAGCAGCGACCTCGCCAACAGCTTTGGCGATGGCGCGCAGGAGATTTGCGCGAAGGTGAAACTCGCCGCCAAGGCCCGGCCGCGTGCGCGCGCAGTGGTGCGCAAGCTGGACGTGGCACCGCGCCTGACGGCCGATGCGGTATTGCCGCGTGTGCAGGCGGCAGGCACGCGTGGCGGCAGTCCGATCATCGCCATCGGTGCGTCGACGGGCGGTACCGAGGCGGTCCGCGTGGTACTCGAATCGATGCCGCCGGATGCGCCACCGATCCTGATTACCCAGCATATTCCCGCTGCCTTCAGCGGCCCGTTTGCGGAGCGCATGGATCGCTGTTCGGCGATGCGTGTATGCGAAGCGCAGGACGGCCAGCCGATCCAGGTGGGGCATGCCTACATCGCGCCGGGCAGCCAGCATCTGCTGATGATGTGGGACGGTGCCAAATATGTGTGTCGGCTGCACAACGGACCACCGGTAAATCGGCACAAGCCAAGCGTCGACGTGCTGTTTCGTTCGATCGCAGCCAGTGCCGGTTCCGCTGCGATTGCGGTATTGCTGACGGGCATGGGCGACGACGGTGCACGCGGACTGCTTGAACTGCGTCAGGGCGGCGCGGCCACGCTGGTGCAGGACGAGGACAGCTCGGTGGTCTGGGGTATGCCCGGCGCCGCCTGGAAGCTGGACGCAGCGCGCGAAAAGCTGCCGCTGGATCACATTGCCGCGCGCCTGCTCAAGCTGGCGCTTCAACCCCACGACGGCGCCTTGCGCGCCTGACCGACGGATACTGGCTCATGGCTGTCATTGCACAACTTGCCCGCTTTGCCGCGACACGCCCGCTGTACGGTTGGCTTGCCACTACGGTGGCGCTGCTGCTCGCGCTGCTGTGGCATCCGGGATGGCTGACGCCGGTGCTGGTGATCGCGCTCAGCGCGGTATGGATGGTCGAGAGTCGGCGCCGCCGCGAGCCGCTGGCGCCGGCTGCAGTGGCCGACAACAGCGTGCCGGTGCGCGAGGCCCTCGAGGACGTGCGCAGCGCGTTGGTCGATGAACTCGGTCACGCCAGTCGCGAGTTGCATCAGGGGCTGGACCTGCTGCGCGATGCGGTGTCCGAACTCGGTGGCGGCTTCGATGGCCTGTCACAGAAGACCGGCCTGCAGCAGTCGCTGCTCAAGCAGATCATCGATGTGCAGAACGGCGGTGTCTCGGTACAGGATTTCGCGGCGCGTACCGGCGACCTCCTGCAGCACTTCGTCGGCATGATCGTGCAGATGTCGCGCGAGAGCCTGCGCATCGTCTACCGCATCGACGGCATGGCGAAGGAGATGGACGCGGTGTTCGGCCTGCTGAAGAACGTCAACACGATCGCCGAGGAAACCAATCTGCTGGCGCTCAACGCGGCGATCGAAGCGGCGCGTGCGGGTGAATCGGGCCGGGGCTTCGCGGTGGTGGCCGGTGAAATCCGCAACCTTGCCAGCAACTCCAACCAGTTCAATGAACAGATCGGCAGCCACGTCGAGCGTGCGCGCGTCTCGATGGAACAGTTGCGCGGGCTGGTCGGCACGATGGCCTCGCAGGACCTGAACGTGGCGCTGTCGGCCAAAGGCGGCATTGACGCGATGCTGGCCCATGTCACCGAGAGCGATGCCCGCACGAGCGCCGTCGCCGACCAGGTAGTCGAGATCAACCGCGGTCTCGGCAGCGATGTATCCACCACGATTCGCTCGCTGCAGTTCGAGGACATCCTGAGCCAGCTGCTGCGGCAGACCCGTACCCGGCTGGTCGAGCTGCAGGAAGTGGTGGCCGAATGTACCCACGATATCGGCGAGCTGGCCTGCGCGCCGGTCGATGCCGATAGCTTGGTCGAGCATGCACAGCGGGTGCGCAGCCGGTTGGCGATCCAGCGGGAAAAGGCACGCCTGCGTTCACGCGGCCCTGCATTGCAGAGCTCGATGGATGCGGGCGAGATCGAATTGTTTTGAGGAGCACGCCATGATCGTCCATCACGACAGCGAACACGATTGCCTTACCCTGCAGCTGGGTAATCGCTTCGACTTCAGCATCCATCGGGATTTCCACGAAGCCTGCCTGCGCGGCGGTGCCGCTGCGCGCAGCTATGTCATCGATCTGGGCGAGGTGACCAGCATGGACAGCTCGGCGCTGGGCATGCTGCTGTTGCTGCGTGAACATGCCGGTGCCGATCGCGCCGAGATCCGCATCGTCAATGCCGATAGCGAACTGCGCAGTACGCTGCGCGTGGCTGGCTTCGACAAGTTGTTTGTGTTGCACTGAAGATGCCGCCAGGCGTCCCGCTGGACGCGTTCCAGGTTGGCGTCGACAGGTGCGCCGCAGTAGCTGTGCATCCGGCCGGAGACCAGGGCGGCCGGTCAGCGTATCCACGGACGCCGCTGCGTATGGTTTGACCAGACAGCAAAAAGGCCCCTTGCGGGGCCAGGTGCAGTGCGATAGCGCGATTACCAGGCGCGTACGGCAACTACGCTGACGGTATAGCTGGCCATCTCCGACTGAAAGCGGAACTGCCGCCCGAGATCGAACTTGGCCGATGCGCCAGGCGCGATGTTGGTGGTGCCGGCCGGCCAGCCCTGCTTGGACTGCAATACGCTGCCGCTGGCATCCTTCGCTTCGATGCGGATCTGCGCGGCGGAAGGCTCGGCACAGTTGTTGACCAGTTCGCCACTGAGCATGAGCCGGACCGCCGCGCCCGAGCCATTGGCACTGGGTTTGAATTCCTTGATGGCGAAATCGGTGGGTGCGCAGGCGGCCTGGGCTGCCACCGGGAGGAACGCCAGCAAGGCGGAAACAAATAGAGTTTTCATGGGCACGAATCCATAAGTACGGGGAAGTCAGGCGGGGAACCGGCCAGGGGGATCACAACGGCCGACACCCACAAAATCGGCAAGATCAGCAAAATCTTTAGAGCTGCCTGGCAGGCCCTGAGCAGGTTCCACTCGTGCTCGCACATGTGCACCGCGGGTTGCCCGCTGTGTGGTGGTGAAAGATCAACGTGATGCGGGCGACGCGTCCGGCTGATCGGGCGGCGGGTGTCGCGGCGTGCCGCGGTCCCGCCGGGGTCAGGCTGGACGTTCCGGGCTGCGTGTCGTCGATGCGGCGTGCAGGTTGGTATGTTCGATGAACCACAGGCCGGCGAACAGTTTCGGGTCGATCGAATAACCTTCGGCCGCGCGTGCGAACAGCCACGTGCCGGCTTCGCGGCGAGGTACTTCATGCACCACGATGTTCTCGGTTTCGTCGCCGCCGCCCGGCCCCACTTTTTCCAGTTCCCACGCGCGCACGAAGGTGATCATCTCGGTGCTCATGCCGGACGACGACGGGCCGCAATGGACGAATTCCACCCGCTGGCAGCGATAGCCGGTTTCTTCCTCCAGTTCGCGCTGCGCGGCGAGCAGCGCGCTCTCGTCGGCCTGGTCGATCTCGTCGCCGACCAGCCCGGCCGGCATCTCGATGGTGTTCTGCAGGATCGATACGCGGTACTGCTCGACGAACAGCACGTGGTCGTCCGGCGTTACCGCCAGGATGATCACCGCACCGCCGGGATTGTTGCGCTCGGCGTACTCCCAGCGGCCGCGCTTGCGCAGGCTCAGCCAGCGGCCTTCGTAGAGGGTTTCCACCGGGGCGCTGGCGTCGGCGGGAATGCGGTGGGTGGCATCGTTCATTGGTGATCGCGTGCTGGGGAAAACCAGCGGCCATGTTGAACTGTCCGACCGACAGCGACAACCGGGTGGGTGGAACGACCTGACATGCGAGGTTCAGCGCAGCAGCGCGCGCAGGCGACTGCGGGTGAAGACGCCGAAACGCAACTGCTCGCACAGGCTGTCGAGTTGATCGGGCGGCTGGCGCCGGCGCAGCAACACTTCGATCGTGCTGGCACCGGGGGCATCAAGCGCGATGCGGGTGAGCCGACGGAACATCCTCGCCTGCTCGGCGTGTTCGCGCAATTTCGCGGCGCAGGTCGCGGCACCGCGCAGGCGCAGGAACGCCACTTCGTCGATGCGGTCGAGCAGGGTATCGAGGCTGCCGAAGTGGCTGAGCAAGGCGGCGGCGGTCTTCGCACCGACCCCGGGTACGCCGGGGATGTTGTCCACCGCGTCGCCGCACAGGGCGAGATAGTCGGCCACCTGATGCGGATGCACGCCGAGCTTCTCGTGCACACCGGCCGGTCCCCAGCGCTGGCTGCGGGCATAGTCCCATTGCTCGTCGTGTTCGCCCAGCAGCTGGCCGAAGTCCTTGTCGGCGGAGACGATCACGCTGCGCCGGCCGAGTGCGCGCAGGTTCCATACGGTGCTGCCGATCAGGTCGTCGGCCTCGAAGCTGTGGTCGATCATCAGGTGGATGCCAAGCGCTTCGGTGACTGCGCGGCACTGCACGAACTGCCGTTCCAGATCCGGCGGTGGCAGTTCGCGGTTGGCCTTGTAGGGCGGATAGATCGCATTGCGGAACGAGCTGGTCAGCGAGGCGTCGAACGCCACCGCGATGTGCTCGGGCTGCACGCGTTCCAGCAATTCGCACAGGAAACGGGTATAGCCGTGCACCGCGTTGACCGGGTGGCCGTCCGCGTCGAAGAACTCGTCCGGCATCGAATGCCAGGCGCGAAACACATACAGGCTGCCGTCGACCAGATGGACGGCTGGGAGTCCGTTTGCCGTCGCGTTCACGGTGCCCATGTGCCGAGCAGATCGGCCAGCGCCGGGCGGTCGCGATCGGGCACCTCGATCTGCGGCGTGCCCAGGTGCACGAAACCGACCACGTGTTCGTGTTCCGCCAGTCCGAGAATCGCCGCCACTTCGCGGTCATACGCGGCCCAGCCGGTCAGCCACTGCGCGCCGAAGCCCAGCGCATAGGCGCCGAGCAGGATGTTGTAGGCGACGTTGCCGGCGCACAGCTTCTGCTCGATCTCCGGCACCTTGCTGTCGGCGTGCAGGCTGGCGACGACCACCATCACCAGCGGTGCGAAGGTATAGCGCAGGCGTTCCTTCTCCAGCTTGGCCTCGGACATGTCGGGGTGATTGCGGATCGCGAGTGCGGCCAATTGCTCGCCGAAACGCAGCTTTGCTTTGTCCTGCAGGCGGATCAGCCGGAACGGCACCAGCTTGCCATGGTCGGGAACGCGGATCGCCGCTTCGAGCAGCGCCTGCAGCGTCGTCTCGTCCGGCGCCGGCTCGCCGAGCTGGCGCGAGGGAACGGAATGACGTTGCTGGAGCAGGGAAAGAGCGTCAGTCATCGGCGAATTCTGCGCAGGACAAAGGCCCATGCTAGCTTACGCGCGAAGCACCTTGCAGGCTGCGCCCGTCGCAAGTCGCTCCTCGCATCACATTCATCCGGAGTTTTTGACATGCGAAAATTCCATGTCGCACTTGCGCTGATGTACTCCATCGCTCCCGGGTTGGGCATGGCTCAAACGGCAACCACGGCGATCGATGGACGTGCCGGTGTCGAGGCTTTCAACCGGGCATTTGATACGGCGACCCGACACATGGACAACGCGGCCACGCTGGCATTGTGGCAAGACGACGGTGTGAGCCTGCTTCCATCGACCCCGCCGATCGTCGGCAAGCCGGCGCTTGCGAAGTTCATGGACGACGTGATGGCCAGCATTCCCGGCGGCCACATGCTGAAGTTCGAGAGCGCATGCTTTGACATCAATGTTTCCGGCGATTGGGCTACGGAATGGTGTACCGAGCATCAGCTGGTCCAGTTCGCCAACGGCAAGCCGCCGTTCGAGGGCTGGGGCAAGATGCTGCTGGTCTTGCATCGCGGCAGCGATGGCAAGTGGCGCCTCAAGACGGAGATGTGGAATCAGGCGTTGCCAGTCACGACGACGGCGGCTCGACACTCTTGATCTGCCGATCAGGAACTGCGAATCCGCAGTTCTATACGCATCCTCACTTGCGTGGCGGCAGCTTGAACGAGCCCGGCAACAGTGCGGCCACGCTGGTTTCCTGCGTCGCGCCGTGCAGATTGGCCAGCACTACCGGCATGATGTCGTCACACAGCTCGGACATCACTTGGCGGCAGGCGCCGCAGGGACTGACCGGGTGGTCGGTATCGGCAATCACGGCCAGAGCTGCGAAATCGCCGGGTTGGCAGCCGGCCGCGATCGCGCTGAACAGGGCGGTGCGTTCGGCGCAATTGCACAGGCCGTAGGCGGCATTCTCCACATTGCAGCCGCTGAACCGGCGGCCGTCCCGGGTCAGCAGCGCCGCGCCGACCAGGAAGTGCGAATACGGTGCATAGGCTTGTTCGCGCGCGCTGCGCGCCAGAGCCAGCAAGTCATCGAAAGCCTGCGGTGATAAAGCATTGGGTGATACGGGCATCGGGATCTCCAGCGATGACCCCGGGCAGCATGGGCTGCGTGTGCCGGCGGGCCAGCTTACCCTGTTGACCGCGACGGGATCAAAACCTGCCGGCCTCGAGTCCCGCTAAGATGTCCGAACCATCCAAAGGGGACTGCACCATGCCGATCACCGTAGCCGCTTTGCGTGAGACTGCCGCCGGGGAACGCCGCGTGGCGATCACGCCCGAGATGGCGAAGAAGCTGCGCGGCAAGGGCCTGCGTGTTCTGCTCGAACACGATGCGGGGCGCGCTGCCGGTTTTCCCGACAGCTCCTATGCCGAAGCCGAGTTTGCCGATGCGGCCGGTGTACTGGCGCAGGCTGATCTGCTGGCCTGCGTGTTGCCGCCAGACGATGCGGTGTATGCCGGTTTGCGCGAGGGCAGCATGGTGGTCGGCCAGCTGCGGCCATATGGTGCGGCCGAGCGGGTCGCTGCGCTCACTGCGCGCAAGCTGACCGCGTTTTCACTGGAGCTGCTGCCGCGCACCACTCGCGCACAGGCGATGGACGTGCTGAGCTCGCAGGCGGCGGTGGCGGGTTACCGTGCCATGTTGATCGCCGCCGAGGCATCGCCGAAATTCTTCCCGATGCTGACTACCGCCGCGGGTACGATCCGCCCCTCCAAGGTGCTGGTGATCGGCGCCGGTGTAGCCGGGTTGCAGGCGATCGCCACGGCGCGCCGGCTCGGTGCGCAGATCGAGGGTTACGACGTGCGCCCGGAAACCCGCGAGCAGGTGGAATCATTGGGCGCGAAGTTTCTCGAACTCGGCGTCAGTGCGGCCGGCAGCGGCGGTTATGCGCGCGAGCTGTCGGCGGAGGAACGCGCCGCGCAGCAGCAGGCGCTGGCCGAACATCTGAAATCGATCGACGTGATCGTCACCACGGCAGCCGTGCCGGGACGGCCGGCACCGAAGATCCTCACGGCAGCGATGGTCGATGGCATGAAGCAGGGTGCACTGATTGTCGATCTGGCCGCCGAAGGCGGCGGCAACTGCGAGCTGACCAGGCCGGGCGAGCGCGTCGAGCATGGCGGCGTGGTGATCCTGGGGCCGCTGAACCTGCCGGCTGGCACGCCGCTGCACGCGTCGGAGATGTACGCACGCAACGTCTTCAATTTCGTCGAACTGCTGGTGCACGACGATGCGTTGAAGCCGGATTTCAATGACGAGCTGGTCGCCAGGAGCTGTCTGAGCCACGCTGGCGAGATTCGATTTACCGCCTGACCGGCTGAAACAGAATGCCCCGCACAAGGCGGGGCATGGAAGAAGTCAGGGTTTGCCGGAACCAGGATGCAAATCCGCGTGACCGTTCTGCCTGAGCCAGCGCATGCGCTGGCCCGGAGGAATGGCATGCCATTGGTTGATCAGCTGCTCACGTTGCTTCGGCGGCAGTTGCTGGAAATGTTCAAAGGCCGCGTGCAATTTCGCGCGCTGTTCCGGTGGCAGCTGGCGGAACTCCTGAACATTTGCGCGCGTCTGCTGGCGCTGCTCGGGCGTCATTTGCTGCCAGCGTGCAATGCGCTGGCGGACTTCCTCGCGCCTCTCCGGCGAAAGCGTGCTCCAGTGCTCGGCCTTTTTCAGCATGTTCGCCTGTCGGCGTGGCGGCAGCTCGTCCCATTTCTGCGCCAGCGGCGAGAGCATGTCGCGCTGTGCCGGACTGAGGCTGCTCCATGGACGTGCCGGCGGTGCAGGCATATCACGTTCGGCGGGGGACATTTCCTGCGCATGCAACGGTACGGCCGCGATGACGCTGCCAAGCAGTGCGGCAAACAGCAAAGACAGCATGCGGAACGATCGGTTCATCACTGGTTGGTCCGTTGGCTGCTGGCATCGGTATTGCTGGAGGCCAGCCAGCCGTAGAAGTCGAGGTTCTGGTAGAGGTTCGGATCGGTCTTGTCGGCGTCCGGCGGCAAATCGTTGTCCTGGTCCGCTGCGGGATCGGCCACGCGGCTGACCTGCATCGACGTGGCTGCGTGACGTTGCTGCATCGGTTGCCACACCATCATCGCGGCCAGCGCGATCGCGGCGAAAGCGCCCGTCGGGATCAGCCAACGTACGGTGTGATGGGTCCGCACCTGCGTTGCTTCAAGCGCTTTCCGTCGCGCTGCCCGCAAGCGTCCGGCGGTAGCCGGATCGATGTGTTGGGCAGCCTCGTGCCAGAGCTCGCGGGCACGCTGTTCGAAATGTTTGTCGGGTCGATTCTTATCGGACGAGGTCATCGCCAGTCCTCCAGTTGATCGCGCAAATGATGCATGGCGCGCGACAGATGCGTTTTTACACTGCCTTCCGAACAGCCCATCGCACGGGCTGTTTCTGCCACGTCCAGCCCTTCCAGCATGCGCAGCATGAAGGCTTCGCGCTGGCGCTGCGGCAACTCTCTCACCGCGGTCGCCATGTCCGCGTACGACTGCGCGTCGTGCAGCCGGGCGAGCGGGTCGGGGCCGGGGTCGGCGGGCTCCCAGGTGGGCAGTTCGTCGCCATCGTCGCCGCGGCCGCCACCGAGCCAGCCCACCACGATCGAGCGCACCTTGCGACGGCGCTGCAGGTCGACGATGCGTCGGCGCAAGATGCCCCAGAACAGCGGGGACCATTCCGCGGCGGGTTTGTCGCGATAATGCCTGACCAGCCGCAGCATGGCGTCCTGCACGGCGTCCATGGCGTCCTCGCGCTGGCGCAGCTGCATCTCGGCCATGCGAAACGCACGGCGCTCCACCTGCGCCAGGAAGGCGTCCAGCGTGGCGGGCGTTTCGCGGGTATCACTCAGCCGGCCTTCGACCAGCATGTCCACATCGAGCGTGCCGACTACGCTGTTCACGGCCACCGCATCCGCATCGTCGGGTGAGGCATCCTCGGGCTCCATCGGTTCGGTCCCCGTCATCAACGCGGCAGGCTCGCGCGGGTTGACCGGCACCCGTATGATGCAAATACAACGTCCTGGCGGGCGGCTCTCATAGGGGTGGGGTCATGATCGACGGTTTCCTGGCGCTGTATATCTTCATGCTGGCCGCGTTTACCGGCTATGAAATCATCGCGCGGGTGCCGGTGATCCTGCACACGCCGCTGATGTCCGGTTCCAATTTCGTGCACGGCATTGTGCTGGTTGGGGCGATGATTGCGCTAGGCCACGCGCAGACGCCATTCGAGATCACGATCGGCTTCATCGGCGTTCTGCTGGGTGCCGGCAATGCCGCCGGTGGCTACGTGGTGACCGAGCGGATGCTGGAGATGTTCAAGCCCAGCAAGCCGGACGCCGGCAAGGGGAGCCACTGATGAGCTTGCTGCCGACCTTGATCAAGGCCTGTTATTTCCTCGCCGCGCTGCTGTTCATCCTGGGTCTGAAACGCATGAGTTCGCCGCGCACCGCGCGTGGCGGCATCGTGTGGGCCGGCTACGGCATGCTGCTGGCGGTGCTGGCCACGTTCTTCCTGCCGGACATGCGCAACCTTGGCCTGATCATTGCCGCCGTGCTGATCGGCGTCGGTGCCGCCTGGTGGAGTGGCAAACGCGTGGCGATGACCGCGATGCCGCAGATGGTCGCGCTGTACAACGGCATGGGCGGCGGCGCGGCGGCGGCAATCGGCGCGGTCGAGCTGATCGGCTACGTGCGCAACTGGGCGCTGCTGCATCCTGCGGGTATTCCCGATACTTCGCCGTTGCGCCCGGAAAGCTGGGCAATCAATGCATTGCAGCCGATACCGGCCGTGGTGGCGCTGACCACGACGGAGCTGGCGCTGGGCGTGCTCGGTGCGCTGATCGGCGCAGTGAGTTTCTCCGGTTCGCTGATCGCGTTCGCCAAGTTGCAGGGCTGGCTGGACAAGCGTTTCGTGTTTGCCGGCCAGCGTGTGGTGAATATGTTGTTGCTGGCTGCGGCGGTGCTGATCGGTATCGCGCTGGCCAGCGGTCATGCCAGCCTCCCGCTGATCGTGGCGTTCTTCGCGCTGGCCCTGCTGTTCGGGTTGATGATGACGCTGCCGATCGGTGGCGCCGACATGCCGGTGGTGATCTCGCTGTACAACGCGTTCACCGGGCTGGCAGTGGCGTTCGAGGGTTTCGTGCTGGGCAACGAGGCGATGATCATCGCCGGCATGGTGGTCGGCGCGGCGGGTACGCTGCTGACCCAGTTGATGGCCAAGGCGATGAACCGCTCGATCGGCAACGTGCTGTTCGGCAGCTTCGGCGCGGCCGGTGGCGAGGCGCAGGCGATCGAGGGTGCACAGAAGCCGGTCGACGCGGCCGACGCGGCGGTGATGATGGCCTACGCCGAGCGTGTGGTGATCGTGCCGGGTTACGGCCTGGCGGTGGCGCAGGCGCAGCACAAGGTGTGGGAGTTCGCCCAGCTGCTGATCAAGCGCGGGGTGAAGGTGAAGTTCGCGATCCACCCGGTGGCCGGCCGCATGCCCGGCCACATGAACGTGCTGCTGGCCGAGGCTGGCGTGCCGTACGACCTGATCGCCGACATGGATGACATCAACCCGGAGTTTCCGTCCACCGATGTGGCGCTGGTGATCGGCGCGAACGACGTGGTCAATCCGCTGGCCAAGACCGATCCGGCCTCGCCGATCTACGGCATGCCGATCCTCGACGTGAGCGCGGCGAAACACGTGATCGTGATCAAGCGCGGCAAGGGCACCGGTTTTGCCGGCATCGAGAACGCGCTGTTCTATGCCGACAACACGCGCATGCTGTACGGCGACGGTCAGGCGGCGGTGGGCGAACTGGTGACGGAGCTTAAGGCGATCGACGCCTGAGTCATTTGTCGGCTGCGATGGCGCGCGCACGTTTGCGCGGCGCACGCCAGGCCAGCCATGCGGCCAGCAGCATGGCCAGCGTGGTGCAGCCGATGTCCGCTCGCGAGAGTGCCATCCGCGCCAGTTGCCACAGCATGCCGACACCGGCCGTGCGCAGTGCGTCGATCAGGCCCATGCCCATGTTGCCGGCGATCAGCACCGCGGCGATCAGGATGTTGACGTAGATCGCCGCCAGCACCGTGGCCCATGCCGCGAGCAGCGCGGCCCCGACACCCGGCGAACGGACGTAGCCGCGAATGGCCCAGGCCAGCAGCGCACCGATCGGCAGCGCCAGCCACGGCAGCGGATGGCGCAGGTACAGCGTGACGACCATCCATACCGCGCCGGCGGCCAGCCCCAGCATGGCGGCGCTGAACAGCGCGAACACAAACAGCAAGACGTTGCGCACACTCATCGGCGACAACACGGCAGGGCGGCTGGGAACATGCGTTTGTCCATCAGGCAAAGCGGCCATCATAACGTGATGCCGGCTGACGACGGCGCCAAGCACAGGGCGGCATTCCCTTGAGTTCCATGATTCCGGCCTGATCTGGGACAAGCGGGCCCGCGTCGCGGACGGCATAATGGACAACCCGGGTTCGACGCGTGGTCGCACCCGCAGGTACGAGCCCCCAAATACAGGATTGGCGAGTGGCATGAGTGGTTTCAGTCTGAGCAGCGAACCCTTCACCCTGATGCGTGATTGCAGCGCCGTCATGGTGCCGCAAGGCGACGTGGTGAGCCTCCCCGCCGGCCAGATCGGTTACATCACCCAGGCGTTGGGCGGCAGCTTCACCGTCTATGTGGAAGGCAATCTGTTCCGCATCGCGGGAAAGGATGCCGATGCGCTGGGCAAGGAACCACCGGCACCGATCGAGGTGGCCGCCGATGCCACCAATGCCGATGTGGAAAAACTGGCGTGGGACCAGTTGCGCACCGTGTTCGACCCGGAGATCCCGGTCAATGTGGTCGAGTTGGGGCTGGTCTACGACCTCAGTCTGGAGCAGACCGAATCCGGCGAGCGCAAGGTCTACGTGAAGCTCACCCTGACCGCGCCGGGCTGTGGCATGGGCGACATCCTGGTGGATGACGCGCGCACCAAGCTCGAAATGATTCCCACCGTCGCCGAGGCGGATGTGGACCTGGTGTTCGATCCGCCATGGAGTCATTCGATGATGTCCGACGCCGCCAAGCTCGAGACGGGCATGCTCTGAACCCGCAGCGCGGGCGCAACCAGTGCGACAGCATGACGTAATCCCCTGCGATGCAATCGCGGTCGCGCGTTTCGCAAGCGCAAGAAAATGTGCTTGATTTGTCTCGTGGCAAACGACGACTTTGATGATTGATCGAGCGTGCGAAAGCCCGATTCCGCGGGATTTTTCCCGCATGCGGCAGCTATCGTACGCCATGCGCATTGCGCTCATTCCGATGTCTCGTGCTGTGACTGCCGTCACCTGGCGTAGGAAAAAATCAGATGGTTGCGTCGAATCGCAAGGAATAACGTATTCGAATTCGTCATCGGGAGATTGACGGATGATCCTTTGGCGGCGTGCTCGCCGTCTTGCAGCTACGCGTCCACGCGCTGCCCTTGCAGGGAATGCCAGGGGGAAAGGCAGCCGACCCGGACGTATTTTGGGATCGCTAGACAGCTAAAGAACTAAGGGGCCGTGTCCTGCACGGCAATTCTTGCATGGGGTCCACATGGCCGCATCGGGCCTGTTTGTCCCCGAAATCTTGTCTAGGAGTTTTGAATGCCCAACCATTTCCGTCTGAAACTGCTGGTTGCCGCGATCGGCATGGCTACCGCTTCGGCAGCAACCGCTGCCACCACGCAGACCCTGCACGCACAGAATCTCGGTGCGGTACCCGCCAGTTCACTGGCCGCACACTTGAACCTGGGCCAGGACATGACGCTGGCAGCGCGCAGCTCGGTGGCCATCGCCGGTGGCCACCACGTCGTGCGCCAGCAACAGATGTTCCGCGGTGTGCCGGTCTACGGCCGCAGCATTGCGGTGGTGCAGGATGCGCAGGGCAATGCATTGCGCGCCACCGGCGAGCTGTTGCAGAACGTGCAACTGGATCTGACTTCAGTCACGCCGAAGCTGACACCGACCGCCGCCATTGCCGCGCTCAAGGGACACGCACATACCATGCTGGTCGGTGGCGAAACGATGAACAACCAGCAGGCCGACCTGTTCGTGTATCCGCAGGACAACGGCCCGGCCCGGCTGGTCTATCGCACTTCCTATTTCGTCAATGGCGCGAACCCGACCCGTCCGACCGCGATCATCGATGCCAATACCGGTGCGGTCATCATGAGCTGGGACGGCCTGACCGATGCCTCGGCCACCGGCCCCGGCGGCAACACCAAGACCGGCAAATACATATACGGCACCAACTATGCCGCGCTCGACGTGACCCAGTCGGGCAGCACCTGCACCCTGGTCAACACCAACGTCAAGACCTACAACCTCAACCATGGCACCAGCGGAGGTTCGGTGGTCAGCTTCACCTGCCCGAACAGCGACACGGATGCGATCAACGGAGCCTATTCGCCGGTCAATGATGCGCACCACTTCGGTGGCGTCGTGCACGACATGTATGTGGCCTATACCGGCGCGGCGCCGCTGAGCATGCAGCTGCGCATGAACGTGCACTACAAGAGCAATTACGAGAATGCGTTCTGGGACGGCACCGCGATGAACTTCGGCGACGGCGCCAGCACGTTCTATCCGCTGGTGTCGCTGGATGTGACCAGCCACGAGATCAGCCACGGCTACACCGAGCAGAACTCCAACCTCGCCTACACCGGCCAGTCCGGCGGCATGAACGAGGCCTACTCGGACATCGCCGGCGAAGCGGCCGAATTCTACGACCGTGGTGCAGCCGACTTCCTGGTCGGGCGCGATATCGTCAAGACCAGCGCCGGCATCGGCGACGCGCTGCGCTACATGTGCAACCCGACGCAGGATGGCGGCTCGATCGACAACGCGGCCAACTACACCTCCAGCCTCGACGTGCATTATTCCAGCGGCGTCTACAACAAGTCGTTCTGCCTGCTCGCCAAGACCGCCGGCTGGGATGTCAAGAAAGCGTTCCAGGTCTACGCGCTGGCGAACAAGTCGTACTGGACGGCGACCTCGACCTTCAACTCCGGCGCCTGCGGCGTGGAGTCGGCGGCGACCGATCTGGGCTACAACGCGAATGACGTGATCGCGGCATTCACCGGCGTCGGCGTGACCTGTCCGGGCACGGGCGGTGGCGGCGGTGGCACCACCACCGAGCTGCAGAACAACGTCGGCGTCACCGGCGTGGCAGCGGCCACGGGTGCCGACAACGACTACTTCATCACGGTCCCGGCCGGCGCCACCAACCTGGTCATGTCGATCTCCGGCGGCACCGGCGATGCCGACCTGTACACCAAGTTCGGTGCGGCACCGACCACCAGCAGCTACGACTGCCGTCCGTACAAGAGCGGCAATGCCGAGAGCTGCACCGTGGCCGCGCCGAGCGCCGGCAAGTACTACATCAAGGCGCACGCCTATGCCGCGTACTCCGGCGTCACGGTCAAGGCTTCCTACACCGCAGGTGGCGGCGGTGGCGGCAGCGGCCTGCAGAATGGCGTGCCGGTAACCGGCCAGGCCGGTGCGGCGGGTCAGGAGCTGAGCTACACCGTCGTCATTCCGGCCGGCCGCACCACGCTGACGATCGCCAGCTCGGGCGGCACCGGTGACGTGGACCTCTACGTCAAGAAGGGTTCGGCTCCGACTACCACCAGCTACGACTGCCGTCCGTACGTGAGCGGCAACACGGAAACCTGCACATTCAATGCGCCGGCGGCTGCCACGTACTACATCAAACTGCGTGGTTACACGGCGTTCTCCGGCGTGTCGCTGAAAGCCACCTGGTAAGCCCCGCAGCGGATCAGGGATGATCCGCTTTTTCAGATACAGCCCGTCGTAATGCAGAAGGCCCGGTCGCCGTGACCGGGCCTTCTTCTTTTGACAGAACCGACAGATTTGCGTGACTAGCCGGCCGCTTCCTCGAAACGATTGGCATCACGGTTCTTGCGTACCTTCGCCGGGTCCCACACGCGACCGTTCATGGTGATGTAGACGCCGTCGGGCAACGTCTGCACGGCGGCCACCGCACAGCCGATATTGAACACGGCATCGGAGCCCTGGAAGCGTGCGGGGTTCAACGCACCGGTCAGCACGATCACTTTGCCCTTGATGGTCGCCAGTTCCTTCGCCGTCTCCACCATGGTGTCGGTGCCGTGGGTGACCAGCACATGGCGATGCGGTTGTGCCTCGATCGTGGAGCGCACCAGCGCGCGATCCTCGGCGCCCATGTGCAGGCTGTCCTTGCGCAGGATCGGGATCACGTCGAACTGGAAGGCTACGCCGAGCTGGCCGAGGATCTCGCCGATCTGCGGCGCGCCGATCTTGTAGTCCGACTTGTCGTCGAAATAGATCTTGTCGATGGTGCCGCCGGTAG
>DAHUXL010000073.1 GCA_027307195.1 Rhodanobacter sp. | reverse complement strand
GACACATAAATGCACCATCCGCGATGTCGCGGTGGTCGGTATGGCTTGCGCCGTACAAATCCACAATCTCAATATGCTTCGTGGGGTACATGAAATAGACGCTTTCTTTGAATATCTATCTCTACCAGATACCCTCCCGATCCCTAATGCAGCCCCGCGTAAGATCCCGTACGATCATCGCAAGAAGGCGGCAGAGCGTGGTAAATAGTTGTAGTGTCTATCGTTGGCGGTGTACGCAAGGTGCGCGTCGGCCGCTAACATCTCAATGCAGCGGACGCGGTTCGCGCACCGCTGATTTCAAGCGTTAGCGCTCCAACCTGAAACAAGGAGGTCTTCGTGAGTTCTGAAGCAGAAATCATCGGCGCGCGCTTGGCAAGGGGTGTAGCTGCTCATGCCGCAGCTCTTGACGTCATAAATGCGCGTGTACACATTTTTACTTGGTGGCACGTGTGCGTGCTTCTTGCCCTCGTCGCTGGCAACACTTGGCTCGGAGCTCATGCCGGGTCAACCACAATGTTTGTTGTGGGCGCTGTAGCACAACTCGGTTTTCTGCTGGCCGTAAACGCGCATGTCGAATGCATCAAGCTTCGTAAGCGCCTTGACGCGGCTCTTGTCCTACTCCGCGAACACGAGCAGCGCTAACAATTCCGTAAGAGACGGACGGCTACGCCGCCGCTTAACTCCAGCGTTAGGCCTCATGAAGAGACTCCATGCAGCCCTTATGGTTTTCATCAGCATCAGCGCTTCCGCAGCCGATGCGTTTCACTACGATCAGCGCTTGGCAATTGATCTTTCTCGTGCGTACCTAAGCGCTTTCAGTCGGCAACATCCAACTCAAAGTCTCTGCACAGACGCAGCTCACGGGCTGGTCTCATCTGCTATCGCTGCTCACGACCGGCATCTGGTCTTTGTCACTTTTTCAGGAAGCAGCGGTCCAGCCGGTTCTTATGTAGAGTTGGAGCTTTGCAAAGAGACAAATTTGCTCACCGTTGTCGAAGCTGGTGCTGTCGACAACATCCAAGCCTATCGAGACAGCGTCATGCGCGTTGACTCAAAAATATATGTTGCAAGCCCAGCTGTATGCCCAGTCGAAGTGCCATGATGCCTAACATCTCATTCGAGGCGGACGGCTACGCCACCGCTTAACTCAAGCGTCAGGCTGAACAAGCACAGGAGATATCCATGAAACATCTCATCAGTCTTGCACTGCTCCTCGGAGCCGTGGTCGCCTACGCGGCTGGGGTAGGCCCGTTCTTCTTCGGATCACCCGTCATCGGTGGTGTTCTGCTTGCGGCAGCCTTGGTACTTGAGGTGTTTTTCTGGCGGCGTGTTCTTCGCAAGAGCCCATCCGCTGCGCGGCCATCCGGGCCAGGTTGAGTTCCCGGGCCGCACTCGGCCCGCTCGGCTCCACCTCAGCTAGACAGACGACCTACTTCAATGGCCTCTGGATCTGCCATTGCGGAGTCACCATGAGCCATCCTTTCAAAGTCGGCGATCACGTTCGCTGGAATTCCGAAGCCGGTCACGTGAGCGGAACGATCATCAAGGTGCACACGCGCGATACCGACTACAAGGGCCACACGCACCGTTGCAGCGAAGCCGATCCGCAGTACGAGATCAAGAGCGACAAGACCGATCACGTCGCGATGCACAAGGGCGCGGCGCTGCACAAGATCGACTGAGCGATGCCGTCCGCGAACACTGCCGCCGACGCGCAGACAATCTGGACGATCGGCCACTCGACCCGCACGCTGGAGGTGTTCCTCGGCCTGCTGGCCGAGTACCGGATCGAGGCGATCGCCGACGTGCGCAGCTTTCCCGCTTCGCGCCGCTATCCGTATTTCGCCCGCGATGCGCTGGCCGAAACCTTGCCCGCACATGGCATCGCCTACCAGTGGCTGCCGAAGCTCGGCGGCCGACGCAAGGTTCAGCCCGGTTCGCTCAACAAGGCATGGCGCAATGCCTCGTTCCAGGCGTATGCCGATCATCTTGCCAGTATCGAATTTGCCGAAGGGCTGCACGAACTGCTGACACTGGCGGCGGACAGGCGCACTGCGCTGATGTGCGCCGAAGCGGTGTGGTGGCGCTGCCATCGCTCGCTGATTGCCGACGTGCTGAAACTGCGCGGGATCGAGGTGATCCATATCATCGACGCCACGCACAGCATCCTGCATCCATACACATCACCAGCGCACATCGTGGACGGTCATCTGAGTTACGCGTTGCCGCAGGACGACTTGCTATAGGCGTGTCTACGCACAAGCTCTTGAGCCGGCTTTTCCAAAAGTGGGCACAGGAGCGCGCTGCTCTACCCGAGCCCCTGCACGGCGGTGAAGTGGGGACGACAGGCCCGCAGGAGCACGAAAGATCATCGCCGTTGCAATGCGATTCCGGCCCTCGCCGGAATGACGGCGTGGTGTGTTCCCAGGCTTCCGGAAATCACTCCCGCAAAAGCCGGAGTACGGTGCGCGCCCTACTCCTTCTTGATCGCATGCCCACCAAATTCGTTGCGCATCGACGACAGCAGCTTGTCGGCGAACGAGTCGTCGTCGCGCGAGCGGAAGCGCTCCATCAGCGACAGGGTGATGACCGGCGCGGACACGTTGAGTTCGAGCGCGGCGTCGACGGTCCAGCGCCCTTCGCCGGAGTCGACGACGTACGGCGCAACGCCATCCATGTTCGGGTTCTTGCTGAGTGCGTCGGTGGTCAGGTCGAGCAGCCAGGAGCGCACCACGCTGCCGTAGCGCCAGATCTCGCCGACCTGGTGCAGGTCGAGGCCGAAATCCTGCTTGTGCTTGAGGATCGAGAAGCCCTCGGCATAGGCCTGCATCATGCCGTACTCGATGCCGTTGTGGACCATCTTGGTGTAGTGGCCGGAGCCGACCGGGCCGACGCGGCCCCAGCCCTGGTCCTTGCCCGGCGCCAGCGTTTCGAAGATCGGCCGCAGCGCCTCGACGGCTTGCTCGTCGCCGCCGATCATCATGCTGTAGCCCTCCTTCAGGCCCCATACGCCGCCGCTGGTGCCGCAGTCGACGTAGTTGAGTTTCTTGTCGGCGTAGGTGGCAGCGCGGCGCAGCGTGTCCTTGTAGTTGGAGTTGCCGCCGTCGATCACCGTGTCGCCGGGCGCGAGCGCGGTCAGCAGCGCATCGACGGTGTCGTCGGTGATCTTGCCGGACGGCACCATCAGCCACAGCACGCGCGGCGCGGGCAGCGCCTTGACCAGCGCCTGCAGCGAGTCGGCCGACGCGCCGCCTTTCGCTTCCAGTCCCTTGCGGGCGTCTGCACCCGGATCGAAGCCGGTGACCTTGTGGCCTCCTTGCAGCAGACGTTCCGCCATGTTGGCGCCCATCTTGCCGAGACCGATCATGCCAAGTTCCATAACGTGTCCTTAGGTTGAGGTGACGAAATCACAACTTGCCCATCTTACGCAGGCCGCCGATAAATCGGCGTGAGCGCAAGCAGCCGGCACGGGCTTGCCGGTCAGCGTGCCAGCCAGCGCTGCAGTCTTGCGCGCAGCCGCTGGGTGACGCGGGTACGCACATAGGCCTTGGCGGCTTCACGGATCGCCTCGGCCTGGGTCGGATAGGCGTGGATGACTTTCGCCAGCGTGCGCAGGCCGATACCGGCGACCATGGCCAGGGTGATCTCGTTGATCATCTCGCCGGCATGGCGGGCCACGATGGTGGCGCCGAGGATGGTATCGGTGCCGTCGCGGATATGGATCTTCACGAAGCCGATCTCCTCGCTGTCGGTCACCGCGCGATCGACCTGGTGCATCGGCACGGTAAACGTCTTGACCGGAATGCCCTGGCGGTTGGCCTCGCGCACATACATGCCGACATGCGAGATTTCCGGGTCGGTATAGGTACACCACGGGATGACCAGCTTGCTGAAACGCTTGCGCCCGCGCATCAAGGCGTTGTGCACCACGATGCGCGCGGAGGCGGCCGCGGTATCGGTGTATTGCTCTTCCAGACAGACATCGCCGGCGGCATAGATGCGCGGATTGCTGGTGCACAGGAAATCATCGACCGCGATGCCTTTGACGGCATCGTAGTTCACGCCCGCTGCTTCCAGATCCAGCCCCTGCACGTTGGGCACGCGACCGACGCCGGTGAGGATGGCGTCGACTTGGATGGTGCTGCGGTAATCGGCACTGACCAGATCGACCAGCTTGCGGCCGTTTTCCACGCGCACGCCGGTGACCTGCGTATTGAGCCGCACCTCGAGGCCGTCGCGCGCGAACGCATCGGAAAGAATCTGTGCGGCGTCGCGTTCCTCCCGCTCGAGGAACAGCGGCTTGTCCTGCACGATGGTGACATTCGCACCCAGATGCCGAAACGCCTGGGCCAGTTCGCAGCCGACCGGACCGCCGCCGATCACCAGCAGGCGCCGCGGCAGTTCGGTCAGGTTGAAGACGTTGGCATTGGTGAGGAAGCCGGCTTCGCGCAGCCCCGGGATGCTCGGTACGTGCGGGCGCGTGCCGGTGGCAATCATCGCCTTGGCGAAGTGCAGCTTCTGCTCGTTCACCAGCAGCGTGTCCGGCCCCGCAAAGCGCACGTTGCCAAAGAACACGTCGACGCCGAGCGCGGCCAGCCGGCGCACCGACGAGCGACCGCTGAGGTGGCAGCGGATGCGTCGCACGCGCTCCATCACTGCCGCGAAGTCGACTTCGATGTTGCCTGGAACCTTCGCGCCGTAGCGGGCTCCATCGCGCATCTCGGCATACAGCCGCGCGGTGCGGATCAGCGCCTTGGAAGGCACACAACCGGTGTTGAGGCAGGTGCCGCCGATCAGGTGGCGCTCGCTCATCGCCACCTTGACGCCCATCGCGATGGCAAGTTCCGCGGCGGCGATGCCGGCGGAACCGGCGCCGACGATGATCAGCGCGTAGCGGTCCGCCGGCGTCGGATTGGCCCACGCCTGCGGATGCACGTCGGCGAGCCGCTTGTCTTCGTAGGCATCCTTCGGCGTCGTGACGGTGGCATCAAACGGCGACATCAGCGCGTTCCCTCCGCAGGGCCTTGCCACAACCAGCCGCCCTCGAATCCGGCGCGCCGCAGGCCCTCGCTGAGATAGCGGCAACCGCGCGTCAATTGCCAGATGAACTCGCTGCGATGGTTCTCGATCATCATCAACACGATGCCCTGGTCGAGCCCGTAATGACCCGCCGATACCCACGGTTGCTCGTCGCTGGCACCCACGCCGGGGTTGAAGCCGCTGCACAGCCGATCGTCGGCGATTATCTGCGGATAGCGCAACAGCAAATTGCGCATCGCTTCAAGCACCGACTCCGGTGCGAAGGGCAGCGAGGCCAGCACGGCCGGTGGCGACAGCGTGCCGTCGTCCGGGCCGTACGGCACGCCGCGGGCCGCGTAGCCGAACAGGCGCCGCTCCTCGTTGCACACGTCGAGCTGCTCGTCGGTGGGACCGTCGCCGGCGGAAAGCCCCCAGCCGTTTTCGTCGTAGCCCGCGAATTCATGCGGATTGAGCTGGGTATAGCGGCGCTGGATGGCAACGGCGCTGCGGCTGTTCTCGAAATAATCGAAGCCCTTCTCGCGCATGAAGCTGTCGCGGATGCCGCGCAGGTCGATCCATGCATGCGAGAACTGATGGACGAACAACGGACCGGCATACAGATAATCGTGGTCGTACAGGTTTTCCCACTGGTAGGTGGCGGTCCATGCGGTATAGCAATCGCCCTGGATCGGGTGGGTCGGCGAGCCCAGCGCCAGCACGTAGAGCACGATCGCCTCGCTATAGCCTTCCCAGCCGTAGTGCAGGAAGCCTCCCTCGGGTTTCCAGCCCTGCTTGATGGTGCCGCCGTCACCCTGCGCCCAGCACCAGTCGATGCGTCGATACAGGACATCGGCCAGTTCGCGCAGCTCGGCCTCATCAGGCGTATCGGCGGTGAAATACAGGCTGGCGGTGAGCACGCCGGCGATCAGCAGCGCGGTATCGATCATCGACAGCTCGGACTGCCACACGCGCGCACCGGTGCGGATGTCGAGGAAGTGGTAGTAGAAGCCCTTGAAGCCGGTCGCCGTGGGGCTGCCGCTCTGGTCGCTGTCGCGGAAGAAGCGCAGCGCCGCGAGGCTGCGCCGGACCGCCTCGGCACGCTCCATCCAGCCGCGCTTCACCGCCACCGGATAGGACGACAGCGCAAAGCCGACCACCGCGATGCTGACCGGCGAGTTGTCGCGCGAGGTATCGGCCACCAGGCCATTGCGCGGATTCACGTTCTGCACGAAGTAATCGAAGGCGGCGCGCTGCAGCCGATCGAGCAGGACCTCGTCCGTGAGCGCACCAAGCTGGGCCATCTGGGGAGCCATGCCCGCTCAGTCTGCGGCAGTCAATGACAGTTTGCCGCGCGGCGCGGCATGCCGATGGCATGACTGCTGGCATGTCACCATGGGATGGACGTCTGCATACGGCTTGCTTCGATCATTCATCGGCTCATCCTACTCTGCCGCCGGGTGAAGCCCAGGTCGAAGCCTTGACGCAACGGATGCTGTTGCAGGCGCATGCTGCCGGTTTAACGCAACCGACGGGACACCCATGCCATCCGCCTCTTCCCGCACCATCAACGCACGCCAGCATGGCCTGCTCTCGAACGGCAGTTACAGTGTGATGCTGGGCACCAGCGGCTCCGGCTACAGCCGCTGGCACGATCTTGCGGTGACGCGCTGGCGCGAGGACCCCACCGGCGACGGCTGGGGCAGCTACCTGCTGCTGCGCGACGAGGACAGTGGCACGGTGTGGTCGGCTTCATTGCAGCCGTACGGGCACCGTACACCGGATGACACAGTTCTGTTCAGCGCCGGATGCGCCAGCTTCGGGCGCCGACATCACAGCCTGCACAGCATGCTGGATGTGGCGGTGGCCAGCGACGCCGACATCGAACTGCGCCGGCTCACCCTGAGCAATCACGGCGACCGCACGCGCACGTTCTCGCTCAGCTCGTATGCCGAGCTGGTGCTCGGTCCGATCGGGGCCGACAACGCGCATCCGGCGTTCTCCAAGATGTTTGTGCAGACCGAGTGGGATGCCGTGCGCGGTCTGCTGCTGGCCACGCGGCGCCGGCGCGCCAGCAGCGAGGCCGAAGTGTGGGCGGCGCACGCGCTGCAGATTGCGGGAGAAGCGGCCGATGCCACACCCGAATACGAAACCGACCGGGCGCGTTTCCTCGGTCGCGGCAACACATTGCGGCAGGCGCAGGCGATGCAGCCAGGTGCCGTGCTGTCGAATACCACCGGCTGCGTGCTCGATCCGGTCTTCAGCGTGCGTCGGCGCGTCACGCTCGGACCCGGCAGCAGCGTGACCTTGCTGCTGTGGACACAACTGGCCGATTCGCGCGAAGGCGTGCTGAGGTTGACCGAAAAACTGGGCAATCCGAATGCGGCCGAACTGTTGTTCGCCGGTGCGGAAGATCGTGCCGAGGCCGAGCAGCAACGGCTTGGGATCGACGCCGACCAGCTGGCACGCTTTGCGCACTGGATGAGCGCGCTGTTGAACAGCGATCCGGCCCAGCGCGCACCCGCAGATGCGCTGGCGCGCGGTCGCGGCGGCGCGCCCACGCTGTGGGGCGCCGGGATCTCCGGCGATCGCCCGATCGTGCTGTTCCGCATCGGCGACGGTGCCGCACTGCCGCGCGTGCAGGAACTGTTGCTGGCGCAGAACTTCTGGCGCAGCCAGCGACTGGCGGTCGACGTGGTGCTGTTGAATACCGCCGATGGCGCCGACGGCGATGCGTTGCACAGCGTGCTGGCGACGCTGGTGAGCACGCAGCAGGTGCAACTGAAAGCCGACGAACAGCTGCCCAAGGCCGAGCTGTTCGCACTGCGCGACAACGCGATCAGCGACGACCTGCGCCATGGCCTGCTGACCGTGGCACGGGTCATGCTGGACGATGCGGAGACAACGCCTGTTGCTGCGCAAACCGCGGCAAGCATCGTCGCCCCGGCGGTCATCCGCGCCAGCACGCCCGCTTCCGCGGTGGCTGCGCCGATCACCTCCAAGCCGGAATTCGCCAACGGCATCGGTGGCTTCACCGATGCCGGCCGCGCCTACGAGATCACTCTTGACGACGAACACGGTACACCGGCGCCATGGGTGAACGTGATTGCGAACCCCGCGTTCGGCTTCCTGGTTTCGGCCGAGGGCGGCGGCTATACGTGGTCGCTGAACAGCCAGCAGAATCCGCTGACGCCGTGGCCGAACGATCCGGTCAGCGACAGTCCGCATGAGGTGCTGTACCTGCGCGACGAAGACACCGGTGTGCTGTGGAGTGCCACCGCGCTGCCGATCCGCGTGGCCGGTGCAACGTACACGGCTACGCACGGCAAGGGCTGGACGCGCTTCGGCAATGATGCCAATGGCATCGGGCTGGAACTGCTCCAGTGCGTGCCGACGACCGACTCGGTCAAGCTGTCGCGGTTGCGCCTGTGCAACCGCTCGACGCGTGCGCGCCGGTTGTCGATCACCGGCTACGTTGAATGGGCGCTCGGCGCGAACGGCACCACGCCGGCGCCGTACGTGATCACCGTGCGCAACGAAGCCACCGGGGCGCTGCTTGCGCGCAATCCGTGGCGACCCGATTTCGGCGATCGCGTGGCGTTCGTCGATCTGGCCGGAGCGCAGCATTCGATGAGTGGCGACCGCCGCGGTTTCCTCGGTCCGCTCGGTACGGTCGCGCAGCCGGCCGCGCTGCGTGGCGACACGCCGTTGTCGGGTCGGCTCGGCGCTGCACTGGATCCCTGCGGCGCGCTGCAGACGCGCATCGAGCTGCCGCCGAACACGCAGATCGATATCGTGTTCATGCTCGGCGACGCGGCGGATGAAGCCGCGGCGCAAGGCCTGATCGAAAAGTATCGTGCGACGGATATCGACGGCGTGCTCGCCGACGTCGCCAGGCAATGGAACGACGTGCTGGACACGGTGCAGGTACGCACGCCGGACCGCGCGATGGACATCCTGCTCAACGACTGGCTGCTGTATCAGGTGCAAGGGTGCCGGCTGTGGGCGCGCACCGCGTACTACCAGGCAAGCGGCGCCTACGGCTTCCGCGACCAGCTGCAGGACGTGATGGCGCTGTGCGCGAGCCGCCCCGACCTCGCCCGCGAACATCTGCTGCGCGCGGCCGGACGCCAGTTTGCCGAAGGCGACGTGCAGCATTGGTGGCTGCCGCCGAGCGGCCAGGGCATCCGCACGAAGATCAGCGACGACCGCATCTGGCTCGCCTATGTCGCCATGCATTATGTCGGCGTGACCGGCGACGATGCAGTGCTGGATGTGTTACTGCCGTTCCTCGCTGGCCAAACCATTCCCGACGGTGCCACCGATGCGTTCTTTCTGCCGACCGCATCGGATCAGCAAGCGTCCGTCTACGAACACTGCGCGCGCGGGCTCGACGGCAGCCTCACCCGCGGTACGCATGGCCTGCCGTTGATCGAAACCGGCGACTGGAACGACGGCATGAATGCCGTCGGCGAACAGGGCCGCGGCGAGAGCAGCTGGTTGGGCTGGTTCCTGTTGAGCGCCATCGCGGCGTTCGCACCCGTCGCCGAACGGCGCGGCGACACCGAACGCGCGCGGCAATGGCGCGACTACGCCGACGATCTGCGCGCGGCGCTGGAACGGGCCTGGGACGGCCAGTGGTATCGCCGCGGCTATTACGACGACGGCGCGCCGCTCGGCTCACACACCAGCGAGCAATGCCGGATCGACACCATCGCGCAGTCGTGGAGCGTGCTGGCCGGCGCGAGCAGCAAAGAGCACACGGCGCAGGCGATGGCCTCGGTCGACCGACTGCTGGTCGACCACGACCATCGGATCGCGCGTCTGTTCACCCCGCCGTTCGACCAGGATGGCAAGGAGAATCCCGGTTACATCAAGGGCTATCCGCCCGGCGTGCGCGAGAACGGTGGCCAGTACACGCATGGTGCGACCTGGTCGATCTTCGCCTGGGCGAAGCTTGGTGACGGCGATCGTGCCGCCGGACTGTTCGACCTGCTCAATCCGATCCGTCACAGCGACAGCGCCGCAGCGGTGGCGCGCTACAAGGTGGAGCCCTATGTCGTCAGCGCGGACGTCTATTCGGTGGCGCCGCACGTCGGCCGCGGCGGCTGGACCTGGTACACCGGCTCGGCCGCATGGCTTTATCGCGCCGGGCTGGAGGCGGTGCTCGGCTTCCAGCTGCAGGGCGATGCGCTGCGCATCGATCCGTGCATTCCGAAGGACTGGCCCGGCTTTCAGCTCAGCTACCAACATCGCGGCAAGCAGCACGTGAGTCGTTACGAGATAACCGTGGAGAATCCGGGCAAGGTTTGTCGTGGTGTCACACGCGTTGAATTGGACGGCCAGACGCTTGCCATCGACGATGCCATCGCACTGGTCGACGACGGCCAGACGCATCAGCTGCGTGTCGTACTTGGTTAGCCGACGCCGGGGCTCTATCGCAACGTGATGGTCCCTCGACATGTCGATTTTCGTCATTCCGGCGAAGGCCGGAATGACAGCGGATGCAACATCATCGCGAGCACCCGCCCCTCACCTCAACCCTCTTCCCATTGGGGAGAGGGAGCAGTGTCAACGGCGTCGCGTGCGCGACGCACCCAGCTTGCGGGTAAGCGTGTTGCGCCCCACGCCGAGCGCACTGGCCGCGTTCTGCCGATGCCCTTCACTGGCCAGCAGGGCCGCCTGCAACAGCGTCTGATCGAGCGCCTCGCGGGCCCGCGCATGGATGTCTGCCTCGCCGGCGGCCAGCGCTTCGACAGCCCATTCGCGCAACGCGTCGGTCCACTCGCCGCCACTGGGTGCGCTTGCGCCACCGCTCAGATCGGCGGGCAGGATCTCGCTGCCCGGCGCGATCACGGCCAGCCGGCGGCACAGGTTTTCCAGCTCGCGCACGTTGCCCGGATAGTCGCGCTGCGCGACCAGTTTCAATGCGGCCTTCGAGAAGCGCTTCGGCGGCAGTTTCAGTTCCTGCGCGGTGGTGGCGAGGAAATGTCGCGCCAGCAGCGGGATGTCGCTGCGCCGCGTGCGCAGCGGCGGCAGCTCGATGCGTACCACGTCGAGGCGATGCATCAGGTCGGCACGGAACTGCTTGGCGGCCACGCGCAGCGCGAGGTCCTGGTGGGTGGCGGCGACGATGCGCACGTTGCCGCGAATCAATTCGCGGCCGCCGACGCGGTAGAACTCGCCGCCGGCCAGCACGCGCAAGAGCCGGGTCTGCAGCGCCAGCGGCATGTCGCCGATCTCGTCGAGGAACAGCGTGCCGCCCTCGGCCTGCTCGAAGCGACCGGCGACACGGCGCGTCGCCCCGGTGAATGCGCCGGCCTCGTGGCCGAACAGTTCGCTCTCCAGCAGCTCGCTGGGAATCGCCGCGGTGTTCAACGCGATGAACGGTTTGCCACGCCGCGCGCTTTCCTCGTGCAGCGCGCGCGCGACCAGCTCCTTGCCGGTGCCGGTCTCGCCGGTAATCAACACGTTCAGATCGCTGGCGGCCACGCGGCCGATCAGACGGAACACCTCGCGCATCGGCGCGCTGTCGCCGAGCAGTGCATGCTCGGCTGCAATGACATCGCCACCGGTCACGGTCGGTGCCGCGACGCTGGCGAGCGCGCGCTGCACGCTCGCCACCGCATGATCGAGATCGAACGGCTTGGCCAGGTAATCCACCGCGCCGGCGCGATACGCCGCGGCGGTGGTGGCCACGTCGGTGTAGGCACTCATCACGATCACCGGGCCGATCGCCTGCGCATGCAGCTCGGTGAGCAGACTCAAGCCGTCCTCGCCCGGCATGCGCACGTCGGTGAGCAGCAACGCGGGCCGTGTCTCATGCAGCGCCGCGCGCGCACTCGCCACCTCGCCGAACTCGCGCACGATCAGACCGGCATCGCGCAGGGCTTCGGCCAGCACGAAGCGTACGCCGCGGTCGTCGTCGACGATCCAGATTTCTTCAGTCATGACTTCATTCCGCCGTAGCTTTGCCTCTCCGCCTGCGCGCAAGGGGAGGGTTGGAGGAGGTTGCCCGCACGTACGGGAAGATCAAAAGCACCCCTCCTCAACCCTCCCCTGCTTGCAGGGGAGGGAGCAAAGAAATGCCGGGCATCGCTCTCAGTCATGTGCGCGCTCCAAGGGCAGATGCAGCGAAAACACCGTCTCGCCCGGCCGACTCGTGCAGCGCAGCTCGCCGCCATGCTCGTGCGCGATCTCGCGCGACAGCGCCAAGCCGAGGCCGGTGCCGTCGGCGCGGCCGGATACCAGCGGCTGGAACAGCGTGTCGCGCAAGGCCGCCGGCACGCCGGCGCCATCGTCGATCACATCCACCCGCAGCGCCATGCGCAGTACCCGTTCGCCCAGGCGCAGGCCGTGCTCGACCCGCGTGCGCAAAGTCAGCGTGTTCGCACCGGCTTCCAGTGCATTGCGCGCGAGATTGAGCAGCAGCTGCTGCAGCCGATCCGCGTCGCCGAGCAGATCCGGCACGCTGGGGTCGTAGTCATGCCGCAATTGCGGCGGCGACGCTTCGGCCTGCAGCAGGTCGCTGAGCCGCTCCAGCAACTGATGGATATTCACCGGACCAAGCTGCGCCGCGCCATCGTGATGCAGCAGACGGTTCGCCAAGGTGCCGAGCCGATCCGCCTCGTCGATGATCAGGCCCGCCAGCGAGCGCAAATCCTCGTTGTCGACCCGCCGCTGTAGAAGCTGCGCCGCCCCACGCAGACCCGCCAGCGGGTTCTTCACCTCGTGCGCGAAGCCACGCAAAGTGGCCGACAGCGGCGAGCTGTTCGCCAGCGGTTCGGTCAGCGCATGCAGTTCCAGCAGCAGGCCGTCGTCGAATGGCTGCAAGGCGATGTCCGCCGTGATTTCGCGACCGCTGGCCGCAACGAGCGAGATGCCACGCCAGTGCAGTGGACGCTGCTCGGCCAGTGCACGTGAGGCCTGTGCCAGGGCTGCCTCATCCAGCCACAGCCCCAGCGATTGCCCGATCGCACTGCGCGGCCCCAGCTCCAGCCACTCGGCCAGCGCCGGATTGATCCACTGCAGGCGCAGCTCCGCATCGACCCGGGCCAGCCCGGTCGCCATCTGCTCCGCCCATGTACGCCAGTCGGCCTCATTCATTGCACCATGATGGGCAATGACTCGAATTGGTGCAAATGCCCTATTCAGTATAAAAAAACCCGCAGAGGGGAGTCTGCGGGTCGGGGGATCCATCTAATTGCATGACACGGAGGGGAACCACGCCATGCGGTGGGAACAATGTCTCACGACATGCACTTAATGTACTTGATGGTTCGTTAATGAAGCGTAACCCAGCCCCTTCCGCGATCGGGTGCCGGAATTCCGCTTCGAAAGATCAGGACGACAGCAGCCGGGCACAAAAAGCCCCGCTGGCGAAAGCCTTGAAGATCAAGGCACCAGCAGGGGCTTTGGAGTTACCTCAGGTGTAACCCAAGAGACTCAGAGCGAGTAGTACATCTGGAATTCCAGCGGATGCGTGCTGGCGCGGTACTTGGTGACTTCCTTCATCTTCACTTCGATGTAGGCATCGATGAAGTCGTCGGTGAACACGCCGCCGGCCTTGAGGAAGTCGCGATCCTTGTCCAGCGCTTCCAGCGCGGCGTCGAGGCTGGAGCAGACTTGCGGGATGTTCTTCTCTTCTTCCGGCGGCAGGTCGTACAGATCCTTGTCGGCCGGTGCGCCCGGGTCGATCTTGTTGAGGATGCCGTCGAGGCCGGCCATCATCAGCGCGGTGAACACCAGGTAGCCGGAGTTCATCGGATCAGGGAAGCGCACTTCGATGCGACGACCCTTCGGGCTGGCCACGTACGGGATGCGGCAGCTCGCCGAACGGTTGCGTGCCGAGTAGGCCAGCATCACCGGCGCCTCGAAGCCCGGCACCAGGCGCTTGTAGCTGTTGGTGGTGGAGTTGGCGAACGCGTTGATCGCGCGGGCGTGCTTGAAGATGCCGCCGATGTACCACAGCGCCGTCTGCGACAGGCCGCCGTACAGATCGCCGGCGAACAGGTTCTCGCCGTTCTTCGACAGCGACTGGTGCACATGCATGCCCGAGCCGTTGTCCCCGACCAGCGGCTTCGGCATGAAGGTGGCGGTCTTGCCGTTCTGGTGCGCCACGTTCTTGATGACGTACTTCATCGTCATCAGCTCGTCGGCCTTCTTCACCAGCGTGTTGAACTTCACGCCGATCTCGCACTGACCGGCATTCGCCACTTCGTGGTGATGCACTTCGACGGTCTGGCCGAGCGACTCCAGCACCTTGCACATGTCCGCGCGCAGGTCACCCAGCGAGTCGACCGGGCTGACCGGGAAGTAGCCGCCCTTCACGCCCGGACGATGGCCGCTGTTGCTGCCGTCGTACTTGTAGCGCGATGACCACGCCGCTTCTTCCGAACCGATCTCGTAGAACACGCGGCCCGGATCGTTCTGCCAGCGCACGGAGTCAAAAATGAAGAACTCGGGCTCGGGACCGAAGAATGCGGTGTCGGCGATGCCGGTGGATTTCAGGTACGCCTCGCCGCGCTTGGCGATCGAGCGCGGATCGCGGCCATAGGCCTGCATCGTCGACGGCTCCAGCACATCGCAATGCACGATCAGTTGCACGTGCGAGCTGAAGGGATCGAGGTGGGCGGTGTCCGGATCGGGCATCAGCACCATGTCCGATTCATTGATGCCCTTCCAGCCAGTGATCGAGGAACCGTCGAACATCTTGCCGTCCTCGAACGTCGACTCGTCGATGGCATGGGCCGGGAAGCTGACGTGGTGATGGACGCCGAGCATGTCGGCGAAGCGGAAGTCGACGAATTCGACCTCATGTTCCACGATCAGATCGAGCACTTTTTGAGCAGACATGGCGGAGCCTCGGAGGGAAGGGAATAGTGCTGCCTAGCAAAGCCTGTGCCATGTGCTGAAGACATTGCGGCACAAGGGATGAGCGAAGTCTGGCGGAGTGGCGAACCGGCACAATAGCACCAGCATCAGGCTGATCACGCTGGTCATTTGCACTAAGGTGGTGCGTCCATGCCGGCCGCACAACCGCCGCGTGCCGCCATCAATCAGCCCTCTTTTACGCCGGCAAAGCCCGTTAAGCTATGCCGCTTCGAGCCGGCGGTCCATCATGCCGGCGTATTTTCCTCCTGCTCCGGAACCGCCCCGTGACCGACCTGATTCACGTCATCCTGCTCGGCATCATCGAGGGCATCACCGAATTCCTGCCGATCTCCAGCACCGGCCATCTGCTGATCGCCGAGAAATTCGGACTCGGTGCACGCTCGGATCTGTTCAATGTCGGCATCCAGGCTGGCGCGATCCTGGCGGTGACGCTGATCTACTGGAGGCGCATCTGGCAGCTGTTCACGCAATGGCGCGAACCGGCGAACCGCGACTACCTGCTGAAGCTTGCGGTGGCGTTCCTGATCACCGCCGTGCTCGGTTTCGTCGCGGTGAAGCAGGGCTTCAAGCTGCCCGAGACGGTCACACCCATTGCATGGGCACTCGTGATTGGCGGCCTGTGGATGATCGCTGCCGAACTGCTGGCCGCGCGCCAGCCGGACCGGACCGAAGTGACCTGGAAGGTAGCGATCCTGGTCGGCATCGCGCAGATGATCGCCGGTATTTTCCCGGGCACCTCGCGTTCGGCCGCGACGATCTTTGCCGCGATGCTGGCCGGTACCAGCAACCGCGCCGCGGCCACCGAATTCGCGTTCCTGGTCGGCATTCCCACGATGTATGCGGCGACCGGTTACGAGTTGCTGAAGGTGCTCAAGGACGGCGGCACGGCACACGAGGACTGGACCGCGCTGGCGGTGGGTTTCGTGGTCTCGGCGATCGTCGCGTTCATCGCGATCAAATGGCTGCTCGGCTATATCCGTACGCACCGCTTCACCGCGTTCGCGGTCTATCGCATCGCGTTCGGCGTGGCCTTGTTGTTGCTGGTGCCCGCCGGCGGCTGAACCCGCCGCGGCCGAACGGCGGCCGCGGCATGGATGGCTATGCCACTTCGGCCAGCGTCTCTTCACGCACCGGTTTCGGCAAGGGCTTCTGCGCACCGACCGCGCATTGTCCCGGCTGGTTGGTGCGATCGAACAGCTCGCGCACCCATTCGATGAAGGCCTGCACGCGGGCCGACAGGTGCTTCTTCTGCGGGTAGACGATCCACACCGGCTTGCCGGTCGAGGTGGTGTCGGTCATCACCAGTTCGAGCATGCCCTTCTCCAGCATGCACGCGGCCAGCATGCGCGGCACCTGGGTGATGCCGAGTCCCGCCGCCACCGCCTGCAGCACCGATTCGCCGTCGTTGATCAGCATGTGCGCATCGATGTCCACGCTCACCTGCCCGCCCGGCGTGTCGAACTGCCACTGGCGCGGGCGTCCGTTCGGATAGACATAGTTGATGCAGCGGTGGTCTTTCAGATCTTCGATGCTGCGCGGCGCACCGTACTTGCGCAAATACTCCGGCGAGGCACACACCACATTGCTGAGGTAGCCGATCTTGCGTGCGATCAGGCTGGAATCCTCCAGCTGGCCGACCCGGATCGCGCAATCCAGGCCTTCGCCGTTGAGGTCCATCGGCATGTCACTCATCGACAGTTCCAGCCGGATGTCCGGGTAGCGTTGCTCGAATTCGGTCAGCCGCGGGATCACTGCGGCGCGGCCGACCGACAGCGAAATGCCCACACGCAGCTTGCCGGTGGGTTTGCGATTCGAGTAGTTGAGTGCCTCGGTCGCCTCAGCCAGATCGGCGAGTATCTCCTTGCAACGTGCATGGAATGCGGCTCCATCGTCGGTCAATCGCAATGAACGCGTTGATCGAAACAGCAGTCGTGCACCGAGCTGGGTTTCCAGCCGCGCCACCGCGCGGCTGACGCCGGACGGGGTCATGCCGAGCTGGGCTGCCGCGGCGGCGAAACTCTTGGCCTCGACCACGCGGACGAAGGTCGAAATTGCGGAAAAGTCTTCCATTGTTTCAATTCCTCGTCGATTCGTGACTGTGGCTCACGAGTGTAATGCGCAAGAAACGGATTTTCTATACCGCAAAGTACACCTATTCTCTCGACCCTTCGTCGGACGACTTGCGTCCGGCTACCAAGATTCTGGGAGCGCGAGATGAAAAAACAATGGATGCTGGCCCCTCTGATTGCTGCCGGTGCGCTGGGCAGCTGGGTATTGCTGCACGGTAGCAACAGCAAGGCGCAGACCGCCGCCGCTGCCGCGCCGCCCGAGGTTACCGTGGCGCAGGCGTTGACCCGTCAGGTCAGCGACAGCGCCGAATTCACTGGCCGGCTGCAGGCGGTCAACACGGTGCAGGTGCAGCCACGCGTCGGCGGTTTCGTCGATTCGGTGCATTTCCAGGAAGGCGCGCTCGTGCACAAGGGCGACGTGCTGTTCCAGCTCGATCCGCGCCCTTACCAGGCCGAGGTCGACCGGCTCAACGCGAATCAGGCCCAGGCCAAAGCCGCCTTGAGCCTGGCCGAAACGAACCAGCGCCGCGCTGCGATGCTGTTGGCCCAGCACGCCGTGGCGCAGCAGGAAGCCGACAGCCAGGACACTGCCGAGCAGAGCGCACGTGCGCAGCTGGCCGCCGCCACTGCCGCACTGACCGCCGCGCGACTGAATCTGGATTTCACCCAGGTGCGCTCGCCGATCGATGGCCGCGTCAGCAATGCCCGCGTCACGCCCGGCAACCTGGTCACCAGCAACGACGTGCTGACCAGCGTGGTCTCGGTGAATCCGGTCTATGTCTACTTCGACGTCGACGAGCAGACCTGGCTCAAGCTCGACCACCTGCGCAGCGGCGCGGCGAAGGCGGGACGCAGCGCCCGGATCGAGGCCGCGATGGGGCTGGCCGACGAATCGGGCCATCCGCATGAGGGGCGCCTCGACTTCGTCGACAACCAGCTGCACACCGGCTCCGGCACGATGCGCCTGCGCGCGGTGTTCGACAACGCCGATGGCTTGTACACACCCGGCCTGTATGCCCGCGTGCAACTGCAGAGCGGCCAGACAAGGTCGCGCGTGCTGGTGGACGACCGTGCGATCGGCACCGATCTCGGCAACCAGTTCGTCTATGTGGTCGGCAAGGACCGCAAGGTGGAATACCGCAAGGTCGACACCGGCGCGCTGTTCCACGGCCTGCGTGTGATCGAAAGCGGCCTGGGCGCCAACGACGTGGTGATCGTCAACGGCCTGCAGCGCGTGCGTCCCGGTGCCGAGGTGAATCCGCAGAAGGTGGCGATGCAGTACCGGCTCGATGCCAGCGACAAGGCACTGGTCGAGCGCGGCGATGCGCCGGATGCCGATGCGCGCACGGTGCAGGCCAGCACGGCGACTCCAAAGGTTCCGCAAGGTTGAACACACGCTCCCTCCCCTGCGGCTGAAGAAAGTCCCCTTGTGGGACGTGCCGCAGAGGAAGGCTGGGAAGGGGTGAAGCCCTCCAGCGAGTCACGAAGCCAAGAGCAAGAGCGTTACCCCCTCCCTACCTCCCCCTGCGATGCAGGGGGAGGAGCAAGAAGTCCAAAGCCGCGAAACGGCTTTGTCGAGGATTCATTGCATGAAGAACATCGCCCAATTTTTCGTCAACCGGCCGATCATGGCCGCTGTGCTGTCGCTGCTGTTCGTGATCACCGGCAGCATCGCGGTGTTCAAGCTGCCGATCAGCGAATACCCCGAAGTGGTGCCGCCCACCGTGGTGGTGCGCGCGGCCTACCCCGGCGCCAACCCCAAGGTGATCGGCGAAACCGTCGCCACGCCGCTGGAAGAACAGATCAACGGCGTCGAGGGCATGCTGTACACCTCGTCGCAAGCGACCAGTGACGGCGCGCTGACCCTGACCGTGACGTTCGCGCTGGGCACCGATCTCAACACCGCCCAGGTCGACGTGCAGAACCGCGTGGCGCAGGCCCTGCCGAAGCTGCCGGAGGAAGTGCAGCGGCTCGGCGTGACCACGCAGAAGAGCTCGCCCGACCTCACCATGGTGGTGCATCTCACCTCGCCCGATCAGCGTTACGACATGCTGTACCTGTCGAACTACGCGCGCCTGCACGTGAAGGATGTGCTGGGCCGGCTCGACGGCGTCGGCGACGTGCAAATCTTCGGTGCCGGCGAATACTCGATGCGCGTGTGGCTCGATCCGCAGAAACTCGCGCAGCGTTCGCTCACCACCGGCGACGTGATCAACGCGATCCGCGAGCAGAACGTGCAGGTCGCCGCCGGTGCGCTGAACGCGCCGCCCGGACCCAGCAACTCGGCGTTCCAGCTCAACATCAACACGCGCGGACGACTGATCAGCGAGGACGACTTCCGCAACATCATCGTGCGCACCGACGCGAACGGTGGCGTCACGCATTTGAATGATGTGGCCAAGGTCGACCTGGGCTCGAACAACTACGCGCTGCGCAGCCTGCTCGACAACAAGCCGGCGGTGGCATTGCCGATCTTCGCGCGGCCGGGCTCCAACGCGATCCAGATCTCCGACGAAGTGCGCACCACCATGGCGCAGCTGAAGAAGGAGTTCCCGCAGGGCGTCGACTACTCGATCGTGTATGACCCGACCGTATTCGTACGCGGCTCGATCGAGGCGGTGGCGCATACCTTGCTGGAAGCGATCCTGCTGGTGGTGCTGGTGGTGATCCTGTTCCTGCAGACCTGGCGCGCCTCGATCATTCCGCTGGTGGCGGTGCCGGTGTCGCTGATCGGCACGTTCGCGGTGATGTACCTGGCCGGCTTCTCGCTCAATGCACTGTCGTTGTTCGGACTGGTGCTGGCGATCGGCATCGTGGTCGATGACGCGATCGTGGTGGTGGAAAACGTCGAGCGCCATATCGAACTCGGGCAGTCGCCGAAAGAAGCCACGCGCAAGGCAATGCACGAAGTCACCGGCCCGATCGTGGCCACCGCGCTGGTGTTGTGCGCGGTGTTCATCCCGACCGCGTTTGTCAGCGGCCTCACCGGCCAGTTCTATCGCCAGTTCGCGCTGACCATCGCGATCTCCACGGTGATCTCCGCGTTCAACTCGCTGACCCTGAGTCCGGCGCTGGCCGCCGTGCTGCTGAAGCCGCATGACGCACCGAAGGACCGCCTCACACGCGGCATCGATCGCGCGTTCGGCTGGCTGTTCCGTCCGTTCAACCGCCTGTTCCACCGCGGTTCGGAGCGCTACGTCGGCGGCGTGAAGCGCATTGTCGGCAAGGGCAAGCTGGCGCTGGTGGTGTATGCCGGCCTGATCGCGCTGACCTGGTTCGGCTTTTCGCATGTACCGACCGGTTTCGTGCCGGGACAGGACAAGCAATACCTGGTGGCGTTCGCGCAGCTGCCCGATGCCGCCTCGCTGGATCGTTCCGAGGACGTGATCCAGCGCATGGGCGCGATCGCGCTGAAGCAGCCGGGCGTCGAACATGCCGTCGCGTTCCCCGGCCTGTCGATCAACGGTTTCACCAACTCGACCAATTCCGGCATCGTGTTCGTCACGCTGAAGCCGTTCGAGGAACGCCGCAGCGCGGATCTCTCGGCCGGCGCGATCGCCGGTGCGTTGAACCAAAAGTTCGCCTCGATCCAGGATGCGTACATTGCGGTATTCCCGCCGCCGCCGGTGATGGGGCTGGGCACGATCGGCGGCTTCCGCCTGCAGCTGGAGGACCGCAGCGACCGCGGTTTCGACGAGCTGTACAAGCAGACCCAGAACCTGATCGCGGCGAGCCAGAAGGAGCCCGCACTGGCCGGACTGTTCTCCAGCTTCCAGGTCAGCGTGCCGCAGGTGGATGCCGACGTGGATCGCGAGAAGGCCAAGGCCGAGGGCGTGAATCTTGGTGATGTCTACCAGACCATGCAGGCCTACATGGGCTCGCTCTACGTGAACGACTTCAACCGCTTCGGCCGCACCTATCAGGTGAATGTCTCGGCTGACCCGGCGTTCCGCCACACGCCGCAGGACATCCTGCAGCTGAAGACGCGCAACGCGCAGGGGCAGATGGTGCCGCTGGGTTCGTTCGTCACCGTGCAGCAAGGTGCCGGCCCGGATCGGGTGCAGCACTACAACGGCTATCCGACGGCCGAGATCAACGGCGGCCCGGCGCCCGGTTTCAGTTCCGGCCAGGCGCAGGCGGCGATGGAGAAACTGGCGAAGGACAATCTGCCCAACGGCATCAGTTTCGAGTGGACCGAGCTGACCTACCAGCAAATTCTCGCCGGCAATACCGCGATCCTGGTGTTCCCGTTGTGCGTGCTGCTGGTGTTCCTGGTGCTGTCGTCGCTGTACGAAAGCTGGTCGCTGCCGCTGGCGGTGATCCTGATCGTGCCGATGGTGCTGCTGTCCGCGATCGCCGGTGTCTGGCTGTCGGGTGGCGACAACAACATCTTCACCCAGATCGGATTGATCGTGCTGGTCGGACTGGCGTGCAAGAACGCGATCCTGATCGTCGAGTTCGCCCGCGAACGCCAGCACGAAGGCATGAGCCGCCACGAGGCGGTGCTCGAAGCGGCGAAGCTGCGACTGCGCCCGATCCTGATGACCTCGTTCGCCTTCATCATGGGCGTGGTGCCACTGGTGACCTCGCACGGTGCCGGTGCCGAGATGCGTCATGCAATGGGCGTGGCGGTGTTCTCCGGCATGCTTGGCGTGACCATCTTCGGACTGATCTACACGCCACTGTTCTATGTACTGATTCGCGCCCTGGTCGAACGCCGCGAGGCGCGCGCCGCCGAACGCGCCGCCGCGCATGCGCTGCCGGCGCTGGAGAACCACTGATGAAGCCACTACTGAAAATCGCCGCGCTCAGCGCGGCCCTGATCCTCGCCGGCTGTGCCAGCGTGGGCCCGAACTATCACGCGACGAAAATTGCCGCGCCGCAATTGCAGGGCCTCGATGCCGCGCAGGAAAACAATGCGCAGTTCCAGGCCGCGTGGTGGAAGCAGTTCAACGACCCCACGCTGGATGCGTTGATCCAGCGTGCCGCGGCGAACAACCTCGACCTGCGCATCGCGGTGGCGCGACTGCATGAATCGCGGGCGCTGCTCAGCGGCGCCAAGGCCGATCAGTTGCCGACGATCGATACCAGCGTGAACTACACACGCAGCCGCGGCCAGCAACCGGGCTTCACCAACCAGCGCACCACCGTGACCACTTACCAGGCCGGCTTCGATGCGTCGTGGGAGCTGGATCTGTTCGGCGGCGTGCGCCGTTCCGTCGAAGCCTCCGGCGCCGATCTTGGCGCCAGCGAGGCGGCGCTGCACAACGCGCAGGTCAGCCTGCTCGCCGAAGTCGCACGCAATTATTTCGAATTGCGCGGCAGCCAGCTGCGTCTGGACATCGCCCGGCGCGACATCGACAGCCAGCAGCAGACCGTGCACCTCACCGACGTGCGCCAGCAGCTCGGCTCCGGCTCCGAGCAGGACGTGGCCAGCGCCAAGGCACGCCTGAGTGCGGTGCAGGCGCAACTGCCGCTGCTGCAGACGCAAGCCAGTGCCAGTGAATTCCGGCTGGCGGTATTGCTCGGTGAACGGCCAGGCGAACTCGACATCGACGTGTCGCCAAAAAGCTTCACTCCGATTGCGGTGAGCCTGCCGATCGGCGATGCGGGCGACGTGCTGTCGCGTCGCCCGGACGTCCAGATGGCCGAACGCGAATACGCCGCCGCCACCGCGCGCATCGGCGTAGCCAAGGCGGATTTCTTCCCGCACATCACCCTGGGCGGCTTCCTCGGCTTTCTTTCGGGACGCAGCAACGATTTCGGCAGTCCGGCCACGCGTGCCTGGTCGCTGGCACCGAGCATCAGCTGGCCCGGCCTGAACATCCAGCGCGTGCGCGCCAACCTGCACGCCAGCGAGGCGCGCGCCGATGCGGCGCAGGCGAACTACCAGCAGTCCGTGCTGCTGGCGATCGAGGACATCGACAACGCGGTCACCGGCTTCAACCAGCAGCGCGTGCGTGTCGATCACCTGATCGAGCAAAGCACGCAGAGCAAGCGCGCCGCGGAACTGGCGCAGGTGCGTTATCAGGAAGGCGCCACCAGCTTCCTCGAACTGCTCGATGCCGAACGCACCCAGCTCGCTGCCGAAGACGACCTGGCCCAGGCCGAGGCGGCGATCAACACCCGCGCCGTGGCGCTGTACAAGGCGCTGGGTGGTGGCTGGCAGGCCTGCGGCGACGAACACTGCAGCGCGGTGGCCAAGACCGACGCTGCGCCATGAGCCGGCCAGCCCGACGTGTACCGGCCACGGCGACCGCGCCGGTGTACCGTGTGGCACTGGTCAGTGGCGCCAATCGCGGCCTCGGCTTCGAGGTGGCGCGCCAGCTCAGCGAACGCGGCATGACCGTGTTGCTCGGCGCGCGCGATCTGGACAAGGGCCTGCAGGCGGCACGCAAGCTCGCCGGTGCGCCCGGCGAGGTGATCGCGGTGCAGCTCGACGTCACGCAACAGGATCAGGTCGACACGCTGGCACGCTGGATCGAGGTCACCTACGGCCGGCTCGACGTGCTGGTCAACAACGCCGGCGCTTTCTACGACCCCGCAGCGAGTCCGTCCGGCACCGCGATCGCGCCGGTGCGCGATGCGATGGAAACGCACCTGTTCGGCAGCTGGCGGTTGTGCAGCGCGCTGTTGCCGCTGATGCGGCGACACCGCTATGGCCGCATCGTCAACGTCTCCAGCGGTTGCGGCGCAAGCACCACCGACAGCGCAAGCTGCCCGGCCTATCGCGTGTCCAAGTCGGCGCTGAACACCTACACCCGCGCCCTGGCCAGCGAACTCGAAGGCAGCGGCATCCAGGTCAATGCAGTCTGTCCCGGCTGGGTCGCCACCGACATGGGCGGCCCCGGCGGGCGACCGGTGACCGCCGGCGCGGCCGGCATCGTCTGGGCCGCCTGCCTGTCCGAGCCGCTCACCGGTGGCTTCTTCCGCGATGGCCAGCGCATCAGCTGGTGACGGCCGCTCCGGCTCGGAACGCTTCGGCTGTCGCCATTGCGATCGATCAGCTTGTCGGTGCACCGCTGTGCTGCGAGTACAGCGCGTGCCAGCGGCCATCCACGTAGACGAAGATGTCGGACGAACGCACGTCGTTGGCCGCACCCTTGGCCGGGTCGTAGAACGACAGGATCGCGGTGTCGCCGTGGATCACCACGGCTTTGCCCGACGGATGCGTCTTGAGCCACGCCTCGACCTTGCGCCGTTCGGTGTCCGAGCCGCGGTTCTTCGCGGCGTGCGCCATGATCGCGGCCTTCGGATGCACCACGCCGTCGGCGCCGACCGAACGGTATTCCGGCAGCAACATGGAGTCGAGCCACGCCGTATCACCGCCGAGCTCGGCCTCCAGCCAGTGCTGGTCGACTGCGATTACCGCCGCCTGGCTGCGGGCCGATTCATCGACGCCGGTCACACTCGCGGCCGAGGCCGCCGCGATCACCGCTTCGGCGCCCAGTACCAGCACGGCGAGGCACGCCATGCTCCATGGAAGAATACGTTGCCTGCTCATGTTGCTTCCCTCGTTCGCGGTGGGATCGCCGCCGGCCCAGACTGCATCGCAGGTCACCGGGTCGCCTCGCTTTCGTGACGAGAGCCGCCAGCCAGGTGGCCAGCGGCCGGATTGCGCTGTCGAGCGGCGCGCGGGCCACGGTCCGAAGAACCCGGCAACGATCTCGCGATGGTTTACCGCTTGCACCTGCCGGCAGGCCACTCGTCATCGCCGTGTCGCCGATCATCACAAGGTCGGCGACACCCGTGATCGCCGATGCCAGCCTGCACGGATCGTCGATGCCGCCGGTTCACCTTTCGGCATACGAGCCACCCTGCCTGGGAGAGACTGCATGAAATTGTCGACCGTATTGAGTGTTCTGCTGGCCTTCGGATCAACGGCCCACGCGGCCATGACCGGCACGGTGGCGCCGACGATCTTCGCGCCGGGTGCGATCGCCGGAAGCGACGACGATGGCGCGGCGGCGTTTACCCCGGACGGTGCGGCGGTGTATTTCATGCGTGGCACCGACAGCTTCACGTTGATGCAATCGCAGCGCGATGGCGATCTCTGGTCGACGCCAGAAACTGCGCCGTTCTCCGGACACTGGCGCGATCTCGATCCGGCGATGGCACCGGATGGCTCGTTCCTGCTGTTCGTCTCCAACCGCCCGGCGCTACCCGGCGGCAAGCCGATCGATGAGGTTCACGCGGGCAAGCGTCGCGCCGGTGAGGGCATGAACCTGTGGCGGGTGAACCGGCAGGGCAACGGCTGGAGCACACCGGTGCGCCTGCCCGACGTGGTCAACAGCTGCTCGACGACGTTTGCTCCGAGCATCGCGGCGGACGGCAGCATCTACTTCATTGGCTGCAGCCCGGCGGACACGCAATTCCACCTGCTGCGTTCGGTCTACCGCGACGGTGTATACCAGCCGCCCTACATCGTGAGGCTGGGCGATGCCGATGCGCAGATCCGTGACCCGGCGATCGCACCGGATCGCTCGTTCATGGTTTTCAGCATCAAGCACGACATGCAGCAGCCCTACCGGCTGGCCATCGCGTTCCACACACCCAGCGGCTGGAGCACACCGCGCGATCTCGGCGACACGGTCAACGGCGGCAAGCACAGCATGGGCGCGCAGCTCGGTGCCGATCGCCGCACGCTGTATTTCTACAGCGACCGCCGCCTGCCGCCGTCGGATCCGGATGCCGCGGCGACGTGGAACAACGGTGCCGACCACATCTGGCAGGTGTCGCTGGCACCGTGGCTGGATGCGCATCGTGCTGAGCATTGAGCGACGTGTTCTCGCGATCCAGCGCCGAGTTTCCCGCGCCGGCGTACCTTCCGGCACATTCCTGGAAGTGCCGGTACGGGCACACTGCGCGGATGAAAGCGATGGACATCGCCCGCCGTGATCAAGTGCCTGAGCAAGCCGAACCTTCGCGCCGCCAGGTCTGGCCGCTGGCGTTCGGCTTCTGGACCCTGCTGGCGCTGTCGTACGCGCTGAGCTCGGGGTTGTCCTCGCTCAGCGAAGGACGCGACGCGAACTGGCTGCGCGGTCTGGCCTGGAACCTCGCCGATTTCTGGCTGTGGATGCTGCTGGCAACGGGCATCGGCTGGCTGGGGCTGCGCAGCGCCGGCCGCAGCGGGCCACGTTTCCTGCTGCTGCACGTACCCGCAAGTATCGGCGTGGCACTGGCCCAGACGCTGCTGCAGCTGCTGATCTTCTGGATCGTATGCGGCCCGGGCAAGATGCCGGTGGCTTCGTTCGGCGACTTCGTCCACATGGAGTTCGCCTACAAGTTGCAGCAGGGGCTGGTGACCTACTGGGTGATACTGGCAGTGCTGCGCGGGATGGAATCGCGCCGGCACCTGCACGACGAGCGGTTGCGCCGCATGCAACTGGAAACGCAGCTGGTGCAATCACAGTTGCAGGCGTTGCGCATGCAGCTGCAGCCGCATTTCCTGTTCAACACGCTCAACGCGATCTCGGCGCTGGCGTTGGCCGATCCGCTGCAGGCGCGGCTGATGATCGCCCGGCTCAGCGACTTCCTGCGCCTCACACTGGAGGAACGCCACGCGCCACAGGTGCCGCTGTCGCGCGAGCTGGAATTCCTCACCTGCTACCTCGACATCCAGCAGGTGCGTTTCCAGGACCGGCTCAGCACCCAGCTCGACGTGGCCGACGACACCCTCGGCGCAGCCGTGCCCAACCTGATCCTGCAGCCGCTGGTGGAGAACGCGCTGCGCCATGGCCTGCAGGACAAGGTCGGCGCCGGCATCCTGCGCATCTCGACGTGGCGCGACGGCGAGCAGCTGCAACTGCGCGTGGACGACGATGGTCTCGGCCTGCCGCCGCAGGGCTCGCCTGAAGGCATCGGTCTGGGCAACACACGCTCACGCCTGCACATGCTGTTCGGCGACTCGGCGCGATTTGAGCTCATCCCATTGGCCGGCGGCGGCACGCGCGCCGAAGTACGCCTGCCCTTCGTCCGGCATATCGCATGAACACGCCGCGCCTGCGCGCCGTGCTGGTGGATGACGAGGTGCTGGCGCGGCTGGCACTGCGCCAGGCACTGGCCTCGCACGACGAGGTGGAGATCGTCGGCGAATGCGGCAATGCCGACGAAACAATGCAGGCCGTGCGCGCCTTGCAACCGGACCTGCTGTTCCTGGATATCCAGATGCCCGGCATGGACGGCTTCGGCCTGTTGCACGAGTTGGCGCCCGATCGCTTGCCGCTGGTGGTATTCGCCACCGCGTTTGCCGAACACGCGCTACGCGCATTCGACGCTAGGGCGCTGGACTACGTACTCAAGCCGATCGACCAGGGCCGCTTCGACCAGGCGATGGCACGGGTGAACCAGCATTGGCAGGGACTGCACGCCGTGCACGGAAACCCGGAGCCGACGTTGTCTGCGGCGAGCAGTACCGGCCATGCACAACGCATCAGCGTGCGCAGCGGCGAGCACATCCGGGTGATCGCCGCCGCGGACATCGACTGGATCCGCGCCGACGGCAACTACCTGCACATCCATGTCGGCAGCAGCCGCTTCCTGCATCGCGAAACGCTGCGCCACTTGCTGGCGATGCTCGATCCCGCACGCTTCCTGCGCATCCATCGCGGCATCGTGGTGAATGTGGAGCGCGTGGCCGAGCTGCATCCGCTGTTCCAGGGCAATGCGGAAGTGGTCCTTCACGACGGCACCCGGCTGGGCCTGAGTCGTCGTTTTCGCGCCGCCGCGCAGGCAGCACTGGGGCTGCGCTGAGGTTTTCGTGGCGGCGCGACGACCGCTCGTCACGCCGCCGCGCCCGCATATCACATAACGCAGGCAGCACCACGGCCGAGACGGCAGGCTGCGCGGCAGGCCATCTCGCCTGCACGCGGACGCTCGCCCATGCCGTCAAGAAAATTCCTGCTGAACACTTGCTGCGCTTTGGCGCTGATCCCGGTGATCGCCAGCGCGGGCGAGTTGCTCGGCGCCGGCATCATCTCGACCGGACTGCAGGAGACCTCGGCCGCGCTGACCGCGGACGGCCAGGCCCTGTATTTCATGCGCTCGGATTTCGCCGAGGCCGACGACACCATCATGGTCTCGCAGCGCCATGGCAACCGCTGGTCGACGCCGCAGGTGGCGACATTCTCGGGCCAGTGGCACGACTCCGAACCGACGCTGTCGCCCGACGGCAACCGCCTGTACTTCGTTTCCAACCGGCCGCCGCATCCGGGCGACGCGCCGGTGACGGCCGAGATGAACGGGCAGCACTTCCCAGGCAGCAACCTCTGGTACGTCGCGCGACAGGCGCGCGGTGGCTGGAGCGCGCCGGTGCATGTCGATGGCGCACTCAACGACGGCGCGATGATCTACAACCCGTCGGTGACCGCCAGCGGCGACATCTATTTTTCCGCCCATCGCGCCGATTCCGGCAAGGCCTATCAGATCTATGTGGCGCATCTGCAGGATGGCCGCTACGCAGCGCCGGTACGGGTGGAGTTGGGCGATCTCGAGCACAGCCGGATGGATCCGGCGGTGGACCCGCAAGGACGCTTCCTGATCTATGCCGGCAACGAAGGTGACTCGCTGGGCAGCGCCGACATCTACATCGCCTTCCGTCAGGTCGACGGACGCTGGGGCAAGCCGCTGCACCTGGGCGACGACGTCAACAGCCGCACGCTGGAGAACGCGCCGTCGCTGGGACCCGGCTTCGGCGAACTGTACGTATCCAGTGCACGTCGCGACGATGTGCATTTTCCGAAACCGCGCGACAACGCGGCCACGCTGCAGCAGCGCCTGCAATCACCGCTCAACGGTTCGCGCAACCTGTGGCGCTTCGATATTTCCGATGTGCTGCGCGCACACGGCATCGCGCGCTGAATCTTCAGCGCACCAACGGACACTCCATGGAGACCGTGATGAATCCCCGCTTCCGTGCTGTCGGCAAACTCGCCTTTTGCGCTTCGATTTTTTGCCCGGGCATTTCATCGGCTCATGCCTCATTGGTTCATGCCGAGCCCACCGCGACATTTCTGCGCCCCGATCTCAAGGTGGGCGAGCGCTTGTCCGACGTGTTCTCCAAGACCGTCTCGACCAGGGGCACGGGGTTCAAGGAAAAGGTCGATCGCATCAGCGGCACCGCCGACTATACGGTGACCGGCGCAACGGCGAAGGCGACCGTCTTCGACGAAGACGACCGTTACGACGGCTATCCGGCCCGCGGTCCGTTGCACGACGTCGAGATCCCTCGTGACGGCATCACCAACTGTTTTGCGGGCAGGTGCCGCATCAACGACCAGACCAGCGGCGTGGTCTTCAATCCCTTGCTGTGGGGCAAGGCGCCGGACCCACTCCTCGCTGGAATGAGCTGGGACGTCGCCATCCCCGCACCCTGGGAAATCGGCCCGGCCGGAACCGAGCAGGTGCGCGTGCTGCGCGTCGATCCGCGCAACGGGGTCGTCACGCTTTCCCGTACCGGCAACGGCGCCGGCCCGTCGTCCGACGACCAGTCCCGCGAGAAAAGTGGCAAGCCAATGCAGATCACCACCACGGCCGGAAAGACGATCGAGGTGTCGGTGATCCCGGGCAAGGCCAGCTGGATCGGCTACACGACGATCCGCAAGGGCGTCATCGTCAGCGACGTGATCATGCTGCGGCGGCACGTGACGCTGGTATCCCGAAGCGGTGGCAGGTTCGAAGGCGAGCAGCGCGCCTATACCTTGCTCAATCTGTCGCAGGATGCGATCTGACCGACGCGACGCCGATCGTCCTCAGCGCTGCACGATCACCGCGAACCAGTTCCAGCTGCGCACGCGCTCGGCGATCAGCTTGGTGCAGGTGAGCATCGGCACCGCCAGCAGCGCGCCGGGAATACCCCACAGCCAGCCCCATACCAGCAGCCACAGCAGGATCGCGATCGGGCTCAGCCGCATGCTGTGACCCTGGATCAACGGCGTGATCAGGTTGCCTTCGACCGCGGTGATGCCGGCGAAGGTCAGCGCGGGCAGGAACACGTCGAGGTTCACGTCGTTCGCGTACAGCATGCACACCACCGCCAGCAGCGTGGTGGTGACAATCGCGCCGACGTACGGAATGAAGTTGGCGAACATCGCCACCGCACCCCACAACAGCGGATCGGGCACTTTGTACAGCCATAGCATGCCGGCGGTCAGCGCGCCCAGGCCGGCATTGATCAGCAGCGCGGTGAGCAGGTAGCGCGACACCTCGGTCTGGATACCGCGCACGATCGTCACCGCATGTCGCTTGTAGGCAAAGCTCGGCGTGATCTCCACCAGTCGGCGCAGCATGGTGTCACCGTAGACCAGGAAGAAGAACACCAGCAGCGTCACGCTGAGTACCGCGGCCAACACCTTCGGCGCGGTCGAGACCACGTCCCAGGCGCTGATCGACATCGGTGCAGGCTGGGCTGTCGTTGCCGCACGGATCGAGTTGCTGCCGCTGACCAGGGTCTGGGTGGCGCGGTTCGCCGCCTCCAGGGGCTGGGTGAGGTTCCTCAGTTTCGGCACGAAACTCTTGATCGCCGCCGGTGCGCCATGAAACCAGCCGATCGCCGGCTGCGCCAGCAACCCGACACCGCTGCCGATACCGACGATCAGGCCAATCATCAGCACACTGGCGGTCAACCAGCGCGGCAGGTGAAAACGTGCCCCGGTGGCGACGATGGGATTCAGCGCCAGCCCCAGGAAAGCCGCCAGCACCAGCGGGATCAGCAGCGCCTTGCACAGCGTCACCGTGTACAACAGCGCCAGCAGCAGCAGTGCGTTGAGCAGCACGCGAATGCCGCGCAAA
>DAHUXL010000008.1 GCA_027307195.1 Rhodanobacter sp. | reverse complement strand
GATGAGTGCCGAAACCAAGCGCGATTCCAGCGTACCGGCCGAGCGCGAGATCGCGCGCCAGTTGCATGAGGGCGAGACGGCGCTGGCCGCGGCGTGTGCCCGTCACGGTTGTGCCTGGACGGTGCTGCGGCCGACCCTGGTTTACGGCGCCGGGCTGGACAAGAGCCTGACCCCGATCGCGCGCCGCGCGCTGCGCCTGCGCCTGTTTCCGTTGCCGGCCGGCTGCGGCCTGCGCCAGCCGGTGCACGCGGACGATATTGCGCAAACCGTCATGGCAGCGCTGGATTGTCCGGCAACATCGGGTCGGATTCTGCCGATCGGAGGTGGTGAGCGACTGCCGGCTGGCGAGATGTTTGCGCGCGTGCGCCGCAGTCTGCCGCAGGCTACCGTGCCGCTGCCGCTGCCGGCGTGGCTGCTGCGGCTGGGGCAGCGCGCATTGCCGCCGCTGCGCGGGCCGCTGAGCCGGCTGGACAGCGACCTGATCGCCGACAACGACGAATTGCAGCGGCTGCTCGGGATCCGCCCGCGGCCGTTCCGGCCGGAAGCCTCGATGTGGATGTCACCCGGTTAGGAGCGCACAAGCCCTGACGGGAGCGACCGATCCGGCCAGATTGCCCGTATTCCGCCACCAAACCGGCCGCTGCGTTCATATGCGCGCCGGGTAGCAGGCCCTATGATCGAACCACTTGATTGCCGGATTCCCCCCACGTTGGACTTTTTGAATCGTTTTCGTTCGCTCGCGCGCCGCTGCTGGCCGTGGCTGCGCATCCCGTTCTGGATCGGCATGGGTCTGTTGTTCGGCTTCGTGCTGCCTTACACGCTGGTGCTGAACAAGCGCGTGCAGGATCGCTTCAACGATCTGGTGTTCGCGGTGCCGACCCGCGTCTATGCCCGTCCGCTGCCGCTGGCCGCCGACATGCCGATGACGCCGGCCGCGCTGGAGCTGGAACTGACCTTCGCCGGCTACAGCAATGACGGTCACGGCCAGGTCGCCGGCAGCTGGGTGAAGCAGGGTACGCGCTACACGATCACCTCGCGCGGCTACGCCGGGCCCGACGGTGGCGAGTTGCCGAAGCGCATTCGCGTCACCCTCGGCAAGGGCACCGTGCAGTCCGTGCAGGACGCCGCCACCGACAAGAAGCTCGCGCTGGCGCATCTGGACCCGGCACGCATTGCCACGCTGTACGGCGCCAGCCAGGAAGAGCGCCGCTTCGTGCATCTGGCCGACGTGCCGCCGCTGCTGGTGAACGGCCTGCAGGCGGTCGAGGATCGCGATTTCAAGCACCACATCGGCATCGACTTCAGCGCAATCATGCGTGCGGCATTCGCCAATCTGCGCGCCGGGCATACCGTGCAGGGCGGTTCCACGCTGACCCAGCAGCTGGTGCGCAACCTGTTCCTCAGCCGCGACCAGAACTTCACGCGCAAGATCAACGAAGCGCTGATGTCGCTCCTGCTGGAGGCGCATTACAGCAAGGGGCGGATTCTCGAGGCCTACGTCAACGATGTCTTCCTCGGCCAGCAGGGCGGGCAAGCGGTGCACGGTTTTGCGGCCGCATCCGAGTTCTATTTCGGACGCCGGCTGGAAGATCTGCGTCCGCAGGAGATCGCGCTGCTGGTCGGCATGGTGAAGGGGCCGAGCTATTACGATCCGCGTCGTTCGCCGGAGCGCGCGCTGACCCGGCGCAACCTGGTGCTGCAGGAGTTCGCCACCACCGGCCTGCTCAGCGCCGCGCAGGAGAATGCGGCGCAGGCCGCGCCGCTGGATATCGTCAGCAACGGCCAGTTGCCGCACAACCGATTCCCCGCGTTCATGCAGCTGGTGCGCACCCAGATCACCGCCGATTTCGACGATGAGACGCTGAGCCAGGGCAATCTGTCGGTATTCACCACGCTCGATCCGGCCGCGCAGCTGTACACCGAGCAGGCGATCGCCGAAACCATGAAGAGCCTCGGCAAGCGTGCCGATCCGCTGCAGGCGGCGGCCGTGGTGACCAATGCGCAGACCGGCAGCGTGCTGGCCGTGGTCGGCAGCAAGATTCCCGGCGACCAGGGCTTCAACCGTGCGCTCGATGCACGCCGGCCGATCGGCTCCACCATCAAGCCGTTCGTTTATCTGGTCGCGTTGACCCAGCCCGAACGCTGGAACCTGGCCAGCATGCTCGACGACAGCCCGATCAACATGCGCGAGCCGGACGGCAGCATGTGGACGCCGCAGAACGACGACAAGCAAAGTCACGGCCACCTGCCGATGGTCGATGCGCTGGTCAATTCGTGGAACCTCGCGACCATCCACATGGGGCTGGAAGTCGGGTTGCCGCGGATCAAGTCGTTCCTCGAATCGTTCGG
>DAHUXL010000071.1 GCA_027307195.1 Rhodanobacter sp. | reverse complement strand
GTTCTGCCGCTTCACTGCCGAAGACGTGAAGGAGATCGACTACAAGGATCTCAACACCCTGCGTCAGTACGTCACCGAGAACGGCAAGATCGTGCCGAGCCGCATCACCGGTACCAAGGCGCGCTACCAGCGTCAGCTGGCGACCGCGATCAAGCGCGCACGCTTCCTCTCGCTGCTGCCGTACACCGACAACCACGACGTCTGAGCGTGGCTGACCGCAGCCTGGTGCTGTGGTCAGCGGTTTCGCCTGGCCACGGCCGGGCGCGACTTCAGACATCCTTCGGACAACCGTCCTCTGGCTGCGCCGGGCCACACCGGCGCTAACGAAAAGGAAAAATCATGGAACTCATTCTTCTGCAGAAAGTCCGCAATCTCGGCACGCTCGGCGACAAGGTCACCGTGAAGCCGGGTTACGGTCGCAATTTCCTCCTGCCGCAAGGCAAGGCCGTGCGCGTCAATGCTGCCAACCTGGCCGCGTTCGAGCAGCGTCGCGCCGAATACGAAGCGAAGGCCGGCACCATGCTGACCGACGCCGAAGCGCGCAAGGCCAAGCTGGCCGATGCCTCGGTGACGATCTCCGCGCATGCCAGTGCGGAAGGCAAGCTGTTCGGTTCGGTCGGTCCGCGCGATATCGCCGAGGCACTGGCCGCAGCCGGTCACGTCGTCAACAAGGGTGAGGTGATCCTGGGCGAAGGCCCGCTTCGCCACACCGGCGAGTACGACGTAGTGGTGAGCCTGCACGCCGACGTGCAGACCACGGTCAAGGTGATCGTGATCGGCGACAAGTAAGCACAAGCCGCAAGCTGCAAGCTGACGGGTGCCTCAGGGCACCCGTTTGTTTTTGGCGATGCCGGGCAGGTGGCAACGCGAAAGCAGCCTGTTGCCGGCGCTGGTTCCGCGTTCGGCTCCTCCCGCTTTTATCCCCAGCAACCCACAGCTTATCCACAGACTTGTTGTCTCGGCGGTTGAGATGTCGCCGCGTATGATGATCGTCGGTGCAGTCGCCCTTGCCATGTCGGCGCGCTGCCGGTTTTTCGTGGGGTAATCCTCCTGAGGTAAGTCGATGTCCTTCGTGCCCGAACGCAAATCCTCCTCTCCGGCCATCGAGGCGTTGCGCATACCGCCGCACTCCATCGATGCCGAACAGGCGGTGCTCGGCGGCCTGATGCTGGCGCCGGATGCGCTGGACAAGGTGGCCGACCGGCTGGCCGAGCAGGACTTCTACCGCAAGGATCACCGCCTGATCTGGCGCGCGATCAACGAGCTGGCAAACAAGGGCATGCCGTGCGACGCGGTAACCCTCGGCGACTGGTTCGAGACCAACGGCCTGGCCGAGATGGTCGGCGGCGCCGGCTACCTGATCGAGCTGGCCAACAGCACGCCCAGTGCCGCCAACATTGCGGCGTATGCCGAGATCGTGCGCGAGAAGTCGGTGATGCGCCAGCTGATCGACGCCGGCACCTCGATCACCGAGGATGGCTACCGGCCCGATGGCAAGAGCGTGCAGGAAGTGCTGGAAAGCGCCGAGCAGCGCGTGTTCCACATTGCCGAGTCCGGCGCGCGGGGCAAGAAGGATTCCGTCTCGATGCGCGAGGCGGTGAAGGATGCGTTTCGTCTGCTCACCGAGCGTTACGAGAATCGCGGTCAGCTCACCGGCGTCAGCACCGGCTTCAACGATCTGGACGGCCTCACCTCCGGTCTGCAGCCATCGGATCTGATCATCGTGGCGGCACGCCCGTCGATGGGCAAGACCGCGTTTGCGCTGAACATCGCCGAGACCGCTGCGCTGGGCGGCAGGAAGGCGGTGGTGGTGTTTTCGATGGAAATGTCTTCCTCGCAGCTCGCGTTCCGCCTGATCTCCTCGGTCGGCCGCATCCACCAGCAGCATCTGCGCAACGGCACGCTGGAAGAGGAAGACTGGCCGCGCGTCTCCAACGCCATTGCGCTGCTGTCCGACGCCAAGATCTTCATCGATGACACGCCGAGCCTGTCACCGGTGGAGCTGCGTTCACGCGCACGTCGCCTGCATCGCGAGCACGGCGGACTGGGTCTGATCGTGATCGATTACCTGCAGCTGATGCAGGTGCCCGGCAACAAGGAGAATCGCGCCACCGAAATTTCAGAAATTTCGCGTTCACTCAAGGGCCTCGCCAAGGAGCTGAACGTGCCTGTGATCGCCCTTTCGCAGTTGAACCGCTCGCTGGAACAGCGCGCCGACAAGCGTCCGATGATGTCCGACCTGCGCGAGTCCGGCGCGATCGAGCAGGACGCCGACGTGATCATGTTCATCTACCGCGACGAGTACTACAACAAGGAATCGGCGGACAAGGGCATCGCCGAAATCATCATCGGCAAGCAGCGCAACGGTCCTACCGATACCTGCAAGCTGACCTTCCTCGGTCACTACACCAAGTTTGTGAACTACGCGCCGGATTCGTTCGTCGGGTCGTTCGACTGATCCCGGGCTCCTGTTTGCCATGAGCCACACGCCATGAGCCGCACCACCGTCGCCACCATCCATCTCGGCGCACTGCGCTACAACCTGGCGCGGCTGAAGGCGCTGGCGGCGCCCGCGAAAGTGATGGCGGTGGTCAAGGCCGATGCCTACGGTCACGGACTGGAGCGGGTTGCCCGTGCACTGAACGGCGAGGCCGAGGCGTTCGCGGTGGCTTCGCTCGGGGACGGCCTGCGGCTGCGCGCGGCGGGACACCAGCAACGCATCGTGGTGCTGTCCGGCCCCGACAACGTCCGCGACATCGCCGAAATGCAGCGACTGCAGCTGGACGCGGCGATCCATCACGAGGCGCAACTGCAGTGGCTGACGCAGGCCGAGCCGGCGCGTGGACGGTTGCGCGTCTGGCTGAAGATCGACAGCGGCATGCATCGGCTCGGTTTCGCGCCGGAGCATGTGGCTGACGTGCATGGGCGACTCGCCACGATGCCGGGCATCGATCCCGAGATCGGGCTGCTTACCCACTTCTCCGATTCCGAAGTGTTCGACGGCGAACAGACGCCAGCGCAGATCGTCCGCTTCGTCGAAGCGACACGGATGTTCGACGGCCCGCGCTCGCTGTCCAATTCTGCCGCGGTGCTTGGTTGGCCCGACGCGCATGGCGACTGGGTACGCACCGGTGGCCTGCTGTACGGCTTGTCGGTGGTCGACGGCAAGACGGGTGCCGACTTCGGCTTTCGCCCAGCGATGACGCTGAGCACGCGGCTGATCGCGATCAACCAGATCAAGCGCGGCGAACGCATCGGCTACAACGGCACCTGGACTTGTCCCGAGGATATGCCGGTCGGTGTGGCCGCCGTCGGTTACGGCGACGGCTATCCGCGCAGTGCCATCGCTGGTACGCCGGTGCTGGTCGGCGAACAGCGTGTACCGCTGATTGGCCGTGTCTCGATGGATCTGATTACCCTCGATCTGCGCGACGCGCCGACCGCGAAAATCGGCGACCGTGTGCTGCTGTGGGGCCCGGAGTTGCCGGTCGAATTGATCGCTGCGCAGTCCGGCACGATCTCCTACGACCTCACCTGCGGCATGACTCGTCGGGTGTTGTTCGTTGAAGACGAAAGCTGACAGCGACTTGGGTCGACGCGTCTCGCCGCATGCGATGGTCGCAGGCTAAGCTCAGCGTCATCATCGTAT
>DAHUXL010000062.1 GCA_027307195.1 Rhodanobacter sp. | reverse complement strand
CATCTCCGGCAGCCTGCGTGCCGCCTCCTTCAACACCGCCCTGTTGCATGCCGCGCAGGAACTGGCGCCGGCCGGCATGTCCATCACGATCCATCGACTGCATGACCTGCCGTTGTTCGACCAGGACGTCGAGGAGCAGGGCGATCCTGCCTCCGTCGCCGCGCTGAAGCAGGCGATCGATCAGGCCGACGGCTTGCTGCTCGCTTGCCCCGAATACAACGGCGGCGTCACCGGCGTGCTCAAGAACGCGATCGACTGGGCTTCGCGACCGGGCAAAAGCCGCCAGACGGCGGCGCTGGCCGGCAAGATCGTCTGCATCGCCGGTGCCAGCCCCGGCATCACCGGTACGGTGCGCGCACAGGACCAGTTGCGCCTGATCCTGCGCCGTGCAGGCGCGCAGACGGAGCCGCAAGGCGAGGTGCTGGTGTTCCAGGCGCATACCAAGATCGTCGAAGGCCATCTCACCGACGAGCGCACCCGTGACGCGCTGGCCCGTCATCTGCAAGGCTATGCCACCCGGCTCGCCGCCCTGCGCGGCTGAGCGCACCATCCCCGAACGCACGATTCATCGAGAGCAGGACTGACCCGTGAATATTGATCTGGCCGTGATCGGCGGCAGTGGCCTGTACAACTTGCCTGGCCTGGAGAATGCGTCGCGCCACCGTGTGGACACGCCGTACGGCCCTGCGTCCGGCGACGTGGTGACCGGCGATTTCGCAGGCAAGCGCCTTGCGTTTCTGGCCCGCCATGGTGAAAGCCACACGCTGCCGCCGCATCGCGTGAACTACCGCGCCAACCTGTGGGCGCTGCACAGCCTCGGCGCGCGCCGGGTGATCGGCGTCAATGCGGTCGGTGGCATCCGTGGCGACATGGGGCCGCGGGTGATCGTGGTGCCCGATCAGCTGATCGACTACACGCACGGCCGCTACACCAGCTACTGCGATGTCGACGGTGCCGAGGTGAAGCACATCGACTTCAGCGAGCCGTATACCGAATCGCTGCGTCAGCGCCTGCTGGCGGCAGCGCGCGCCGCAGACATCGCGGTGATCGGCAGCGGCTGCTACGGCGCCACCCAGGGGCCACGGCTGGAAACCCGCGCCGAGATCGCCCGCATGAAGCGCGACGGCTGCGACCTGGTCGGCATGACCGGCATGCCCGAGGCCGCGCTGGCGCGCGAGCTGACGCTCGAATACGCGTGTCTGGCGCTGGTCGCGAACTTCGCCGCCGGCTGCGGCGACGAGGCCGAGATCAGCATCGAGGAGATCTTCGCGCATCTGGCGGCTGCCACCGCCGAGGTGCCGCGCATCCTCGCCGCGATGCTGAAAAGCTGAGCACAGCCCCCGGCTTTGCATGGCCCAGGTGCCTTGTCGTATTGCGCTCGGCCTTCACATGTTGATACTTTTCGCGGGCCAGGGCGGCGAACCGAGGGGAGCACGTGGTTCAGCGCGAAGCCTGGCGCACCCATTCCATGGATCCAGAGGTTCGCGCAATGAGTTTCGGTACGGTCAAATGGTTCAACGACGCCAAGGGCTTCGGCTTCATCTCACCTGAGGACGGCGGGGCGGACGTCTTCGTCCATTTCTCGGCGATCACCAGCAAGGGCTTTCGCAGCCTGCAGGAAGGTCAGCGCGTGAAGTTCGACATCACCCAGGGCCCGAAGGGTGCCCAGGCGTCGGCGGTCGAAGCCGCCTGATCAGCCAGGCAAGGTTGTACAGCAAGAATGAAACCCCGCATCCTGTGCGGGGTTTTTGCTTTTTGGGACCGGGAGAACGCAATGACTGATCGCAGGGGTTTCCTCAAGGCCTCGATGCTCGGGGCTTCGGCCTCGATGCTGGCCTGGGGGGGCAAGCTGGCCGCCGAACCGATAGATCGAAGTGGCAAGGTCGCCGCAGGGCCGGCAGTTCAGCCCTCGAAAGCGTCAACGGCCAGAGTGGTCTCGACCTGGGACTTCGGCGTCGCTGCGAACCAGGCCGCCTGGACGATCCTCGGCAAGGGCGGCCATGCGCTGGATGCGGTCGAGTTCGGCGTGCAGGTGCCCGAGTCCGACCTGAAGAACCACAGCGTCGGCCGGGCCGGCTATCCCGATCGCGACGGCCACGTCAGCCTCGACGCCAGC
>DAHUXL010000064.1 GCA_027307195.1 Rhodanobacter sp. | reverse complement strand
ACTGGCGCAGGCGGCCAGCGGTCTGTTCCAGCACAGCGCCCTGCTGCTGGCACAGGAGTTCGTGCCCACCGATTTCGACTGGCGCATCGGCGTGCTCAACCGCGAGCCGCTGTATGCGTGCAAGTACTACATGTCGCGCGGTCACTGGCAGATCTACAACCACGGCGCCAAGGGCACCGCGAAGTCCGGCGGCTTCGAGACGATCGCGGTGAAGGACGCACCAGCCGAAGTGGTCAAGCTGGCGCTGAAGGCGACCCAGCCGATCGGCGACGGACTCTATGGCGTCGACCTGAAACAGGTCGGCAACAAGCCGGTGGTGATCGAGGTCAACGACAACCCGTCGATCGACGCTGGCGTCGAGGACGCCCATCTCGGCGATGAACTGTATCTGCGCATCATGCAGGAGTTCCTGCGACGGATGGAGCGCAAGCGGCAGGGCGTTGGCGGCTGAGGCCTCAGTGCCAGATCAGGCCATGCGCGGCACGTCGCCGCGGCCGCGGCCGGCACCGCGCCAGCAGCAGGCGCGGCAACGCCGGCTCCAGCACCAGCAACACGACCAGTGGTGCGCCGAGCAGCCAGAACGCCGGCGTCCAGCCGAGCAGTTCGGTATGCAGCGGAACCAGCGTGGTCAGCAGCAGCGCACCGCCACTTAGCAGCCACAACAAAGCGGCGCCGAGCAGGCGTTGATGGTGCGGGGAAGGCAGGGCTTGCGTGTGCATGGGCAGTGTCCTCGCGGCGGTGATGACCGCAGATTGCGCGGACGTCATCTCACAGGTTGCGACTTGTCTTCTGTTGCCTGCGAGAGCGACTTCAGTCGCGATGGTTCTCGCCGCGAAACAGCAAGAGCATCGCGACTGAAGTCGCTCCCATCGATTTCGCGAAAGCCACGGCTTGTAGAATGCATGCCAGCACGCCCGTCGCGGCGCCAGTCCTCCTGCAGGGAATCCGCATGCCACCCGCCCAGTTCGCCGTGTTTGGCCATCCGATCGGCCACAGCCTGTCGCCGCAGATCCACTGCGCGTTCGCGCAGCAGTTCGGCATCGCGCTCGACTACCGCGCGATCGATGCGGCGCCGGCCGACTTCGCCGCGGCGGTGCAGCGCTTCTTTGCCGAGCGTGGTCGCGGCGCGAATGTGACGCTGCCGCACAAGGCCGCCGCGTTTGCACTGGCGGATGCGCACAGCGAAGCAGCCAGCCGCGCCGGCAGTGCGAACGTGTTGACGCGATTGCCCGACGGCCGTCTCGTCGCGCACAACACCGACGGCGCCGGCATGGTGCGCGACCTGACCGAGCGTCACGACATGGATCTGCGTGGCCACACCGCGCTGCTGCTCGGTGCCGGCGGCGCCGCGCATGGCGTGGCGTGGAACCTGCTGGATGCCGGCGTGGAGACCTTGACCATCGTCAACCGCTCGCCCGAAGCGGCCGACGCGCTGGCCGATGCGATCGGCGACCCGGCACGGGCCCATACGCGCTACTGGGAAGACCTGGCCAGCATCGGCAGCTACGACCTGATCGTCAACGCGACCTCGGCCGGCGTGCTGGGCGTGTCGCTGCAGCTGCCGTTCTCGCTGCTCGGCGCGCGTGCGCTGTGCTACGACCTGTCCTATGGCGCTGCCGCCGGCAGCTTCCTGACGTGGGCGAAAACCGCCGGCGCCCGCTACGCGTTCGACGGATTCGGCATGCTGGTGGAAACCGCCGCCGATGCGTTCGAGCTGTGGCACGGCCAGCGACCGGACACCGAGCCGGTGTATCAGCTGCTGCGGTCGGCGACTTGAATGTGCTGGCTTGCCGGGTCGGCTGTGGTGCGTGCTGCATCGCGCCGTCGATCAGTTCGCCGATCCCCGGTATGCCGGATGGCAAGCCCGCCGGCATGCGCTGCATCCAGCTGACGGGCGACAACCGCTGCGCGATCTTCGGCCAGCCCGAGCGCCCTGCGATATGCCGCAGCCTGCGTGCCGAGCCGATGATGTGCGGTGCGGATCGCGCACACGCACTGGCCTGGCTGACGCAGCTGGAACAGGCGACGGCCTCGCGTTGATGTCGCGCAGCCACAAGGCTGCAACACAAGCCGGCTAACGTGGCGGAATCCGCCGGGAGCACGTCGATGACGGACCCTCCTGCGCGCGGCGATCGTTCATGCAGCAGGTGTCATGCCCCGTTTCCATTTCACCGTATCCCAGCGATACGCGCTTGCTCTCATTTCCGTGTTGGTGCTGACCGCGGCCGGCGGCATCTTCTGGTACAGCCGCGCCATGGCGAATGCCTCGTACGGCCCCGCCGGATCGCCGACTGCGGCGACGGCTGATGCGCCAGCAGACGATGCTCAGAGCGGCACCGGTATCCTGCTCGGGCTGGCCCGCGACGCGATGCACGATGGCCGCCTGGTGGCGCCGGCCGGCAGCAATGCCTATGAGTTCTACCTCAGCGTGCTGCAGCTGGAGCCGAAAAATCCGGCCGCGCAGGACGCACTGCGCGAATCCTTTCCGCGCGCCGCGGTGGAGATCGAACACACCATCAACCAGAACGATCTGGAAGAAGCGCGCCGCGAAATCGATCTGCTGCGCGAGTTCGACAGCAACAACTTCACGCTGGCCCTGCTCGGCGGCAAACTCTCGGCGGCGCGCAATATGGTGACGAAGCAGCATGAGGCGGAGGCGGAACGGATCCAGCAAGCTGGTGCCGGAAGCGCGGCGCGGATGTAACGCCGGGGTAGAGCGTCAACGCAGCAGTGGTCCAGCCCTTTTCAGCAGTAACGTCACCAGTTCCGGCTGCATGAAGTCGTAGCGGTCTGGGATATCCAGGCAGATCACCCGCTTGCCTTTGAGCCGACTTCGATGGTGCGCTTGCAGGCGTCGCCGGTGGCTGACTTCCATCACCACGATGAGTTCGGCCCAGTCCAGCTGTTCATGGGTCAGTACCACTTCGGCATCGTCAGCCAGTCCGGCGGAGTCCACCTCCAGCTCTGGCCAGGTACCGAACACCTGCTCGGCGGTGGGGCTGCGCAGACGGTTGCGGCTGCACAGAAACAGTACGCGGCGAGCCATCAGGCGGCCGCCAGGTACTCGTTCTTCAACCGCACGTAGTGGTCGGCCGAGTAATGCAGCTGTTCGATCTGGCGGTCGCTGAGCAGACGCACGAATTTCGCCGGGTTGCCCAGCCACAGCTCGCGCTCGCCGACCACCTTGCCAGGAGGGATCAGTGCGCCGGCGCCGACAAAGCCGTACTTCTGCACCACTGCGCCGTCGAGCACGCTGGCGTGCATGCCGATCAGGCAGTAGTCGCCGATGGTGCACGCGTGCACTACTGCGGCGTGGCCAATGGTGACGCCCTCGCCGATCAGGCACGGAAAGCCCGGGCCGTACGGGCCGGCGTGGGCGACGTGCACGATGCTGCCGTCCTGGATGCTGGTGCGGGCGCCGACACGGATATGGTTGACGTCGCCGCGCAGCACCGTGCCGGGCCAGATCGAGACATCGTCGCCGAGCACCACATCGCCGATCACGCTGGCGGTCGGGTCGACGTAGACGCGTTCGCCGAGGGTGGGCGTGATGCCCTTGTAGCTGCGTAGAGAATTCATCCGCACATGGTAGCGGCCACGGTGCGTGCTGGGGACGATTGCGGGCGCGGAGCGGAAACCAGCCGGTCGTCTCGCCATCACATGATCGTGCTTGATTTCGTCGCGCGTGGTCGCCACGCTGGCGGCTGGAAAAGGAGCGTTCATGAGTCACGACAACCCCCTGCTGGCCGACGACACCTTGCCGGCGTTCACACAGATCCGTCCCGAGCACGTCGAGCCGGCGGTCGACACGATTCTTGCCGACTACCGAGCCGGTATCGACGCACTCATCGCGCCGGACGCGCCGCGCGATTTCGCCACGGTGATGCTGACGCAGGAACGGCTGGAGCAGCGACTGGCGCGGGCCTGGGCGCCGGTCAGCCATCTGCATTCAGTTGCCGACAGCGAGGCGCTGCGCAAGGTCTACGGCCCGGCCGAGGAAAAGCTCACCGAGCATGCGATCGAGCTGGGCCAGAACCGTGCGCTGTATGCCGCGGTGCAGGCACTGGCCGATGCGCCGGATTTCGCCGCGCTGCCGCGGCCGGAACGTGCGCTGGTCGAGCATGCGATGCGCGATTTCAGGTTGTCCGGCGTCGCGCTGGAAGAGCCGGCGCGTTCGCGTTTTCGCGAGATCGGGGTGGAACTGTCGAAACTCTCCACCGAATTCTCCAACGCCGTGCTCGATGCCAGCGAGGCGTGGCACGAACACATCAGCGACGAGCGCGATCTTGCCGGCATCCCCGAGTCCGGTCGCGCGGTACTGCGCCAGTACGCCGAGGACCAGGATCTGGACGGCTATCTGGTAACCCTGAAACAGCCCAGCGTGCAGGCCGTACTCAGCTATGCCGACAACCGTGGGCTGCGCGAGCGGGTGTACTGGGCGTACCAGACCCGCGCTTCCGACCAGGGTCCGAACGCCGGCAAGTTCGACAACAGCGCGCGCATCGAAAAGATCATGGCGCTGCGTCACGAGGCCGCGCAGCTGCTCGGCTTCGCCAACGCAGCGGAGGAATCGCTGGCAACCAAGATGGCGTCGTCGCCGACCGAGGTGATGGAGTTCCTGCACGACCTGGCCACCCGCGCGAAACCGGTGGCGCAGCGGGAGCTGGCCACGCTGCGCGAATTTGCCAGCACCGAGCTGAAGCTCGACAACCTGGAATCGTGGGATGTCGGTTACGCCTCTGAAAAACTGCGCCAGCAGCAGTACGCGCTGGACGAGGAACAGCTCAAGCCGTACTTCCCGTTGCCAGCGGTGATCCACGGCCTGTTCGGACTCACCGAGAAACTCTACGGCATCACATTGGCCGAACGCGGCGGCGTCGACGTGTGGCATCCGGACGCGCGTTATTACGACGTGCGGGATGCGGACGGTCGCGTATTCGCTGGCGCCTATGTCGACCTGTATGCACGCAACGGCAAGCGCGGCGGCGCATGGATGGACGTCTGCCGCGCCCGTTTCGACGACGGTGAAACCCGCCAGCTGCCGGTGGCCTTCCTCACCTGCAACTTCGCGCCGCCGACCGAGGGCAAGCCGGCCCTGCTTACCCACGACGACGTGTTGACCCTGTTCCACGAATTCGGCCACGGCCTGCATCACCTGCTCACCGAGATCGCGCTGCCCTCGATCGGCGGCATCGACGGCGTCGAATGGGACGCCGTGGAACTGCCCAGCCAGTTCATGGAGAACTTTGGCTGGAACCGTCAGGCACTGGATCTGTTCGCCCGCCACTACGAAACCGGCGAACGGCTGCCGGATGAACTGTTCGAGCGCATGCTGGCCGCGCGCCACTTCCACGCCGGCCTGTTCCTGGTGCGCCAGCTGGAATTCGCGCTGTTCGATTTCCTGCTGCATCTCGACTACACCCCTGCCCAGGGCGCCCGCCCGCTGGCCGTGCTGGAGAACGTGCGCAAGCAGGTCGCCGTACTCCATCCACCCGCGTGGCAGCGGTTTCCGCACGGTTTCAGCCATATCTTTGCCGGCGGTTATGCGGCCGGTTACTACAGTTACCTGTGGGCCGAGCTGCTGAGTGCCGACGCGTTCGGCGAGTTCGAGGAACACGCCGGGGAAAATGGCAGTGTCATCGATCGCGCAACAGGCGACCGTTTCCGTCGCGAGTTCCTCGCGGTCGGTGCCAGTCGCCCCGCGCTGGAAAGCTTCATCGCGTTCCGCGGCCGGAAGCCGCAGCCGGAGGCACTGTTGCGCAGTCACGGCCTGGCCTGAGTTGTCCAGCTGTGTCGTACCGTTTTGTTCAGCGGTGCGACACGGTGGGTTTTTCAGGGCGAAAAAAAGCCCGCCGAAGCGGGCTTTTCAAGATCGCTCAATTCCCGAGGGAATTAGGCAACCTGGACTTCCTCAGCCTGCAGGCCTTTCTGGCCCTTGGTGACGATGAACGTGACGCGCTGGCCTTCCTGCAGGGACTTGAAGCCCGTGCCCTGGATCGCGCGGAAATGCACGAACAGGTCGTCACCGCTTTCCGGGGTGATGAAGCCAAAACCTTTGGCGTCGTTGAACCACTTGACTGTACCGCTCTGACGATCCGACATGTAACTATACCTTTGAAGCATGGATGGTTTGCGGCTCGGAGCGTAGTGCACTTGACCGCAATAGGAGCAGGAAATCCGAGTTGCCTCTGACTCTTGCTTCCCCAGCATACATCGGAATGCAAGGTTTCGGTGGGTTTTCCGCACAAATTCATGTATATCGGGCCGCCGCTGGCGTCAAAATCCGGTTTTTCACCGGGATGGGTCGCGCTGCAGCGCCGTTTCGGCTGGTGTGGGAGCTGTCGGTCCGGTTGCTGCGAGGCGCGATGATTCCCCGTTTTCGGCAACCCGCGCAGGCGCTTCCCTTACAATGCCGCGATGAAGATTGCCTCGTGGAACGTCAATTCGCTGAAGGTGCGTCTGCCGCATCTGACCCAGTGGCTGGCCGACGCGCAGCCGGACATCGTGGCGCTGCAGGAAACCAAGCTGGAAGACGCGAAGTTTCCCGTCGACGAGCTGGCCGCGGCCGGCTATCGAGCAGTGTATTCGGGCCAGAAGACCTACAACGGCGTGGCGATCCTGGCGCGCGAGCAGCCCATGGACATCGTCACCGACATTCCCGGACTGGATGACCCGCAGCGGCGGATTCTGGCCGCCAGCATCGGCGACCTGCGTGTGGTGGATCTGTACGTGGTCAACGGCAAGGCGGTCGGCGACGAGAAATACGCCTACAAGCTGCACTGGCTGGCCAAGGTGCGCGAATTCCTGGCCCGCGAACTGGAGCGCCATCCCAACCTGGTGGTGCTGGGCGATTTCAACATCTGCCCGGACGATCGCGATGTGTACGATCCGGTCGCCTGGGGCGAAGACATCCTGTGCTCGCCGCCCGAGCGTGCCGGGCTAAAGGCGATCACCGATCTAGGCCTGCACGACAGCTTCCGGCTGTTCGAACCGGGCGCTGAACATTACAGCTGGTGGGACTACCGGCAGGCCGCGTTCCGTCGCAACATGGGCCTGCGCATCGATCTGATCCTGATCGGCGAGGCATTGAAATCCGCCGCCACGGCGGCGGCGATCGACCGCGAACCGCGTCGCTGGGAGCGTCCCTCCGACCACACGCCGGTGACGCTGGAACTGGATATCTGAATGACCGCAAAAACCGAATGGCCCAGCTCGCTGGACGACAACGAACTGGATGAACTGGATCGCTACCTGCGCGCGCATACCGGCGAAGGCGACCTGCTGCTGGACGGCGTGCACGGCCTGCTCAGCGCGTTGGCGGTCGGTCCACTGCTGGTGCTGCCGGACGAATGGCTGCACGAGGTGCTGCACGAACCGTTTGCCGACGAGGACGAGGGCAATCGCGTGCTGGCGTTGCTGGCCAAGCTCAACGATTCGATCAGCGCCGAGCTCGATGTCGAGGCCTACGAACCGATCCTTGGCGAGGTCGAGCTGGAAACCGGCTCGATGCTGTCGGCTGCCGGCTGGTGTGAGGGCTTCAGTCGCGGCATCGACCTGCGCGCGGCGCTGTGGGAAAACCGCTTGTCCGAGGATCCGCAGCTGATGGAACTGCTCGGCCCGGTGATGGCGCTGGCGGTGGACGAAGGCATCCTCAGCGCCGATACCGAGTTCGAGAAGCTCAGCGACGAGGAGTACGACGAATGCCTGGCGCAGGTGCCGGCCGTGCTCGGCGCGGTCAACCAGTACTGGCAGGCCAAGCCGGCCACCGAGGCGGAAGTGGAAACGATGGTGCTGCAGCAGCGCCCGGACAAGGACGACGATGGCGACGCGCCGCCGCGCCAGCGCAGCGGCCACTGGGTGCATTGAGCGTCGGGTCGGCGCGCCGCGTCGGCCCGGCGTAGCCGGAATGAAACGATCTGTTCCTGCGCCGGTGCTTGGATAAGCGCGGGGGTGGGGCCATCTTGGCGGCCATCATCCTTTACCGGAGCAAGCCATGAGCGATCGCCACATCACCCGCCGCATCCGCGGCACCGACACGTCAGACGGCGCCGGCGTGAAGCTGAAGCGCATCATCGGCCAGCCCGGGCTGGACATGCTCGATCCGTTCCTGCTGCTGGACGAATTCCGCTCCGATGACGCGGGTGACTACATCGCCGGCTTCCCCGAGCATCCGCATCGTGGCTTCGAGACGGTCACCTACATGTTGGCCGGTCACATGCAGCACGGCGACAACCACGGCAACCGCGGCGACCTCACGCCCGGCAGCGTGCAGTGGATGACCGCCGGTCGCGGCATCCTGCACTCGGAAATGCCGCAGCAGGAAAACGGCCTGATGTGGGGTTTCCAGCTATGGGTGAACCTGCCGGCGAAGGACAAGATGACCGCGCCGCGCTACCAGGACATCGGTCCCGAGCAGATTCCGGTGGTGCATCCAGCCGAAGGCGTCGAAGTGAAGGTGATTGCCGGCGAGCTGGCCGGCGCGACCGGTCCGGTCGAAGGCATCGTTACCGCGCCGGTGTATCTGGACGTCAGCCTGCAACCCGGCGCGTCGTTGACGCTGGATCTGCCTACCGGGCATCACGGTTTTGTCTATGTGTTCGAAGGCGAATCGGCGCTGGTCGGTGGCGAGTCACTGCAACGCAGTGAGCTGGGCGTGTTGTCCGAAGGCGAGCAACTGCAGCTGCGCGGTGGTGACAAACCGTCACGCCTGCTGGTCGTTGCCGGCAAGCCGCTCAACGAAAGTGTGGCGCGCTACGGACCGTTCGTGATGAACACGCCCGAGCAGATCCACGAAGCGATCGCCGACTTCCGCGCCGGCAAGTTCTGAATTAAAGAAAACCGCTTCTTGCCTTGGCCTCCTCTCCCCTCCCGGGGAGAGGAGCGTGACCGGAGGAAATCCCCCTTTGGGAAGGTGAGGGGCGGTGCTGGCCGGGAAGTTTCAGTGACGCGGCTCGACCCGCAACGTCGCCGGCAATTCGTGTATCGCGATCTCCCCGTCCCGCCACGCCACTGGCTTGCCATTGAGCAACGCCTTGCCGCTCGACTTGCCGGCATACGGCCACGGCAGCACCAGCCCGCCGGGCGGTACGCTCAGTCCGGCCGGAATGCGCAGTTCAAGTCCGCCGTCCTGTTCGCGCAATGCATAGCTAAGCTCGCCGTACGGCGTGCGCAACCGTTCGATGCCGATACCCTGCCCCTGCAGCCACGCGGCAGGAATCCCGGCGGCCAGCACCAATGCATGATCACGCGCTCGCTCGTAGGCGAACATGTCGTAGACCGAACGCAGAAAATCCGAAGCGATCCACGCATGCGGCATGTCGCCGACGAAGCGCGGTTTGCGTGGATCATGGCCGACCACTTCGGCCCACTGGTTCCACGCCGCCGGGCGGCGGTCGGCCATGAAGAAGTTCAACAGCTGCGGCACGCGCTCGCGCCAGCCCAGTCGCACGAACGCGGCTACATTGCGCCATTCGTACGGGGTGTAATCGTCCCACCGCTTGGTGCCGTCGCGACGCGCCACGAAGCCCTGCCAGTAACGCTCGAAGGTCTGCTTCAACAGCGCTGGCGGCAACCAGTCCTGCGCGTCGCCGGGCGACAGCGCGATGGTGGTGGAGGTCGGATCGAAATCGCCCAGCTCGGCGGCGCCGGGGACGAAGTCGATGCCGTGCTGCTGCACGGCTGCAAGGATCGAGGCGTGCAGGTCGGTACGAAACTGGTCGCCCGATTCGGCGTAGCGTGTGGCCTCATCCTGCTTGCCCAAGGCATGGGCAAGCTCCACCGCATCGTCATAGCCGACCAGCGACCAGAAATCGTCCCAGTACGAATGCATCGGCTTGGCCGAATAACCCTCGTGACTGATCGAGGCCGGCATCAGGCCATACAGCGCATGCGTCTTCTGTGTCGCCGTGCGTTCGTTGACTCGCAGCTGATCCATATAGGCCACCGTACGTTCGACCTGCGGCCACAGTTGCTGCAGGCCGGCGTGGTCGTGGCTGTAACGCCACCATTCGGCGATCGCGAAGATCAACTCGCCCTGGCTGTCGTTCTCCGGTACCGGGTCGGAACCGCGCGCGTCGACGCAGCACGGCACCTTGCCCTGACTGAACTGGTGCGGCGCATACCACTGCACGAACTCGCCGGCGGCATCGGTGTGACCGCTGCGCAACAAGGCCTCAGTCATCATCGCCCCGTCGCGGATCCAGGTGCGTGCGTATGAACGGGTTCCTGGTTGCAGGGCGGGTCCATCGCGCGACAGCAGCATCTGCGCTTGCGCGCTGCGCGCGGTATCGGCGAGTGCCTGCTGTGCCGCTGGCAGGTGCAGGCTCACGTGGCTGAGCTTTTCGCGCCATGCAGCGGCGACCTGCTCGCGCTGTTGCTGCAACCACGTCGCTGCGTCGTGCGGTGGCAGGAATGCCTGGTCGTCACTGGGTACCACCAATCCCACGGTGACGCTGGCGTGCGCCGACACAGTCAGCCGATACAACAACGCACCTTGTGCATGGCCAATGTCGTCGTGCAGTGACGTGACGCGTGGCTGTTCGCCGCGGGCCAGCCGTTGTGGCAGTGCGTCGGCTACATCGGTGCCGGCGACGAAAGCGGCGGGCGACTGCAGCGGCACGACGCGCAGCCCGCCGTTGACCTGCAGCGACCGGCCATCCCACACAAGGTCGTGGATCGGGCTGAGACCGCCGGGTGTGTTGAGAAACTGGGTGGGTGGATTGACCTGGAACGGGCGCACCAGCAGGGCCAGCGTGAGCGCGCGCGGTTGCGCGCCGTCGTTGCGCAGACGGTATTGCAACAACAGGTCGGAGCGCGCCGGCGTGCCGCTGGCGAACGCGCTGGTATCCAGCCCGAGTTCGCCGGATTGCCAGTGCACTGTCGGCATCGGCAGATAGCCGTCGAGCAGGCTCTGCGTGGTCTTCACCGTGGCCCAGCCGATCAGCTGATGGCCATCGAGCAGCATCGGCTCGATCGACCAGCCGCCCTTGCGCACCTCCACCGCGCCGTCTTCGGAGATCAAGGCCGAATGCTTCGCGCCGCCGTCCACGCCGACCAAAGTCCAGTAGCTCTGCTCGCCGGAGAAGCCGCGCGGATACAGTCCGCGCAGTGCACGTCGCGCTTGTTGCTGGAACAGCGCGTTCGGCGTGACAGCGGCGGCGGTCGGTTCGCCCGCGGGAGCCGGCGACAATGGCGTCAGCCGCAGATGGCTGACGCACAACGAGCCCTTGCCGCCCTGTCCGGCGTAGACCGTGAACTCGATCGAGCTGGTTTTCCGCAGCGTGCGATCCTTGGCCGGGCCCCACGCCGACTCGATATCGCGCCGCTGCGCGGTGATCGTCTGCCAGTCGGCGCCGGGCTGGTAGTTCTCGCGCCGATACCACCACACATTGTCGCCGCTGGCGTCGATCAGCTTCAGCTGCAGGTCGTTCGGCGGCATCGTGCCGCGCACATCGAACGACAACGCGTAATTGGCGGGAAACATGATCGGCAGCGTGCGACGCAAGGTGGCACCGCCGGAGACGCCATTGAAATTGAAGTCCAGGCACAGCGCCTTGCCATTCCGGCCTTCGGTCGCACGCAGCGACGCGCTGATGTCGTCGGTGCCTGATGCCTGCCACGCAGCGGGGTGACTGAAGTCGTCCAGTACCTGCGGCGCTTCGATCGCCTGCGCGATGACACCGAAGGCGAGCAAGGACAGCAAGAGGGCGGCGCGCCAGGGTCTCATGAGATCAGCCCTTCACGCTGCCCAGCAGCAGTCCTTCGAGGTAATAGCGCTGCATCGCCAGGAACAACAGCAGCACCGGCAGCACGGTGACCACCGCGCCGGCCATCATGAGTTCGCTGTCCTGCGCGTGCTCGCGCGCCAGCGAGGCCAGCCCGATCGGCAAGGTGTAGTGCTCCTGCCCGGTCAGTACGATCAGCGGCCACATGAAGTCGTTCCACGCGGCGAGGAAGCTGAAGATCGCCAGTGTCACCATGATCGGCTTCAGCAGCGGCAGCACGATCTGGCCGAAGATGCGCCACTCGCCGGCGCCGTCGATGCGCGCGGCCTCCAGCATTTCGTCGGGAATGCCGCGCGCGTACTGGCGCACCAGGAAGATGCCGAACACGGTCGCCATGCCGGGCACGACCACGCCGGCGTAGCTGTTGACCAGACCGATGTACTTCAGCAGCAGGAACAGCGGCAGCATCGCGACCTGTGCGGGAACCACCAGCGCGCCGATCAGCACCTGGAACAGCCGCTCACGTCCCTTGAAGCGCAGCTTGGCGAAGGCGTAGCCGGCCATCAGGTTGAACGCCAGCGACAGTGCGGTGATCACGCTGGAGACGGCGAGGCTGTTGAACAGATACCGACCCATGCCGGCATGCACGAACAGCTCGCGATAATTGTTGAACGTCGCATGGGCCGGCAGCAAGGTCGGCGGCAGCGAGCTGGCCTCGCCCGGCGCCATGAACGACACCGACAGCATCCACAGCAGCGGGAACAGCGCGACCGCTGTTGCGCCGATCAGCAGGCCGTTGATCAAGGCCTTCGCCAACCGCGGATTCATAACCCGCCTCCACGCTGCGAGAATTTCAGCATCAGCGCGGTCACCGCGAACATGATGATGAACAGCAGGAATGCCACCGCCGAAGCGGAGCCCAGGTTCCACCACTTGAAGCCTTCGTCGTACATCAGATACAGCACACTGGTGGTGCTTTGCAGCGGGCCGCCCTCGGTCATCACATAGGGCTCGGCAAACAGCTGGAAATAGCCGGACACGGTGAGGATCGACACCATCAGCATCGTCGGCGCCAGCATCGGCAGTGTGATGTGACGGAACTGCCGCCATGCTGATGCGCCGTCGATGCGCGCGGCCTCGTACAGATCCAGCGGGATTGCCTGCAGTCCGGCGAGGAAGATGATCATGTTGTAGCCGAAGTTCTTCCATACCGCGAACGCGATGATCGTCGGCATCGCCCAGTGCGGATCGCCGAGCCAGTCGATCGGATGGATGCCGAGATGCCCGAGCACGAAGTTCGCCATGCCGTACTTGGTGTTGAACAGGTAGCGCCAGATCACCGCCACTGCCACCACGGTGGTCACCACCGGTGCGAACAGCGCGGTGCGGAAAAATGGTTTTGCCCGCGCCAGCGGCGAGTTCAGCAGCATGGCGCTGCCCAGCGACACGGCCATCGACAGCGGCACGCCGACCGCCACGAAATATACCGTATGCCCGAGCGCCGACCAGAACAGCGGCCGTTGCAGCAGCGCCCAGTAGTTGCTCAGCGCCACGAAGCGCAGGTTGCGGATATCGGCCAGCGCGTAGAGATCGTAGTCGGTGAGGCTGAGCACGAGTGCGGCGAGCACAGGCAGCAAAAAGAACACGCCCAGCACCAGCAGCGCCGGGGCGAGAAACAGCCACGCCGCACGTTGCCGGTTCATCGCGTGCGCTCCGCCGACGGCTGCGGATGATCGAGCACCCAGCGACGCTTCTCCAGAATCACGTCGGTGCGGCGGTCGATTTCGGTGGCGGCCTGATCGACCGTCAGTTGCCCGGCGATCGTCTGCGCGGCGACCAGCTGCATCTCGTTGGCGATGCGCTCCCACTCGGGTACCGGCGGCGTCGGCTTCACCCGCTCGAGCTGGTCACGGAACGCGCGCGCCTTCGGGTCGTCGCGCAGCGCGCTGCCCTCCCATGAGCTGCGCCGCGGCGGCATGTCGCCGAGCAGGTCGTAGAAGCGCTGTTGCACGGCCGGTTGCGACAGGTACTCGATCAGCGCCCATGCTTCCTGTTGATGCGGCGAGTTGCGGAAGATCACCAGGCTGGAGCCGCCGGCCACCGCCGCACCGGGACCATCGGGGCCGGGCAGTGGCGTGGTGGCCCAGTCGTCCTGCTGCGCGGCTGGCAGGCGTGAGCGGAACTCGCCGATGTTCCACGGGCCGGACAGGTAGAACGCGTAGACGCCGCGGCCGAATTCCGACCATGGATTGCCCGCTTCCACGTTGGTGATCGCCGGCGCATGTTCCAGCTTGAATGTGTCGACGTAGAAGCTCAGCGCGCGCTTGAAGCCGGCGCTCTCGAAATTGCCGTAGCGGCCGCCGTCGCGCAGCAGCGGATCGGGCTGCTGCAGGGCGAGCGACATCAGCTGCTCGTATTCGTTGGTCGGCAGCAGGATGCCCCAGCGGTGGCGCTGTGGATCACTCAATGCAGCGAGCATGTGCCGCCACTCGGTCCAGTCGCGCGGCGGTGCATCGAAGCCGGCAGCCTTGAGCAGATCCTTGCGGTAGAACAGCAGTCGCGTGTCGACATACCACGGCACACCGTACAGCGTGCCGTCGATCACATTGGTGGCCCAGATGCTGGCGAAGTAGTCGTCCTGCTTGATCACCGTGGAACGATCGACGCGTGCCTGCAGTGGCTGCAGCGCATGCAGCGCCACCATCTCCGGCAACCAGGTATTGCCGAGCTGGGTCATGTCCGGCGTGGAGCCGCCGGCGAACGCGGTCAGCAGCTTCTGGTGCGCCGCGGTCAGCGGCAGCTGCTGCACCTTCACGTGGATGCCCGGATGTGCGCGCTCGAAATCCGGCAGCAGCTTGATGAGCGCCTCGCCTTCGCGGCCGATCGTCCAGACCGAGAGTGGCTGATCGGTCGCCGGGGTGCGTCCGCAC
>DAHUXL010000049.1 GCA_027307195.1 Rhodanobacter sp. | reverse complement strand
TTTGCGTTCGGCACCTCGATCGCGGGCGTGGCCAGCTCGGCGATGCTCGGGCTGCTTTCTGCGCTATGCCGGCGCGAGCGGCTGCAGGTGGTGCAGTTGCTGGACGTGAAAATCGCGACGACGTTGCGCATCCATTCGCAGAGCCATCAACGCGAGGAGTCGTTCAAGCTCCTGCAGCAGCAGACCGAACTGATGCCGACCTTGGTCGATCGTCTGCAGACGATGATGGCGACCATCGAACAACAAAGCATGGCCGCGAACGAACGGCAGATGGCCAGCCATGAAGCCTTCCACGCGAGGACCGAGGCTACCTACACGCGCCTTGCCACCTCGGTGGGGGCGTCGTTGAAGGAGAGCGTCGCCGCGAGCACCGTTGCTGTCGGAGCGGCGCTGCAACCGGCGATGGAGGCCACGATGGCCGGTCTCGCACGCGAAACGGCAGCACTGCACGACACCGTCACGCACGCGGTGCAGCGTCAGCTGGAGGGGCTGTCGACCGGCCTGGAGGCGACCACCACGACCGTGGCGGCGATCTGGAACGATGCACTGGCGGAGCAGCAGCGCTCGAACGAGGCGCTGGCCCAGGATCTGCGCAATTCACTGCAGCGATTCACTGAAACCTTCGAGCAACGCTCGGCCGGTCTGTTGGAAGGCGTCGCTGCACGCCTCGATGCGACGGCGGGTAGCGCGGCGAGCGCATGGAACGACGCGCTGTCGCGACAAGAAGCCGTCAACGAAGATTTGGCGGCCCGCAATCAGCAAGCGTTGACCGTGGCTGTGGCGACGTTCGAGGAGCACGCCACGTCGCTGGTCCGCAGCGTGCACCAGTCGCATGCGGACTTGCAGGCGGTACTGGAATCGCGAGACCTGGAACGCTTGACGACCTGGACAGATTCGTTCGGTTCGATGACCGCTGCGTTGAGCAAGCAGTGGGAGCGGGCGGGCGAGCACGCCGCAAGCCGACAGCAGGCGATCTGCGACATCCTCGCGAAGACCGCGCACGACATCTCGGCACAGACCCAGACGCACGCGAGCGACACGATCGCCGAGATTTCCCGGCTCGTGCAAGCCGCGTCCGAAGCGCCCAAGGCGGCGGCCGAAGTCGTCGCCGAGCTGCGCCAGAAACTTTCCGACAGCATGGTCCGCGATACCGCCATGCTGGAGGAGCGCAGCCGCCTGATGGCCACGCTCGATACCCTGCTCGATGCCGTGAACCACGCGTCCACCGAGCAACGCTTGGCCATCGATGCGCTGGTGGCCACGTCGGCGGATCTGCTGGAGCGTGTCGGCACCCGGTTCACTGACCATATCGAGGCCGAGACCGGCAAGCTCGGCGCGGTGGCTGCGCAAGTCACCGGCAGCGCTGTCGAGGTGGCAAGCCTGGGCGAAGTATTTGGCGTGGCCGTACAGACGTTCGGCGAGTCGAACGGCCTGTTGATGGATCACCTGCAGCGTATTGAAGCCGCGCTGGACAAATCGCTCGCGCGCAGTGACGAGCAGCTGGCTTATTACGTGGCGCAGGCCAGGGAAGTGATCGACCTGAGCATGCTGTCGCAGAGACAGATCATCGAGGAAATGCAACAGCTCGCCGGCCAACGTGCGCTCGCTGGGGCCGAAGCGGCATGAGCGACGAAGTGGATGGCATCGAGGAATCGACCGCGCCGATCTGGGCCGCCTTCGGCGACCTGATGTCGGTGCTGCTGGGCGTGTTCGTGCTGATCCTGGTGGGCGTGATCGGCGTGCAGCTGCAACTCTCGAACAAGCTGGATGAAGCGGTCAAACAGCGACAGGCCGAGGCACAGCGCCGCATGACCCTGGAGCACGCATTGGCGGTTCCGCTGGCCGCTGGCCGGGTGACACTCGTCGATGGACGCATCGGCATCCGCGGCAGCGTGTTGTTCGCGCTGAACTCCGATCAGCTTCAGCCCGAAGGGCGCGAGGTATTGAAGAGCCTGGCGGCCCCGCTTGCCGATTACCTCAAGTCGCGCGACGAGATCCTGATGGTGAGTGGCTTCACCGATGACCGCCAAGTGCGCGATGGCAATCGGCAATTCGCCGACAACTGGGAGCTGTCCGCCGAGCGCGCATTGACCGTGACCCGTGAGTTGATCGCCGATGGCCTCCCGGCCTCCTCGGTATTTGCCGCTGCGTTCGGTGCCGAGCAGCCGATGAGCTCGAATGCCGATGACGAGGGACGGGCGCGGAACCGGCGCGTGGAAATCTCGCCGATCCCGAAGCAGCCAGCGGCAGCCGTGACGCCTCATGAGCGATAGCGGGACACGCGCACGGGCGATACTCGACGCGTGGCGCGAGCAAAACGCCGATTGCCTGAATCCCCGGCGATTTCATTTTATCGATGCGCTGGAGCGGCGTGCGGCAGGTCATGGCGGCGAAGCGCGACGACTACTGGACGACAGGCTGTCCAAGCTGATCGAGGCCTATGCGGACGATCTCGAAATCGCGGCATCCAACGTTGACGCTACCGTTGACGCAGCAACGCCAAGCGCACCCGCTCGTGGCGCGCTGGCCGGACTGATCGACTACATCGCCAACACCACGGTGGCCCGCGGCGACGATCTTGTCGCGCGTGACGCCGCGCCGCAGCCTGTCACCTTGCCAAGCCTGGCGGCGCTCGACGAGTTCAGAAAAATCTGGTCCGAGGTCCGCACGGGTAGTCAGGTGCGGCAGTCGCTGGAGCAGGTGCCTGCCAATGCCGGTCCCCTCAACTCGGGCAGCCTCGTGCACCGGTCGCTCACCCTCATGCGCGAGCTTTCGCCAGGCTATCTCCAGCAGTTCCTGGCGTACGTCGACACCTTGTCGTGTATGGAACAGATGCGCGACGGCGGAGCCCTGGCGGCCAAAGAGGAGTCCCGATCCGTGAGTGCCAGAAAGCGCGTACGGGGCAAACCGCGCGCGCCCTGAGTGAAGTTGGTCTGACGAAATTCCAGACTACTGCGTTATCGCCGTCGTACTGGCTGGGGCGGGTACCGCCGGCTTGAATGCCACGGCGGAGCCCGGTGTGAAGCCCTTGCGCCACAGCGCCAGCTGATTCGCGATGCCGCTGCCGATGTCGATCTGCGGGTCCGATGCGGTCAGTTTGCCGTGCTGCTCCCATTGGCTGATTTCGCCGCTGGCGTGCTTGAACGCGTCGATGAAGTCCGGCGTGCGATTCAGCGCATTGACCAGCCAGGCCTTGCCGAAATAGGTGATGTCCGAATCGCTGCCGCAGCCGAACGAGCTGCGATCGGCGCGGGCGGCGGTCAGCACCAGGGTGCCGGGTCCGCGCAGCGGTGGCACGAAGCCGCCGGAATAGCAGGCGTTGACGACGATGACTTTCCACTTGAATGGGTGTTTGGCCAGGATGCCGGCCAGATCCGGTGCGCCGATCTGGTCCAGCGGCAGCGGGTCCATGTCGACCAGCAAGGTGTGGTCCTCGCTGCCGTGGCTGGTGACGTAGAGCAGCAGGATGTCCTGATCCGGCCGCATCACCTTGTCCAGACCATTGAGCGCGGCTTCCAGATTGCTCCAGCTGGCCAGCGGATGGGTGGCGAGGCTGGCTGGATTGTTTTCCAGCACCAGGCTGTGGGTGGCGGCGCCGAAGCGTTTGCCGAACAGTTGCGCGGCGTATTCGGCTTCATTGCGGAATACATCCTCGCCACCGTCGCCAGCAAATGCCAGCAGGTACAGGTTCGGCTTGCCGGCCACGCGAGGACTCAGCTGCGCCACCGCGTCGCGGATCATTCGCGGTTGCGCGTAGAGCGCCTGTTCCGGGGTAGGGCCGGCATTCGGCCAGTCATCGCCATTGTCGGCATTGGCTTCGGTTGACGATGCTTCACCCGGTGCGCTGCTGGTGGAGGCCGTGGCAGGGGCGAGGGCGGGCGCGAGTTGGTTGGCTATCAACGGCGGCGCGGCATGGCCGGACAACAACGGCATCAGCAACACGCCGGCGGCGAAGGCCAGCAGGACAGTCAGAATGGTGCGCATGGCGGGATTCGCGCCTGGAGTTCAGGGAGTGATCGCGTCGAAATCGCGAAAGGCGTGGTGACGCGGCTCGACCGGCCACGCCAGTGGTTCGCGGATCAGCCAGCCGGTGTGGAAACCGGCGGCCTGCGCCGCGTCGAGTTCTTCCACGATGTCGGACAGGAACAGGATGTGCCGCGGCTGCTCGTCGATCGCCGCTGCGATGCGCCGGTAGGATTCGGCCTCGCGCTTGGGGCCGGTTTCGGTGTCGAAGTAGCCGGCAAACAATGTGCTCAGGTCGCCGCCCTCGTTGTAACGGAAAAACAGTTGCTGCGCCGGCACCGAGCCGGAAGAGTAGACGTACAGGCGCAGTCCGTCGGCACGCCAGTCGCGCAGTCGCGCGGCGACTTCGGGATACAGGTGGGCGCGATAGTCGCCAGCGACGTAGCCGTCCTTCCAGATCATGCCCTGCAGCGCTTTCAGTGCGGTGGACTTGCGATCCTGATCGATCCACTGCAGCAGCAGCTCGATGACGTCCTGGCGGCTGGCTTCGACCAGGCCGGCCTCCTTGGCTGCTTCGTGCAGCCAGTGCTGCACTTCGGGCCGGTCGCCATGGGTTTCGACGAAGGCCGGCAACCGCTTGCGCGCATACGGAAACAACACGTCGCGGACAAAGCTGATCGAGCTGGTGGTGCCCTCGATGTCGGTGACGATGGCGCGGATTTCGATCATGACGTTGCCATCTGGCGCGGTTGCATCCGCGGAAAGCGCTGGGCGATGTCGTCGCCGGTGAATTGGGCGACCCAACCTTCCTTGTTGGTGAACAGCCGGATCGCCACGAAGTAGGGCGATTCGCTCATGTCGAACCAGTGGCGGGTGCCGTCCGGCACGCCGATCAGGTCGCCCTGTTCGCACAGAATGTCGTAGACCTTGCTGTCGATGTGCAGGGTGAACTGGCCGGAACCGGCGACGAAGAAGCGCACTTCGTCCTCGCTGTGGGTGTGCTCGCTGAGAAATTTCTGGCGCAGTGCAGCGCGTTCGGGATGGTCAGGCGTGAGGCTGATCACGTCGACCGCCTGATAGCCTTTCTCTTCCTTCAGTCGATCGATGTCGCTCCGGTAGGCGGCGATCACCTCATCCTGGCTGGCGCCCGGCACGATCGGCTGACTGGCCTCCCATTGCTCGAAGCGGACGCCGACCCGGCCCAGTTCATGGGCAATAGCGGCGTGTTCTTGATGCTCTGCCAGCGGCGTTAGCGGCCGGGATTCGTCGAAGATGCGCAGGCGGCTCATGATGCCCTCAGTTTTTTCAGATCCAGTTCGCAGCAAAGCAGGAACTCCAGTGCTTCCAGGTGGCGCCGGGTCTCGGCCATGTTGCGGCCCCAGGTATAGATGCCATGGCCGTCGATCAGATAGGCATGCAATGGCTTGCCCGCATCCAGCCACGCATCGACCTGGGCGACCAGTTCCGGCATGTGCTGGGTATTGGGAAACACCGGGATTTCCAGTGTGCTCTCGTGCGTGTGGTAGCCGGTGATCGCCTTCTGCAATTCCCAGCCCTGCAAGCGGATGACGCCGTCGCCGGCGAACAGGCGCGAGGCCACGCTTTGCGTGCGCGAGTGGGTGTGCAGTACCGCGCAGATTTCCGGCCAGCGCCGGTAGATCTGCGTGTGCAACGCCGTCTCGGCGCTGGGCCGGGCCTCGGTGCCGACGGCATGGCCATCCAGGTCGATCAGCATGATGTCGTCGCGACCGAGGCGGCCCTTGTGCCGTCCGGAGACGGTGATCGCCGCATGCTCCGCATCGACCCGCATCGAGAAGTTGCTGCTGGTGGCCGGCGTCCAGCCCTGTGCGTCCAGCTCGCGCGCGGTCTCCGCGATGCTGTCGGCGCATGCCTCGAACAGGTTGGCGGGGATCGTGGCGGGCAGCGTTTGACTCATGGTTTGGACGTCCAAATGAGGATCAACTATACCATGTGCCAGACGGGCACCTGGCTGGAATGAGAGCCATTCTCGCAAGTCAGGAAAAAGCGCATTCAACAGGCGTACCATCAACCCGAATCCGGCGCAGGGTGCGCCGGATAGATACCGACGGAGGCTTGCCCATGTCGAACGAACAAGATACCGAATCGCGTCGCCGATTCCTCAAAGTGGCTGCTGGCACTACGGTGGCTGCGGTCGTCATTGGTGGTTTGCCGCGTTTCGCGCGTGCGGCCGATCTGCCGCCGGTGACCGAGGCGGACCCGACGGCCAAGGCTCTGGGTTACGTGGAAGATGCCAGCAAGACGGCCGACGCGAAACACAAGGCTGGCGCCGACTGCTCCAACTGCCAGTTCTATAGCGGTGGCGCCACCGGCCGCGGTCCGTGCCAGCTGTTCCCGGGCAAGTCCGTGAATGCAAAAGGCTGGTGCGTATCGCACACGCCGAAGAAGGCCTGATCGCATCACGATTCCGTGCACGTTGCTCATCAGAAAGGCCGGCTCATCGCCGGCCTTTTGCTTTGATGCACGCTCAATGCGCCAGATGCTGCGTGGCAAATCTGCGTTGAAGAAAGGAGATGGGGAGCGCGGGCAGGGGCGCTGCGAGAAAAGTGCGGCCCGGCGCGACAGGCTGAGGAGCTTACCCACCTGACACGCCGGGCCACGATCCGGGGCCCACTGCCAAGTGATCAACCCGCGGACTGAGGATGATACTCCCGCGATCGGCGAATGGGAGGGCAGTCGATGGATTTCTCTTGAAAAATTACCGTTAAATTCATTGAAAACAATAAGTTGGATAATATTTATCGAGAAAACTTGCGTATCAGGCAACGTGGCACAAATTGAAGCGAAAGCCGGAAATTAAGCATCTTTAGTCAAATTTCGACGAAATTTGCCGAAATTCAGCTATTTGTGATTCGCGACGGGTGCCAGGGACTGTCGAAGGTGGCTGTGCCGGCGACCATAGAAAAAGTAGATCACGAATCCGAGCATCGTCCAGATTCCCAGAATGGCCCAGTTGAACCAGTCCAGACTGAGCAACAGGGCGAAGCAGCTGACCACGCCAGCAAGGCAGGTAAACCATACCCAAGGCACACGGAAGGTCCTGGGCAGGTCCGGCATCGTGTGGCGCAGGATCAGCACGCCGGCACAGACCGCGGAGAAAGCGATCAGCGTCCCCATCGAGGTCAGATTGGCCAGCAGGTCGAGCGGAAATATCGCGGCAAGCAAGGCGATCATCGCGCCGGTGATGAGCGTGTTGATGTGAGGAGTGCGGTAGTGCGGATGCACCTTGGCGAAAACCCGCGGCAGCATGCCGTCGCGGGCCATGATCATGAAGATGCGCGGTTGCGCGATGATCATCACGAGGATTACCGAGGACAGCCCGATCATCGCGCCGATTTCCACGACAAGGCGCAGCCAGTTCAGCTCGGGGTGTGCTGCCACGGCGGTAACCACCGGCTCGGACGTATCCAGCACCGTATACGGCACCAGACCCGTCAGCACTGCGGCCATGGCCAGATAAAGCACGGTGCAGATGACCAGCGAGACAATGATGCCGAAAGGCAGGTCCCGTTGCGGGTTCTTGCACTCCTGCGCCGCCGTCGATGTCGCCTCGAAGCCGATGTAGGCAAAGAAGACCATGGCTGCGCCGCGCATGATGCCGGACCAGCCGTACTTGCCGTCGCCCTGCGCCTCGGGGATGAACGGGTGCCAGTTCGCCGGATTCACATAACGATAGCCGGCAACCACCACGATCACGATCAGGCCAACCTTGACCAGCACCATCAACGCGTTGAGGCCCGACGATTCGCGGATGCCGATGTAGCACAGCCAGGTCAGCGCCAGCACGATGGCTACCGCCGGCAGATTGAAAAGATGGCCGGTGGCGACGAGGTGGCCATCGGTGAAGGCCAGCGGCGCTTCGGTCAGCGCGATGGGCAGATGCAAGCCCATGTGGTCGAGCAGGCTGGTGAAATAGCCTGTCCAGCTGGCAGCCACCGCCGAGGCCGAGATGCCGTACTCGGCCACCATGTTCCAGCCAATGAACCAGGCTGCAAGTTCGCCCAGCGAGGCATAGGCGTAGGAGTACGAACTGCCGGAGATCGGAATCAACGTGGCGAACTCGGCGTAACACACCGCGCTGAACCCGCTGCATATCGCGGCGATGATGAATGACAGCAACACTGCCGGGCCGGCATGTTCCGCGGCCGCGGTCCCGGTCACCACGAAGATGCCGGTACCGATAACGGCGCCGATGCCGAGCGCTGTAATTCCCCATGGTCCAAGCGTGCGGCGTAGCGCCGGACCGTGGGCGCTGTCGTCGTTCCTGAAATCGGTTTTGCGCGCGAGCAACTGCTTGAGCATGGGTATTCCGGATATGACACCGGCACGGTATTACCGTGCCGGCTGATGGGTCAGGCAAAAAATAATCGTTTCAGCTCGGCTCAGTGCCATTGGCCAGATGGCTCTTGCGGTAACCGTAAAGGTAGTACACCACCAGGCCGATCGCGCCCCATACGAAGAAGGTGATCTTGGCTTCCTTCGACAGGTTGAGGAACAGCAGCAGGCAGCCGACCACCGCCAGCGGACAGACCAGCCACGGCAGCGGGGTACGGAACGGACGCGGGCGATCGGGCTGGGTACGACGCAGGATCAAGACACCTATCGCAACCATGATGAATGCGAACAGCGTGCCCGAATTGGTGATGTCGGCGAGGATGCCCACCGGGAACAGCGCGCCGAACAATGCGACAAAGGTGCCGGTGATCAGGGTGATGACATGCGGCGTGTGGAAACGCGGATGGATCTTGGCCAGCTTGCTGGGGAGCAGACCATCGCGCGACATGGTGAAGAAGATGCGGGTCTGGCCGTAGGTCATCGTCAGGATCACCGACGGTAACGCGATGCCGGCGGCGAAGGCGATGAAGGAGGCAAGGCTGTTGTGGTTGAGCAGGCGTACCACATGGGCCAGCGCCTCCTTGCTGCAAACGAGTGCCTGCGAGGCATCGCAGGCAGCGGCGAACGCCGGTGTGCCTGGCTCAAGGGCCAAGCCGTTCTGGCCAAGCATGGGTTGTGCGCCCACCGAGCCCACAGCGGCGTAGCTCACCAGCAGGTAGAAGATGGTGCATACGCTCAGCGAGCCGATCAGGGCGATCGGGATGTTGCGGTTCGGGTTCTTGGTTTCCTCGGCGGCTGTGGAGATCGCGTCGAAGCCTATGTAGGCGAACACGATGGAAGCTGCTGCACCCAGTACGCCGATGCCGCCCATCGGGCTGCCCCAGCCGTTGGGTACGAAAGGTGTGAAGTTCTGATCCTTCACCGCCGGCAGTGCGACGAAGATGAAGACGATGAGGGCGGTAATCTTGACCAGCACCAGTACGGTGTTGACCTTGGCCGATTTCGAGGTACCCAACACCAGCAGAAGGGTAATCGCCAGTCCGATCAGGCAGGCGAGCAGGTTGAAGCTGCCGCCGTCCATCGGGCCTACTTGCAGGAAGTGCGGCAAGCCGAATCCTGCATGTGTCAGCAAGCCGTTGACGTAGCCCGCCCAGCCGGCGCACACCGTACTGGCGGCGATGGTGTACTCCAGCACCAGTGCCCAGCCGACTATCCAGGCAATGCCTTCGCCGAGCACGCCGTAGGTATACGTATAGGCCGATCCGGCCACCGGTATCATCGAGGCCAGCTCGGCATAGGCCAGCGCGGCGAGTGCGCAGACTACGGCCGCGATCACGAAGGCGATCATCATGCCGGGGCCTGCCTTCTGGCCTGCTTCGGCGGTCAGCACGAAAATACCGGTGCCGACGATGGCGCCGATGCCGAGCATGGTGAGCTGGAAAGGGCCAAGCTGCCGTGTGAGGCCTTTCTTTTCGGCAGTAGCGAGAATCTGGTCGAGCGACTTGACGCGCTTGAAAAGCATTTGGTGACTCCCCGTAAAAACAAATACCACGCTCGTCCGAGACCGCGACGAGTATGACGCGACGAGCCGACGTGACGCGCAACCATAACGGAGCGGGGGAAGGGGAACAAGCTGCGACGCAGCTATGATGCGCATTTCCAACTGCACCATGCCACAAGTCATGCAATCAGAAGTTTCGCGAATATCGGTCGGTCTTCGGGACTATATGTCCCGCCATCTGGAAGAGGCTGATGCAGTCTCGATGTTCACGGATTTCCTGAACTCCCATCCGGCGACGTTCGAACGCACACACTCGCCAGGACATTTCACTGGCTCGGCGTGGCTGGTCAGTGCGGATGGCGCGCGGGTGCTGCTGATGCATCACCGCAAGCTGGACAGGTGGTTGCAGCCGGGCGGTCACGCCGATGGCGATGCCGATCTGGCGCGGGTGGCGTTGCGCGAGGCGCAGGAGGAAACCGGCGTGGTCGATCTTCGTGTCGAGGGCGACATCTTCGATATCGATCGGCATCGCATTCCGGCGCGCGGAGATGAAGCGGAGCATTGGCACTACGACGTGCGTTACGTCGCGCGTGCCGGTGCGGACGATCGTTTCGTGATCAACGAGGAGTCACGGGCACTGGCGTGGCGGTCGGTAGCCTACGTGGCGGCCGACAGCAGCCTCGATTCCTCGCTGCGACGGATGGCGCACAAGTGGTTGGTGCGCAGTGGCCTCAGTGTCTAACCGTATTTCGCCGGCGCCGGATTCAGGTGGCCGCAGGCACTGCAGGTACGCGCCTCGCGCGAGCCATAGAAGCGGTCGAACACCGGCGGGAAATCGTGTTCGATGCTGTCGAGCACGAAATATTCTTCGAACAGTTTGTGGTTGCAGCGCTCGCAGAACCACAGCAGGCCATCTTTCTCGCCACTGATGCGACGGCGTTCGATGACCAGACCGATCGACGCCGGCATGCGTTGCGGCGAATGCGGCACTCGCGGCGGCAGGTAGAACATCTCGCCCGCCCGTATCGGGATGTCGCGAGCCTGCCCGTCGTCCTGCACCTTCAGCACCATCTCGCCTTCGAGTTGGTAGAAGAACTCCGGGCCTTCATCGTGGTGATAGTCGGTGCGTGCGTTGGGGCCGCCCACGATCATGATGATGAAGTCGCCGTCGACGATGCACTTGTTGCCGACCGGTGGCTTAAGCAGATGGCGGTGTTCGTCGATCCAGCGCTGGAGATCGAGCGGTGGTAGCAAGGCCATGCGAGTTGCTCACGAAAAACCAGTGGACACCATAACGCCGACCTCGCCACAAAAACAGCCGCCCGACGAGGGCGGCTGTCGATACTCAGGCTTGCGAGCGAATCACGGCATCAGCACCTTGTCGATCACGAAGATCACGCCATTGGACTGCATCACGTCGGCAATCGTGATGCTGGCCACGTTGCCCTTGTCGTCGGTAACGGTCCAGGCATTGCCGCTCTTGGCAACCGTGATCGAATCGCCTTCGACGGTCTTCAGCGCTGCCTTGCCGCCGCCGGCCATCACAGCCTTTTCAAGATCGGCGGAAGTCATCTTGCCGGCCACCACATGATAGGTAAGGATCTTGGTGAGGGTGGCCTTGTTTTCCGGCTTCAGCAGATTGTCGACCGTGCCTGCGGGCAGCGCGGCAAACGCCTCGTTGGTCGGCGCGAAAACGGTGAACGGGCCCGGACCCGACAACGTATCGACCAGGCCGGCCGCCTTGACCGCGGCAACCAGGGTGGTGTGATCCTTCGAGTTCGATGCGTTCTGCACGATGTTCTTCGAAGGATACATGGCGGCACCGCCGACCATCACCGTCTTCTGCATGCTCATCGAGCCCGGCTGGCTGGCCATCGCCATCGGCACCACGGCCGCGGTGCCCAGTGCCAGCGAAAGGCCGATGGCGAGAGTGCGCATGTGCTGGTGGATCTTCATGGGTGTTCTCCAGTGTTTTCCGCTTCGCGGATTGGAAGCATGTGGAGATACGACGCAAAGCCGTTGCTGGATGCAAACACCGTGTATGTGATGGAGAAAGTTGAGTGCGTCGCGGTCGGCTCGGCAAAGCCCCACGATGCGGAAGAACGATCACACTTCCAGCGTCGCCAGATCGCCTTTCTCTTCCAGCCACGCCTTGCGATCGCCGGCACGCTTCTTCGCCAGCAACATGTCCATCAGCCTGGCAGTGCCGTCGTCGTCGCCGATGGTCAGCTGCACCAGTCGGCGCGTGTCCGGATGGATGGTCGATTCGCGTAGCTGCGGCGGGTTCATCTCGCCCAGGCCCTTGAAGCGGGTGGTGCTGACCGCGCCCTTCATCTTCTCGCGCTCGATCCGCTGCAGCATCGCCTGCTTTTCGCTTTCGTCGAGGCAGTAGAACACCTGCTTGCCCACGTCGACGCGGAACAGCGGCGGCATCGCCACGAACACGTGACCCTCGCTGACCAGTTTCGGAAAATGCCGCAGGAACAATGCCGCCAGCAAGGTGGCGATGTGCAGGCCGTCGGAGTCGGCGTCGGCAAGGATGATGACCTTGCCGTAGCGCAGGCTGGTCAGGTCGTCCTTGCCCGGATCGCAGCCGATTGCCACGGCGAGGTTGTGTACTTCTTCCGACGCCAGCACCGAAGTCGATTCGACTTCCCAGGTGTTGAGGATCTTGCCGCGCAGCGGCAGGATCGCCTGGAACTCCTTGTCGCGCGCCTGCTTGGCGCTGCCACCGGCGGAGTCGCCCTCGACCAGGAACAATTCGGTGCGGCTGAGATCGGTAGCGGTGCAGTCGGCCAGCTTGCCGGGCAGTT
>DAHUXL010000047.1 GCA_027307195.1 Rhodanobacter sp. | reverse complement strand
GATGCGTTTGCCGTCGATCGGCAGGCGCTGCCGTCCGGCTCGCCGTTTCTGCGGCATATCGGCATCTACGCCTACCGGGCCGGATTTCTGGATCGTTATGCCCGCCTGCCGCGCACGCCGCTGGAGCAGACCGAATCGCTGGAGCAACTGCGCGTGCTGGAACACGGCCATGCGATTGCGGTGCGGCTGACCCCGGAGCCGTTTCCGCCCGGCATCGACACGCCGGCCGACCTCGAACGTGCCGAGCAGTGGTTGCGCACGCAGCAATGAGCCTCCACATCGGTCGGATCGTCATCCGCACCGTTTAGAATCCCTCCATGCAGCCCGCACAACCGCCACCCTTCGACGGCAAGGCCTTCGTCCGCACGCTCACGTCTTCGCCCGGGGTCTATCGTCACTTCGATGCCGCGGGCGATTTGCTGTACGTGGGCAAGGCCGGCAATCTCAAGAAGCGCGTCGGCAGCTATTTCCTGAAACCACGGATGGAACCGCGCATCGCCGCGATGGTCGCGCAGATCGCCCGCGTCGAGGTCACCGTGACGCGCACCGAGGGCGAGGCGCTGCTGCTGGAATCGCAGCTGATCAAGTCGCTCAAGCCGCGCTACAACATCCTGTTGCGCGACGACAAAAGCTACCCGTACATCTACCTGTCCGGAGGCGAGGACTATCCGCGGCTGGCGTTTCACCGCGGCGCGCGTAACCTGCCGGGACGCTACTTCGGGCCGTATCCAAGCACGTACGCGGTACGCGAAAGCCTCAGCCTGATGCAGAAGCTGTTCAAGGTGCGTCAGTGCGAGGACAGCTATTTCCGCAACCGTTCGCGGCCTTGCCTGCAGTACCAGATCGGTCGCTGCAGCGCGCCGTGCGTGGGCTTGATCAGCGTCGACGATTACCGCAGCGATGTGCGTCACGCCGAGATGTTTCTCGAAGGGCGCAGCAATGCCGTGATCGATGAACTGGCCGAGGCGATGGAGCAGGCCAGCAAGGCGTTGCAGTTCGAACGCGCGGCCAAATTGCGCGATCAGGTCGCCGCCCTGCGCCAGTTGCAGGCACAGCATCACGTGCACGGTGCCAGCGCCGACATGGATGTGATCGCCTGCCGCATCGAAGCGGGCATGGCCTGTATCAGCGTGCTGTTCTTCCGCAACGGCATCAGCCTCGGCACGCGCGACTTCTTCCCGCGCCTGCCGCTGGACGCGGAGCCCGCCGACGTGCTGACCCAGTTCATCGCGCAGTACTACCTGGACCGGCCGGTACCGCGCGAACTGATTCTCGGCGAAACCCTGGCCGACCAGCAGATCCTGGCCGAGCTGCTGACCCAGCATGCCGGTCGTGCGGTGGAACTGAAATCCAGCGTGCGCGGCGATCGCGCGCAATTTTTGCAGATGGCCGAGCGCAATGCGCAGGCTTCGCTGACCGCCCGTCTGGCCAGTCGGCAGACCCTGGGCACGCGTTTCGATGATCTGCAGAAAGTGCTGGGGCTGACGGCGCTGCCACGTCGGATCGAATGTTTCGACATCAGCCACACCATGGGCGAGCTGACCGTTGCATCGTGCGTGGTGTTCGGGCCGGAAGGCCCGGAGAGATCGCACTACCGACGCTTCAACATCACCGGCATCACGCCCGGTGACGATTACGCCGCGATGCACCAGGCGCTGACCCGGCGTTTCCGCAAGGTCGCCGAAGGCGAGGGCGCGCGCCCGGACATCCTGCTGATCGACGGCGGCAGCGGGCAGGTGGCGCAGGCGCTGGATGTGCTGAAGGAACTCGGCGTCAGCGGCATCGAGGTGGTTGGCGTGGCGAAGGGACCCGGGCGGCGAGCGGGCGAGGAAACGCTTGTGCTTGCCCGGCTGGAATCAGGAAATCCCGGGCGCGAGCTGCATCCAGGCTCATCGTCCCCCGCCTTGCATCTGGTAGCTGCTGTGCGCGACGAGGCACATCGTTTCGCGATCAGCGGCCATCGCAAGCGGCGCGAGAAGGCGCGTGAACGCAGCGTGCTGGAAGATGTTCCCGGTATCGGCGCGCGTCGGCGTTCGGCATTGCTCAAGGCATTTGGCGGCATGCAGGGCGTGGAGAGCGCCGGCATCGAGGAGCTGATGCAGGTCAAGGGCATCGATCGTGGCCTGGCTGAACGCATTTACGCCAGCCTGCACGGCTGAGCATTGGCGCTCGTCTTTACTCGGCAGCAAGGCGATGACGTGCGAAACTGCGACAAATCACTGGAACAAACCATGCGCATCAACCTGCCGACCTGGCTGACCCTGTTTCGCGTCGCGCTGCTGCCGGTCATGGTGGCGGTGTTTTATCTGCCATTTCCAGGCCACAACATCACTGCCGCGATCGTGTTTGTGCTGGCGGCGTTCACCGACTGGCTGGACGGTTACCTAGCGCGGCGGATGAATCTCACCTCGGCGTTCGGCGCGTTTCTCGATCCGGTCGCCGACAAGTTGATGGTGGCGGTGACGCTGTTCCTGCTGGTCGAATCCCATCACAGCAACGGCTGGTCCGGCGTGGTGATGGCAGTGACTGCGGCGGTGATCGTCGGGCGCGAGATCAGCGTGTCGGCGTTGCGCGAATGGATGGCCGAAATCGGCATGCGCGCCGCGGTCAAGGTCGCCTTCGTGGGCAAGCTCAAGACCGTGATGCAGATGGTCGCGCTGGTGGTGCTGATCGTGCAGCACGAGAAGGAGGCTACGGCGCTGCGCCTGTACCACATCGGCGAGGCCTTGCTGGTGATTGCCGGCGTGCTCACGATCTGGTCGGGCCTGTACTACCTGCGTGCGGCATGGCCGATCCTGCGCGGTGATACGCCGTCGCAGCCATCCAGCGGAAAAGACGGTGCATGATTGCCACGATCTCCATCTGATCGATACGGGCTTGACGATCTGCATTCACGTATTAGAATGCGCGGCTCCAATGCGGGAATAGCTCAGTTGGTAGAGCACGACCTTGCCAAGGTCGGGGTCGCGAGTTCGAGTCTCGTTTCCCGCTCCAGTTTTATGCAAAGCCCCGACTTGCTCGGGGCTTTGTCGTTTGAGCGGTGCGCCAGCTGTCAGGGTAGTCAGCAGAAAAACGTGCGGATCGTGGCGTCGCAGCTATTCACAAACGACTTCGTTCTGCTATGATTCGCGGCTCCGATGCGGGAATAGCTCAGTTGGTAGAGCACGACCTTGCCAAGGTCGGGGTCGCGAGTTCGAGTCTCGTTTCCCGCTCCAGTTTTGTGCAAAGCCTCGGCTCACCGGGGTTTTGTTTTTTTAGAGGCAAGCCACGGTCATCACGATCGCGGTGCGCCAAGCAAGCAATGGCCTGGTGGCAGAGTGGTCATGCAGCGGCCTGCAAAGCCGCGTACGCCGGTTCGATTCCGACCTAGGCCTCCATTGCGCAACAGGCTGCGATCCAGCCCCGAAAAACCCGCTTCAGGCGGGTTTTTTTGTTGCAAATGTCACCCGCCGCTGGCGGGTTTTTGTGGCCTGTGTCCTTGAACCTGACGCGGACTTCATTCGTGCGTTGGCATGCGTTCGGCTCGCCACATGGGCGCTCCATATCCGCATGAATGACCGTCGAAGCATGGCCATCGTCGCATGGCAAACAGCATCGTTTGATCCTGCGCGCTTGATTTGACGATCAGGAAACACTTATTGCTGCTGAAACCCGTTGGCTACAGCGCCAAATTCCCCTACATTCAACCTGCCGCGAGGCAATGCAAACATTTAATCATTCATCGATGACGGGGAAATCCATGGCAAAGACGCAGAAGGCAGCAGTCAAGAGCAAAACGGTATCCAAGGCGAAGGCGGCACCTGCCGCTCCCAAGCCGATCAAGGAAGCCTTGAGCAAGTCCGGTCTGGTGGCGCATATCGTCGAGGCGAGTGGCGTGCTGGCGAAGGACGTGCGCGCTGTACTGGCCGCGCTGGAAGGCGCTGTCGCCGGGTCCGTACACAAGAAGGGCGCTGGTACTTTCATGCTGCCCGGGCTGCTGAAGATTTCCGCTGTCAGCGTGCCGGCCAAGCCGAAGCGCAAAGGCATCAACCCGTTCACCAAGGAAGAGCAGTGGTTCGCTGCCAAACCGGCCTCGGTCAAGGTCAAGGTCCGTCCGCTGAAGAAGTTGAAGGACGCTGCCGCCTGATCGTTCTGACGCACTCACCCGAGTGTCTGTCACTGGAGTGCGACGGCATTGTCCGTCGCACTCTTCATTTGCGAATCGGAAAATTCTGCTTTGGCGAAACGCAAC
>DAHUXL010000034.1 GCA_027307195.1 Rhodanobacter sp. | reverse complement strand
ACCTAACGCTTATTAGACCCCACATCGGGGCATATGCAACGGATGTTCAGGATTCGAAGGCGTGCCGTCAAGCGATTGAAACCCGCGTCGGGTCAATGCTTTGGCTGGTGATGGGGTATGTCGCCATTGCCATATGACCTTGTTGCATATCACGTGAATCGAGGCGCTAAGTCTTATTACCCACAATCCGGGGTAATAAACACCGCCGTTTTGAGCTGTTCACTGGTGTGGCGATTACACGCGTTCAGCCAAGCCGCAGCAGCTTCCTCACCGCCGGCAGATTGCGGCGGCTGATTTCCGGGCTGAGTTCGGTGCCATCGAGGCGCGCCAGCACGCGGCCGTCGGCGAGGGTTTTCACGCCGAGCAGGCGGGGTGGCGGGACGAGGCAGTTGCGGTGCAGGCGGATCAGCTGGTCGGGGTAGGTTTCTTCCAGCTGGCGCAGGGATTCCTCGATCAGCAGTTCGCCGCGGCGGTGTTGCACGACGACGTATTTCTCTTCGGCGAGCAGGCAGATCACTTCGGCGAGCGCGATGCGTACCTGTTCGCCGCGCAGGCGGCCGTGCAGGTACGCGGTCGGTTCACGCGGTGCATCGGCGAGACGGCGTTGCGCGCGCTGCAGGGCATCACGCAGGCGTTCGAGTCGTACCGGTTTCAGCAGGTAGTCGACGGCCCCCAGCTCGAATGCCTTCAGCGCGTGCGCTTCGTAGGCAGTGCAGAAAATCACCTGCGGCCGCGGGCGGCCAGCCAGCCGTTGTGCCACCGCGGTGCCGCTTAGGCCGGGCATGTTGATGTCGAGCAGCAGCACGTCCGGTTGCAGTTCGCCGAGTGAGCCGAGAGCGGCCTCGCCGTCGCTGACGCTGCCGACGATTTCCACCCCTTCGCACTCGCCGAGCAGCGCGGCCAGTCGTGCGCGTGCCAGCGGTTCGTCGTCGACGATCAGCACGCGCATCACGCGGAGGCTCCCGGCAATTGCAACAACACGACGAAGCGATCGCCCTGCGGCCCGGCCTGCACTCTCGCGTGCGGTCCGTAGCGATAGGCGATGCGTCGACGCACGCTGTCGAGGCCGTGACCGTTGCCGGGTGCGGGTGGTGTGCCAGGCAGCGGGTTGCTGATCTCGATGCGGATACCGTTGCCGTCGCGTTGTCCGCGCAGGAGCACGGAGCCTCCCTCGCGCAGCGGCTGGATGCCGTGGCGTACCGCGTTCTCCACCAGCGGCTGCAGCAGCAGGCGCGGCAGCGGAAACTCGGCGGGCAGGTCATCCAGTTCGCGCTGCACGTGCAGGCGGGCGCCGAGGCGCAGCTGTTCGATCGCAAGGTAGCGCTCGATCAGCGCCAGCTCCTCGCCCAGCGTACCGTCGTCGGTATCGTGCTGGCCCAGTGCGGCGCGGAACAGTTCGGACAGATCCTCCACCGTGCGTTCGGCCGCATCCGGATCGACCCGTATCAGCGCAGCCACGGTATTCATGCTGTTGAACAGGAAGTGCGGGCGGATGCGCGCCTGCAGCGCCTCGACCTGTGCCCGCGTCACTGCGGCGAGGCGCGCCTGCCACTGCGCCAATACGTAGAAGTAGCGCAGCATCGCGGCGCCGAGAAGGGCGGCGATCAGTACGTTGTCGCGCACGAACACGCTCATGCTGCTGCCGATCAGCTGCATCTGCAGCGAGCCGTCGAGCCAGCGCGCCACCACGCTGGCGACCAGCACGATCAGCACGATCAGCAGCCACACGCCGACATACGGCATGTGGCCGGGCAGGCGTTGCAGGTGCGCGCGCAACTTGCACAGCACCACCGCGATCACCAGCGCCAGCCAGGTGGCGAACAGCATGCTGACGCTGTAGGCCGGCCAGTCGCGCTGGTTGTCGCGCGCCAGCCACATCACGGTGACCGTCAGCGCGCCAACAATGAACAGTGCGAACAGCGCCGGCAGCCGGCAGAAGTCCGGCAGCGGGCTATGTTCGATGCGGCCGCGCGGGCCGCGGTGGGGCGTCAGTTCGCGCATGCGGGCAAGTATGCCGCACACGAGTGCGGCTTACGCCAGTCGCTGGCCGAGCCAGTGGCGCAGGTCGCCGATCTCTTCGGGGCAGACCGCATGGGCCATCAGGTAGGTATGCCAATCCACCGTGTAACCCTGCGCCTGCAGCAGGTCGCGCGAGTCGGTGCCTCGCTGCAGGATCACTACGGGATCGAGCGTGCCGTGGCCCCAGAAGATCGGCGTGGCCGCGTTCGCCATGCTGCGTTCCTCGGCGAGCGCCGCGTGCAACGGCAGGTAGGTCGACAGCGCGATGATGCCGGCCAGTTTTTCCGGATGACGCAGGCCGGCGGCCAACGCGATCGCGCCGCCCTGCGAGAATCCGGCCAGCACGATATGTTCGCTCGGCACGCCACGGCTGCGCTCGCGGGCGATCAGGGTTTCCACCTCGCCGATCGACGCGCGCATGCCGGCCACGTCCTGCCGCGCATTGAGATCGAACGCGGCGATGTCATACCACGCACGCATCGACAGCCCGTTGTTGATCGTCACCGGCCGCACCGGCGCATGCGGAAACACGAAGCGCAGCGGCGGCCATGCCGGATCGACCAGCGCAGGCACGATCGGCGCGAAATCATTGCCGTCGGCGCCCAGGCCGTGCAGCCAGATGATGCTGTAACGGGGGTTTGTGGCGGTTTCGTGTTCGAGGGCGGGGAGGGGCATGTGGTACTCGGTGAACTCAGCAGGCGCTAATAATAGTCGCGACTGCGCTCGGTTGTAGTGGGCTGTCCACTGCCACCTCCTGCTCCGATGGCAGCGGGATGGTGGACGGGGTGGTTTCTGCGTCCGCCGGCGCGGCATCCTCGCGCGAATCTTCGCGCAGGATTCGGATTTGTTGCGAAGTGTACGTCTGACCAGCAATTGTGAAGACAATCGGCATGCGCAGGTGCGTGGCCACCGGCTGGCCATCGACCTGTCCCGGGATGGCATGCCAGTGTTTGGCAGTAGTTAGCGCAGCATCCTTGAATGATGGCGGCACTGGCCAGTCCACAAACCTGTTGCTCACCTTCATGTCAGTCAATTGACCATCCGGTTGCACGGTGATTTCGAGGACGATGAAGGCCGCTTGGCGTCTGAGGAGTGCGTCTCAAGGATATTGTGGCGGTATCCGATTATCGAGGCGGGGTTCGTTGCTTATGAAGCTGATGCGCATGTCGTATTACCCGCTCGCATTCGGCAATGCCTGCAATCTGGCAAGGATGAACGCATGCGCCGGCACCGATCGACCGTTGAGTTTGGCTGGGATGAATTGCCACTGCTTTACCGCGGAAGCGAGCATGGCGGCGATCGAAGTGGGTACATCTGGATCGACCTGGATGGCCGTGATATGCCCCTGGGCATCCACATCGGCACCGATTCTGTAAGTCTGTTCGCGCTTCTCGGCGGCCTGCACCGTCAAGGAACAGAACAGCAGAAGCATGACTGCACTGAGCATGGCATTTTTCATAGTAATTTCCCCCGCCAGGTAGCGATGCTGTCGTGTCGGGAGAGCGGTCATCATGCCGCAAAAGCAACATGCGGGTTGATTTCAGAGATGCATGGTCACCGTGTTGATGACGCGTGGCTGCAGCACGCTGGAAAGTCCCGAGTGCCAGCTTCGATCCGCCTCTGCACCTACGTCGAAGCCCGTCTTTTCCATGAAACTCCGATCCGCTTCGCTCATTTTTCCGAATAGATCTTTGTCGCCGGAACCTTGCTTGGCGGTGCCGCAATAGCCTTTGCGAGTAAAGCTCCTTCTGCTTTTTTCGGGAAAAGCAGCGCCCACTCGATTCAGATTGAAATTTATAATCACGCGCAGCCATGCAGGCACCGGCATGCCGTCCACCTGCTCGGGGGTGTAGGTATCCAGCAAAAGGCTGTCTTTGGCGGCTTGGACAAGAAGCTTGCCCGCGCGGCCCCCAACAGACGTTTGCGAATCGGTGATGGTCAATTTTCCATCAGCCTGCAGTTCGCCGATGATCGCGACACTACCTTGCGCGCGCTCACGTATTGCGTCAGGAGGGTAACGTGGAATGAATTTCTTGTTCCACTTTGGTCCCTGACTGACGTATCTGATGGTCAGCGTGTATTTGCCGGCAGCATCGGCTATCGCTTCGAACTTCACCTCGATGAAGGTGTGCACAGACAGCGACTTTCCGTCTCGCTGCGCCGGTACAAAGCTCCAATGCTTGAGCGCAAGATCAAGAACCGCAGCAATCGGTTTGGCGACGTCGGCATCGACTTGCGTCTGCGTCACTTCACCCTGCGCATTCACATCCGCGCCAACTACAAAAGTCTGTTGACGCGCGTCGTCAGCCCACGCCGGCAACGTCCATGCCAGCAACAACATGAGCAACCAGCGCATGCTTTTCATCGTTGATCTTCCCCTGTGATGTCGGCGCAAGATGCGCGACTAGGCATCATGCCGCAGGCGCGAGCTGCTTGTCATTGGGCTTTGCCGTGTGCACTGCCAAGGCCCACTTTGCCAGTATGCCCTGACTTGTGGCACGGCCTGCCACGCGGCGCTGCCACGCTCGGTTATGCTGATCCTTTACCTCGGAAACATCGCCATGCGCCAACTGTTGCTTGCGGGTCTGATCGCCTTGTCTGTCGCGCCCGCGCTGTCTGCCACCCCTACCGCGCCGGGTCCGCTCGACCTGGAAACCGTCATGGCCAATCCGGACTGGATCGGGCAGGCGGTGGAGCAGCCGTACTGGAGTGTGGACGGACGCAGCCTGTACTACTCGCTGAAGCGCGATGGCAGCAAGGTACGCGATCTGTACAAACTCGATCCGGTCAGCGGGCAGAGTGCCAAGCTCGACCCGGCGGCGATGGCGCAGGCCGACGGTCCGGCCGTATTCGATCGCACGCATCGGCACGCGGCATTCATCCTGCATGGCGACGTGTTCGTGGTTGATCTGGCCAGCGGCCGCCGTGTGCAGGTCACGCGCTCGCCGCAGGCGGAATCCGCGCCGCAGTTCTCCGCCGACGGTCGAGCGCTGCAATACCGCGACGGCAATGACTGGTACAGCTACGACCTCGACGCCGGCGTCGCCGCGCCGGCGGCCGTGCTGAAGTTCGCCGACGATTCGCAGGCGAAGCAGCCGGACGCGTTGGGCGCAAGGCAACTGGAACTGTTCAAGACGCTGCGCCAGCTCAAGGCCGACAAGCAGGCGCAGCGCGATCAGGACAAGGCACTGGATGCGGCCGATCCCGGTCGCGCACCGCAGCCGTTCTGGCTCGGCGACAAGCTTGCGCCGGTCGATACCGAGCTGTCGCCGGACGGCCGTTGGCTCTTGCTGGTCACCACCTCGAAGGACGATGCGCCGGGCAAGGCGCCCGAGCTCACCCACTACGTCACCGACTCCGGCTACCCGGAGCAGGAAAAGGCACGCGTGTATGTCGGCCGCAAGGATCCGGCGCCGCAGTCGCTGCTGCTGCTCGACCTGGTCAGCCACACCACTTACCCGCTGGCGACCGACGCGCTGCCCGGCATCAAGGACGATCCGCTGAAGGACCTGCGCGCGCGCGCCGTCGCGGCGCTGCAGAAAGCCGGCAAGCAGGACGAGGCGAAGGCACTCAAGGCGCCCGAACAGCGCGCGGTGCGCATCATCGCCAGCTCCGATGACGGCGGTGGCGGCGGCATCGTGTGGAGCGACGATGGCAGTCATCTGGCCATCCAGCTGCGCGCGATCGACAACAAGGATCGCTGGATCGCCAGCGTCGATTTCAGCCGTCACGCCCTGGTCAACCAGCACCGGCTCACCGATAACGCGTGGATCAACTGGAACTTCAACGATTTCGGCTGGCTCAAGGACAACCGCACGCTGTGGTACATGAGCGAGGAAACCGGCTATTCGCAGCTCTATACCAAGGCACTGGATGGCAAGGCGAAGGCGCTGACCTCCGGCAAGTTCGAGGTCAGCCACCCACTGCTCAGCGACGACGGCAAGTGGTTCTACGTGCGTACCAACCAGGTCGCGCCGTACAGCTACGACGTCTACCGGTTGCCGGTCGATGGCGGCGCGCTGAGCCGCATCACCAACTACCAGGGCATGGACGACTTCAAGCTGTCGCCCGATGGAACGCAGCTCGCCGTGCTGCACTCCGCGCCGTACGTGTTGCCGCAATTGGCCGTCCAGCCGTCCGCCGGCGGCACGCCGCGCGAACTGACCAGCACCATGAAAAGCGCATTCACCGCGCGCGACTGGATCGCGCCGAAGATCGTCGAGGTGAAGTCCAGCCACGGCGCCGGCAGCATCTACGCGAAATACTACGGCCCGGCCAACGAGAGCAGTGCATCGAAACCGGCGGTAATCTTCGTGCACGGCGCCGGTTACCTGCAGAACGTCACGCTGTCGTGGTCGAACTACTTTCGCGAGCAGATGTTCCACAACCTGCTGGTGCAGCAGGG
>DAHUXL010000033.1 GCA_027307195.1 Rhodanobacter sp. | reverse complement strand
ATGGCCTGAACGGCTGCGCCTGCTGCTGCGACAGAACGCACGCAGGCAGTTCGCGCAGTTCATCGACTTCGTGCGCGACAGCACCGGCGGCAGCATCCCGCGTGCGCAGATGGAACAAGCACATCTCGCCTTCGTGCGCGCCGCAGTGCAACTGGAAGACATGCGCGCCTCGGTGATCTTCGAGGATCCGGAGGTGCATGCACGCAGCACCCGCATGCGATTGCTCAACCAGCGCTACATGTCGGCGGCCACCAGCTTCCAGTCGCTGCACCACCTGATCAACCGCTTGCAGCGCAGCGGCAGCCAATCAGTCGCCGATGCCTTGATCATGCTGTATCGGCCGATCGGTGTGGCGTTGTCGCCCGAGCCGGCGCGGCGCCACGAGACGACCATCCTCGCCGAGCGTCTGACGGCGTGCATGACGCAGTTGCCGGCGCAGGCCGCGGCCTTGCGAGTGTCCTTGGACACGCCAACGGCGCAGCTGGAATTCGATACCGGCGCGGCCTTGCTGCAGCGCTTCGCGGCCGAGTTGCGCGACTTCGCGGCGCTGGAAGGTTCGCTGCGCGGCAAACAGACGCGTGGCAGCGTGGAGAAGGTGCACTTCCGCCGCGGCAACGACAACCTCGGAGCGGCGATCGCGGTGCTGCGCACCTTCTTCACCATGGTGACGCTCAGCACCTTCTGGCTGGCCAGTGGCTGGGCCTTCGGCGCCAGTGCGATGTTGCTGGCGACGATCTTCAGCGGCCTGCTGGCGGCCTCGCCGAATCCGGTCAGCGCGGCCACGCACACCTTGTACGGTTATGCGGCCGGCATGCTGGGCGCGTTCCTGGTGGTGTTCTGGCTGATGCCGGGCAGCGATGGTTTCCTCAGCCTGATCGCCGTCAGCGCCGCGTTCCTGCTGATCGGGCCGTACCTCAGCACGCGCGACACGCTGTCCGGCGTGGGTGCAGGCTATACGCTCGGTTTCGTCTACATCCTCGCGCTGAAGAATCCGATGGTGTACGACCCGACGCACTTCTTCAACGATGCGATCGCGCAGGTCGCCGGCCTTGCCTTGTCGGGCATTGCGTTCGTGTTCGTGCCGGCGGTGACCGGTACCGGCTGGCAGCGCGCGCGGCAGTTGCGCCGGTTGCGCGAATTGGTGGCACTGGCGGCGAGTGCACCGCTGGAAGGGCTGGCGTGGCGCTTCGAGAGCGTCAGCCGCGACCTGTTCCAGCAGATGGTGACGCATACGCGACCGGGGAGTGCCGAGTCGCGCAGCCTGCTGGCATGGGGACTGGCAGTACAGGAAAGCGGTCGCGCGGTGCTGGAGTTGCGCCAGGATCTGGCCGATGGCCACCGCGTGCCCGCGGCCGTGTGCGACGTCATCACCCTCGCGCTGCAGGCAGTGGCCCGGTTGTATCTCCAGCCCGCGGCAGCACGCTGGCGTGAGACCGACGCAGCGGTGCGCATGGCGATCGGGGCCGCTGCCGCCATGCCGGCGGTGCGCCAGCATCTGTATCAGCTGCGTACCGCGCTACACGATGATGAATCGCCATTGGCTTCCTACATCCCCTCATCCATTCCCTCACCTTTGCCGGAGTCCGGCAATGCCGCATGAAGTCGCTTTCCGTGGCGTGCTGCTGCCCGGGCTGTTGCCGGTGTTCCTCGGCTGCCTGTTGCTGATGGTGCTGATCGACATGGTGGTCGGCCGCTTCGGCCTGTATCGGCATGTCTGGCATCCCTCGCTGTTCCGGTTTGCCTTGTTCGTCTGTCTGTTCGGCGCCGCCGGACTCCTGCTGCTTCGCTGAAGTCATCCCATGAAAATCCAGTCACTGTTGCGCTTCCTGATCACCGCCGCGGTTGTCGTCATTGCCGTGCTGCTTGGCCATGCGTTGTGGAAGCACTACCTGCATTCGCCGTGGACGCGCGACGGCCGCGTGCGTGCGGAGGTGGTACGGGTGGCGTCGGACGTGTCCGGTCTGGTCACCCGCGTCGCCGTGCTCGACAACCAGTTCGTGCACAAGGGCGACGTGCTGTTCGGCGTCGATCCGGCGCGCTTCCGCTACGCGGTGGATCAGGCGCAGGCCAACCTGGATGCCGCCGAAGCCAGCGCCCGCGCGGCCGGTGCCAACATCAACGCCGCGCTGGCGACGGCGGCGGCGCGCAAGGCCGATTACGACATGCGCGCGAAGGAGGCTTCGCGACGCGAGCGCCTCGGTGACGTGATCGCGGAGGAGGTGCGCAGCGACGCGCAGTCCGCCGCCAATTCCGCCCAGGCCACCTGGCAGCAGGCGCAGGCCGGCGGCCATCAGGCCTCGGCCGCGCGCGAGCAGGCGCAGGCGGCGGTCGAGCAGGCGCAGGTCGCGCTGGATCAGGCGCGGCTCAATCTGGAACGTACCGACGTGCGCGCACCGGTGGACGGTTATGTCACCAATCTCGACATCCGCGTGGGCGACTATGCCGCCACCGGCAGTCCGCGCCTGGCCCTGATCGACAGCCACAGCTACTACATCTACGGCTACTTCGAGGAAACCAAGCTGCCGCAGTTGCGCGTGGGCGATCCGGTCGACATCCGCCTGATGGCCGGTGGCGTGCATCTGAAGGGCAGCATCACCGGCATCGCCCGCGGCATCACCGACAGCGACAACCCGACCGGCAGCGACCTGCTGGCTGACGTCAACCCGACCTTCAACTGGGTGCGGCTGGCCCAGCGTGTGCCGGTGCGCATCGCGATCGACACCAGCCAGCTGCCGGCCGATACGCTGATCGCTGCCGGCATGACGGCGACGATCGAGGTGCGGCCGCACACGTCGAGCCAGACTGATGCCGACAAACAGGCCTCCGCCGCGGACCGGTGAGCGGGCGGTAGGCGCATCCGCGCGGGTTTGCGATGATGGGCGCTGTTGCATACCGATGTCGCCATGAACAGCCTGATCTCCGCACCCGCCCGCCTTGCACGACGCATGCTGCCGTTCCGGCGCCCGCCGAAGGCATCCCCGCTGGATATGCTGCCGTTCCTGGCGGTGCCGGCAAGCGCCATCGAGGTGCTGCCCGATCCCACGGCATTCCGGCATGAGCTGCTGCAGCTCATCGCGCAGGCCACCCGGCGCATCGTGATCGTGACGCTGTACCTGCAGGACGACGACGGCGGCCGCGAGGTACTCGATGCGCTGTACGCGGCGAAGGCGCGGCATCCGGCGCTGCAGATCGCGGTCTTCGTCGACTGGCATCGCGCGCAACGCGGCCTGATCGGCAAGCAGAAGAGTGAAGGCAATGCCGGCATGTACCGCGAGTACGCGGCGCGGCTCGGCCCGGGCGTCGACCTCTATGGTGTGCCGGTGCAGAACCGCGAGCTGTTCGGCGTGCTGCACCTGAAGGGTTTCGTGATCGACGACGCGGTGCTGTACAGCGGTGCCAGCCTCAACGACGTCTATATGGTGCGGCACGGGCGTTACCGGCTCGATCGCTATCACCTGTTGCGGCATCGCGGACTGGCCGACACGATGGCTGCGTTCGTGCAGCGCCATTTCATCGGCAGTGAGGCGGTGCGCCGGTTGAACGTGGCGCAGGTGCCGGCCACGCGCACATTGCAGCCCGCGATCCGTGAATTCCGCCAGGACTTGCAGGGTGCCGGCTACGACGTTCCGCGCGAGACGCTGGGATCGGCCGACGTGGCGGTGACACCGCTGCTCGGTTTCGGTCGCAGCGACAACACGCTCAACGACGCCTTGCTGGAGTTGCTGCGCGGCACGCGCGAGCGGGTGATCCTGCTGACGCCGTATTTCAACCTGCCCAAGCCGGTGCGCGTCGTGCTTGGCCAGCTGCTGCGCCGTGGCTGCGAGATCGACATCATGGTCGGCGACAAGACCGCCAATGATTTCTACATTCCGCCGGGGCAGCCGTTCAAGACGATCGGTTTGCTGCCGTATCTGTATGAAAACAACCTGCGCCGCTTCGCGCGCGCGCATCGCCGGCAGATCGAGAGCGGTCAGCTGAACATCCACCTGTGGCGCGACGGCGACAACAGCTATCACCTGAAAGGCCTGTTCGTCGACGATGACGTGGCGGTGCTGACCGGCAACAACCTCAATCCGCGTGCGTGGGCCCTGGATCTGGAGAACGGTCTGGTGCTGCGCGACCCTGCGCGGCTGCTGCATGCGAAACATCAGGCCGAGTGGGCGGCCTTGAAGCGGCACGCCACGCGACTATCCGATTACCACGCACTGGAAAGCCCGCGGCATTATCCGGCGGAGGTGCGCAAGCAGCTGAAGCGGCTCAACCGCACCCGGCTCGACCGTCTGGTGAATCGGTTGCTGTAGGAGCGCACACAGGGTTGTGCTCCTACGGATTCGCGGCGAGCCGGTTGAGTCGCATCTCAAGCCAGTTGCTCACGTTTGGCCACTCTTCGGCGAGGATGCTGAAGCACACGGTATTGCGCAGCGTGCCGTCGGTGCGTCGCTTGTGCGCGCGCAGTACGCCTTCGCGCTGCGCGCCAAGGCGTTCGATGGCTCGCTGCGAATCGTGGTTTTCCTCGTCGGTGTGGAATGTCACTGCGGCGCAGCCGAGCTGCTCGAACGCATGCTCCAGCAACAGGCGCTTGCAGGCGGTGTTGAGGTGGCTTTTCTGCCAGCGCTTCGCGTACCAGGTGTAGCCGATCGCCAGCCGCGGCAGTTCGGGCGCGAACTCGTAATAGCGCGTGCTGCCCACGATCTCGCCACTGCGCCTTTCGCGAATCGCGAACGGTAGCATGTGGCCCTCGGCCTGACCCTGCAGCGCCCTCTCGATATAGCTGGCGGCTTGGCCGGGTGGTGGCACGCTGGTGACGAACAGGTTCCACAACTTGCCATCGGCAGCGGCAGCTTCCAGCGCGGGTGCATGCTCGGGTGACAGCGGTTCGAGCACGACATGGTCGTCCTGCAGGCGGATCGGGGCGAACGGATGCATGGGTGTTCCGAAGTGGGCTCAGGCGTCGAGATCGGGAATCAACTTGCTCTCGAGCCGGGCGATGTTGTCTTTCAGCAGCAGCTTGCGCTTCTTCAGGCGGGTCAGCTGCAATTCGTCGCGGCCGATCGCGGTGGCCAGCTGCTCGATCGCGGCATCGAGATCGCGGTGCTCCATCTTCAGCTCGGCGAGCAGATGGACGATTTCAGCGTGATCCTGAACCTGCATGGCAATTGCGGTGGCTTGGGGGGCGGTCCTCCTAGTTTAACGCCGTTTGCCCGCTCGGAAGCCGGGCGATGAGACCGCTACAATGGGGGTCCTTTCCGTTCGATGGGCCCGCTTGCCTTGGTTCCGATGTCCGCCCAGCCCGAGTTCACCCGCACACCAGCCGGCGAGGCCGACAAGCTGGCCCGACGCCTGCGTCGCCAGGTGGGTCAGGCGATCGGCGATTTCGGCATGATCGAGGCCGGCGACAAGGTGATGGTGTGCCTGTCCGGCGGCAAGGATTCCTACACCTTGCTGGACCTGCTGCTGCAACTGCAGGCGAAGGCGCCGGTGCGCTTCGAGCTGATCGCGGTGAACCTGGACCAGAAGCAGCCGGACTTCCCCGAACACGTGCTGCCGGATTACCTGACCTCGCGCGGCGTGCCGTTCCACATCGTCGAGCAGGACACCTACAGCACGGTGACACGGGTGATCCCGGCCGGCAAGACGATGTGCAGCCTGTGCTCGCGCTTGCGCCGTGGCGCGCTGTACAGCTGGGCGGCAGCGAATGGCATCACGAAGATCGCGCTTGGCCATCATCGCGACGATATCCTCGCCACGTTCTTCCTCAACATGTTCTATCAGGCGCAACTGAAGGCGATGCCGCCTAAGTTGCGCTCGGATGATGGTCGCCATGTGGTGATCCGGCCACTGGCGTATTGCCGCGAAAGCGACATTGCCGAATACGCGGCGCAGCAGCAGTTCCCGATCATCCCGTGCAACCTGTGCGGCTCGCAGGACAACCTGCAGCGCAGGGCGGTGCAGCGCATGCTGGCCGATTGGGAGCAGCTGCAGCCCGGTCGCAGCGAGAACATTTTCCGCGCGCTGGCCCATGTGTCACCCTCGCAGCTGGCCGATCGCACCCTGTTCGATTTCAATCTGGGTGCGTCGCCGGCCGAAACATCGGCATGGATGGCCGGCGCAGCGGATGAGACCGTGGCCGCGCAAGCTTGAACACCCCGCCTGATCTTTCCACACCACCTGCCGAGTAATCACCGTGTCCTTCTTTGCTTCCGTTGAAATGGCCCCGGGCGATCCGATCCTGGGCCTGACCGAGACCTATCTGGCCGATCCGCGTCCGGGCAAGATCAATCTGGGCGTGGGCATCTACATCGACGAGCAGGGCCGCATCCCGCTGCTGCCGACGGTGCACGAAGTGGAGCAGGCGCTGGTCGCGGCCGGCAAGCCGCGTGGCTACCTGCCGATCGACGGCTTGCCGGCGTACAACCGGCTCACCCAGCAACTGCTGTTTGGTGCCGAATCGCCGCTGCTGGCGGCCGGCCGGGTTGCGACCGCGCAGACCATCGGCGGCAGCGCGGCGTTGCGCGTGGCAGCCGACCTGTTGAAGCAAGTGGCCGGCGCCGGCCCGAAGATCGCGATCAGCAACCCGAGCTGGGGCAATCATCACGTGGTGTTCCGCACCGCCGGCTTCGAGCTGCTTGAGTACCGCTATTACGACCCGGCCAGCCACGGCCTGGATTTCGCCGGCATGCTGGCCGATCTGGGCAAGCTGGAGTCGGGCACGGTGGTGCTGCTGCACGCGTGCTGCCACAACCCGACCGGCGTGGACCTGGATGCGGCGCAATGGCAGCAGGTGATCGCGCTATTGCGGGAGCGCCGGCTATTGCCGTTCATCGACATGGCCTACCAGGGCTTTGACAAAGGTATCGAGCAGGACGCCACTGCCGTGCGCTTGCTGCAGGCATCGGGTATCGAGGCGTTCGTGGTGGCCAACTCGTACTCCAAGTCGTTCTCGCTATACGGCGAACGGGTCGGCGCACTGTCGATGGTCGGCGCCGATCGCGACGAGGCCGCGCGGCTGCTGTCGAAGATCAAGCAGACCATCCGCGCGAACTATTCCAGCCCGTCCACGCATGGCGCCAGCCTGGTCGCCGGCGTACTCGGCAGTGCCGAGCTGCGCGCGCGCTGGGAGCAGGAGCTGGGCGAGATGCGTTCGCGCATCCATGCGATGCGCGCCGGTTTCGTCGACAAGCTGGCCGCGCTCGGTGCGCCGGATTTCAGCTTCATCAACCGGCAGGCCGGCATGTTCTCCTACTCGGGCCTGAGCAAGGCGCAGGTGCACCGGCTGCGCGACGAGTACGCGATCTACGCGCTCGACAGCGGCCGCATCTGCGTGGCGGCGTTGAATCGCGCGAATCTCGATACGGTGGCCGCTGCAGTCGCTGCCGTTAGCCGCTGATACCCTCCATGACCGTCATCCCGGCGAAAGCCGGGATCCAGCGTCTTTGGTTTCTCAAGGCACTGGATTCCGGCTTTCGCCGGAATGACGGCGAAATCACCTGCCTTCGGGCCGCACCCTTATCCGGATTCCTGAATGTTTTTTCGCAATCTCACGCTGTTCCGTTTTTCCCCCGCCGTTGCCACTGATCTGAACCGTCTCGACGAAGTGCTGGCCGAGCATCGGCTGCGCCCGTGCGGACCGCTGGAAATGTTCACCAAGGGTTTCGTGCCGCCGGTCGGGCGCGGCGAAGGCGAGCCGCTCACGCATACGGTGAAGCAGTGCACGCTGATGACTGTCGGTGGTGAAGACAAGCTGCTGCCGGCCGCGGTGATCAACGACGAGCTGCATCGCAAGGTGCAGAAGATCGCCGAGGAAGAAGGCCGCAAGGTCGGCGGCCGCGAGCGCAAGCGGATCAAGGAGGATCTGCTGACCGAGCTGCTGCCGCGCGCCTTCGTGCGCAACTCGCGGATGTCCGCCTATGTCGACAAGAAAAACGGCTGGCTGGTGCTGGACACTTCCAGCCGCAAGTCGGCCGAGAACGCGCTGACCCAGATCCGCGAGGCACTGGGCAGCTTTCCGGCGGTGCCGCTGGCACCGGAGGAAGGCCCGCGGGTGCTGATGACCGACTGGCTGGCCAACGGCAACCTGCCGGCAGGCCTGACCCTGGGCGACGAATGCGAACTGCGTGACCCGGCCACCGCCACCGGCGCGATCGCCCGTTGCCGCCGGCAGGATCTGGACGCCGAAGAGGTCAAGGAGCACCTGCGCAACGGCAAGCAGGTGTTCCTGCTGGGGTTGACCTTCGACGACCGGATCAGCTTCGTGCTGGGCGAGGACCTGATCATCCGCAAGCTGAAGTTCCTCGACGTGGTGATGGACGAGCTGGGCGACAGCCAGCAGGACGCCCAGGCCGAGCTTGACGCCAGTTTCGCCCTGCTGACGCTGGAACTGGAGCGGTTGCTGGGCAAGCTGGAGGAGTGGTTCGGCCTGCCGCGGCCGGCGGAAAGCTGAACAAAAAATCCACACCACAAGGCATCCGGGCACGGCATACTGCTCATCCGCCCGCTTCCCGGCGCAGCGGATCCCATTGCAGAAGACACTAGGCCGAGGTACGACGGCAGGCTCATGGCGCAGCATCTGGAAGGCGACTGGCTGGAATTGGCGACGGTGGGCGGCAGCATCATCCGCGTGCTGAAAGCCGCCCATCCGCGCGCGCGCCGGCTGCGCCTCACCATCACCGCCAAGGGCGCGCGGGTGACCTATCCCAACGGCACCCACCCGGCCCAGGTCAATGCTTTCCTGCGCAGTCACGCCGACTGGCTGGAGCAGAAGCTCGACGAGCTGAACCTGATCGTGAAGCCGCTGCCGCCGCTGCGCGTGGGCTATCCGTGCACGTTCCCGTTGCGCGGCGAGCTGGCCGAGCTGGACTGGGCCGAAGGCGCCTATCCGAAGATCGAATCGCACGAGACCGGGCTGACCCTGGTGATCCCGCGGCCGCATACCCGCGCGCTGCCGATCGCCCGCGGTCTGCTCGCCTCGCATCTGGAAGCGCTGATCCGCCGCGATGTCTCGCGCTGGCTGGCCAGCTACGTGCCGCAGCTCGGGCTGGCGCCCACGTCGCTGCGGATCCGTCCGATGAAAAGTCTGTGGGGCAGCCTGGATACCCGCGACCGGATCAACCTCGATCTGGCGCTGGCGCTGGCCCCGTCGGCGGCGTTGCGCTACGTGCTGGTGCACGAGCTGTGCCACCTCAAGGTACGCAACCATTCGCCGCGGTTCTGGGTGCAGGTCGAAAACCTGTTTCCGGACTGGCGCGAGCAGCGCGACTGGCTGCGCCAGCACGGCGCGATCCTCAAGTCGGAACTCGATCGGCTGGTCGACGACGTCGCCGATTGATCGTTTCGATACCGCTGACTGATGGATCAGATGATGCGGGCGATGCCGTGGCTCCGCAGGGGCGAGCTCAGAGCTTGCGGGGTTGCCGCACGTAACGCGTACCCAGCAGCACATCCCACAGCGGTGTGGTGAGGCCAAAGTTGCTGTCCGGATGATAGTGGTGGACGTGGTGGGCGCCGGCCCAGCGGCGCAACCACGGATGCCTGAAGCGAACGTGGTGGATGATGAAGTGGCTCAGCCCGTAGATGATGTAGCCGAAGGTGATCGCACCGGCCATCAGCAGCGCGAAACCGGTGGGCATGATCAGCGCAAACAGGCCGGCCAGGGTGAGCAGTACCACCGCCGGCAGGAAGAACGGCAGCGAGTCGTAGCCCAGTGGTTGCTCATGATGCGTGCGGTGCCCCTGTTCGAACAGCGGGACCCGGGTGTGGAACATCCAGCGATGAAAGAAATATTCGATGAAGCTGAAGGCGAACAGTCCCAGTCCGATGGCCAGCAACGCGGTCAGCGGGCTGCCGGCGTGCAGTCGCCAGCCTTCGACGACCAGCAGCAGGCCCAGCGTGGTATCCACGCCGACTTCGGCCCAGTAGTTCGTGCGCGTGCTAGACATCCGCACGATCGCATCGACACCTGAGCGTACAAAGCTTTGCTTCATCGGTTGCTGCATCGTTCCGTTTTCATGCAAGGAAGCACCCCCAAAGCGCGGGAGAATGCTGCCATTCTCCCATGTTGTCACCAGCAATTCACAATGATGTGCTTGGGGCGGCTGACTCGCAGATGACCGGATCGGCGCGGATAGGCCGATCCCGCGGGCGCAATGTCAGTGTGACAGCGCGAATCCGGTGAGGATTTGCGCGGTTTGTTCAGGCCTTTCCAGCATCGGCATATGGTTGCAGCCGTTGATGGTGCTGGCGCTGATTGCGCTGGCGGCGGTCAGGCCGTTGCGCAAGCTGTCCAGCGCGGAAACGTCGATGACCTTGTCGTCATGGCACCACAGGCCGAGCACCGGCATGCTCAGCTGGCCGAGCCGGTTCTGCACGGCGAGGTATTGCGACGGCTGGCGCAGCTCGTTGAAGGTGCGCTCGATGAAGCCATGGTCCTGCTGGTTGCGCTTGACCAGCACATCGACGAGGCGACCGGGAACGACCGGCGGCTTTTCGAAGGCCAATGCGATGGCGCGCTCAAAACCGGCACGGTCGTCGAACACGAACGGATCCTTGCCGGCCTGCACCTCGCGATCGAACGTGTTCGGTGTGGCCTTCAGGCCGAACGCATCGACCAGCGCCAGTTCGGCGACATGCTCGGGATGCTCGCTGGCATAGACGCCGGCGATCGCCCCGCCCATCGAATGGCCGACCAGCACGAAGCGCTGCAGGCGCAGGGTCTGCACGAATCCGCCAAGGCGCGCGGCCTGCGCGTCGATGTTGTAGCTGGCATCCGTCACGCGCGAAGACTCGCCCCAGCCGGGCAGGTCGGGAATGATCAGGTGAAAATGCGGTGTGAGCAGCTTGGCTGTTTCCAGCCAGACGGTCTTGTCCGAGGCAAAGCCGTGCAGCAGCACGATGGTCGGGCCGTCACCACCTTCGTAATAGCTCCAGCGCGTATCGCCGGCCTGCACCGAATGCTTGTCCAGGTGTGCCGCCATCGCCTCACGCGCGAAGTTCGCCTGCAGCAGCCATTGCGGCGCAAACAGGTAACTGCCACCCAGCACGATGGCCAACAGGGCGAGCAGCCACGCCAGGAATTTCAGCCGGCGGAACAGCATGCGTTTCCAGAGCGGCGTGGCGGTGGGGTTTGTCGATGGCGGCATGGCGGTTTCTTGAAGAGTTGTGTTGAGCGTTGCTCCCTCCCCTGCATGTCCCAAAGGGACTTCCTTCGGTCGCAGGTGAGCGTTCGGGAGGGGTGCTCTTGATCTTGATTGAAGATCAAAAGCATCACCCCCTCCCAACCTCCCCCTGCTGCGCAGGGGGGAGGAGCCATCAGTGTTTCGCTTTCTTTGCCTTGGCGATGATGTCTTCCACGACCTGCTGGGTCAGCGGGTGATAGCCGGTTTTCGCCTTGGCGTAGACCTGTTCGGCATAGACCAGGCCGTCCGGCGTTTTCACGAAGGCCTTGTACAGCGGCGTGGTCAGATACAGCCGGCCGATCCGCGTCATGTGTTCGGCGGCAGCCGTCCAAACGGCCTTGTCGCCGCCGGCGATCGCATGGCTGTACCAGCGCATGCCGATCTCGGCGTTCGGCGTGCCGGTGAGGTGCCAGGCGGCATCGAGCTGCTGCAGCTTGTCCAGTGGCGCGACGTCGGGCAGACGGTCGAGGAAGTACATCCACTCCTGCGTGTTCCAGCCTTTCGCATCGAGCTTGTCGGCGGTGAGTTTGCCGGCGAGGAAATCCGTGCGCTCCTGGTCGATCGTGTTGAAGCGTGGCGAATCGGGCAGCGGCGCATCCTTCGGAATGCCTTCGCCGTAGACCCACGCCTTAACTTCTTCCCAGCTCATCCTGCCGGGATACTTTTCGATCAGGTTCGGCTTCATGTAGTCGAGCATCTGCTCGGTGCTGATGCTGTGCCAGGCGAAGTGGTTGAAGTAGCCCTTGAGGTAGTCGTCGAACGCCGTGCGGCCGAAACGCAACTCCAGCGTGCGCAGGAACCACGAGCCCTTGTCGTAGGCCACGTCGGACAGCGAGTCGTCGGCACCCACGCCACGCGGATCGGGTGCCAGCTTCTGCGAGTTGGCCGGCATCGCGCCGATGCTCTTCTGCAGCGCGCGGGCCGACAACAGCGCTTCCTCGTCGGCCAGCGGCTTGCCATACACCGCCTCGGTGATGCGGCCCTGCACGTAGGTGGTGAAGCCCTCGTTGAGCCAGATATCGCGCCACGCAGCGCTGGTCACCAGGTTGCCCGACCACGAATGTGCCAGCTCATGCGAGACCAGCGAGACCAGGCTCTTGTCGCCGACCAGCACGGTCGGCGTGGCGAACGTCATGTTCGGATTTTCCATGCCGCCGTACGGGAACGACGGCGGCAGCACCAGGATGTCGTAACGGCCCCACGCGTAGGGGCCATACAGCTGCTCGGTGGTGGCGATCAGCTTTTCGGTGTCCTCGAATTCGTGCGCGGCCTTGTCGACGATCGACGGTTCCGCATAGACGGCCGAACGCGGCCCGGTTTCCTTCACCGCGATATCGCCGGCGCCGATCGCCAGCAGATAGGACGGGATCGGATGCGGCTGGTCGAACGTGAAGTCGCCGTCCAGCGGATGCTTCGCGTCGTTGATCGCGCTCATCACCACGCGCACGTCCTTCGGCGCGCTGACGTGCGCATCGTAGGTGAAGCGGATCGCCGGCGAATCCTGCAGCGGAACCCACGAGCGTGCGTGGATCGACTCGGACTGCGAGAACATGAACGGCAGCTTCTTGTCCGCCGTCTGCGCCGGCGTCAGCCATTGCAGGCCGGAGGCGTCGGGCGAGGTGGTGTAGACGATGCGCACCTGCGCCGGGTGCTTCGGTGTGGCGATCGTCAGCTTGCTGCCGAGCTGCTTGTCGCGCGGTGCCAGCGCATATTTCAGCGGCGTGGTCCTGCCGTCGGCACCGAGCGCCTCGATCTTCGCGATCCGCAGATCGCGCGTGTCCAGCACCAGCGATTGCGCCTTGGGATTCTTCCAGTCCAGCTTCAGCGTGGCCTGGCCATCGAGCTGCCGCTGAGGAAAGTCGATCTTCAGAGCGAGATCCAGATGGGTCACACGCACCTGGTCGGGCTGGGCGTAGGAATTCGGGTCGCTGGCGTAGACGGCCAGCGGCAACATCAGCGTGACGAAGGCGAGGGCGGGGAGCAGGCGCATGGGGAACTCTCGGGCCGGAAAACCCCGAGTATGCCATTGCCCCTGTTCCGGCCGCCCGTGGCGGAAGCTGGGTTCTGGGCGTCCCTAGGGCAATTCCCTGCTCGAATGTGGGTCGATCGCATACGGATGCATGGTGGCGAGAAAGCCCGGCTGCGCCTCGACTCGCGCGATCCACGCACGAAAGTTTGGGTAGGCCACCAGCGAAAGTCCGGCCTCCTCGGCGCGGCTGGCATAGGCAAACAGGGCCATGTCGGCGATGCTGTAGCAATCACCGGCGATGAACAGCCGGGTCGACAGTTCGTTTTCCAGAATGCCCAGCGATCGCACCGCGGCGCTGTGCTTGGCTTCGATCATTTCAGCCGAGCGCCGTGCGAGCTTGCCGGTCATCGTCCAATGCCGCAGCGAGCCGATCACCGACTCCACCCGCTCCTGCTCGAAATGCAGCCATTGCTGCACCTTGGCGCGGTCGAACGGATCGCTCGGCAGATACGGTGTGCCGTCGGCGAGATACGCGAGAATCGCGTTCGATTCCGCCAGCACACGACCGTCGTCGAGCTGGATCGCCGGCACCGTACCGGTCGGGCTGATGCGCCGAAACGCCGCGCTCTCGCCTCCGCCCTCGAAAATGCTGATCGGCACCGTACGATACGCCCGGCCCAGGTGATTCAGCAGCAGGCGTACCTTCCATGCGTTCTGTGAAGGCAGGTAGTCGAACAACGTCAGCATGGCAAGCATTCCTGTAAAAGTTGAAGCGCAGTGTGGATGGCGCTTCAATCCCGAACCATCCGTTTCTTGCGCCGATTTGTCATCGCCGGTGATGACCATGGCGTTTTCCATCAAGACTGTGGCAATCAGACGCCGGCCGGAACACACGCTCCACCAAGCCATCACGTGTACCTCGTCATGCTGGGGAGGCCATGCCACGAACCGAGCCGATGCGCACATTGCCTGCACCCATGCGTCGACTGCCGTGGCTGTTGGGTGTGCTGTACGTGCTCTACCTGATCGCAGGCAATATCTTTCTCAACAGCCCGCTCGCTCCGGCCGAGGTCAATCGCAAGCCGCAGGTCTTTCACGCGCAGTGGGCGTGGGCGTGGACGCTGTGGCCGGGACAGATCCATGTGTACGATCTGCGGTTGCACGGGCAGGCGCGCCAATTGCTGTGGAGTGCGCAGGGCGATGCGGCGAGCGGCCGCATCATGCTGTGGCCGTTGCTTCGGCATGAACTGCGTTTCGGCCAGGTCCGCACCACGGAGGTGAGCCTCGATATCCAGCCGACCGGCATCGACCTCAAGCCGCCGCCGTGGCGAAGCGACGCGTGGCGCATCACGGTCGATCGGGTCAGCACGGTGTCGCTGCGGCAGGTGCGCATGGGTGACCTGGTCGCCGATGGTGATGGCGAGGGCGAGCTCGGCTTCACCCACCAGTTGCGCGGCGGTTCGACGGCGATTTCTCCCTCGCACGTGCTGATGTCGAAGGCGCGTTTGCACTACCGGCAGCTGGAGCTGTTGCACGACGCCAGACTCGATGTCCATTTTGCGTTCGATCCATTCACTCACGAGCAACTGCCAGGCTGGCAGAAGATCGAGCGGGCGCAGATCCATGTCATCGCGGAAGGGGTGACGCCGGCCATCGCGCTGGGCGCCGACAAGGCCGGCGCAATGGCAGTCAGGTTGTCGTCGCTGACCGGCCATCTCGGCACGGACTTCCTGCTGGATCATGGCACGCTGGCGACGGGCGGGCGCCTGCAATGGAATGCGCCGGTGGCGATCACCGATGCCGACGGCACCCAGCAACAACGCCGCGGTCAGCTCGATCTCGCCGTGCTGGCCGATGGCGTGATGATCGATGTGCGGATTCCGCCGCCGACGGGCACCGGCAGCGCCACGGCACTGAACCAGCTGAAAGCGCACCTGCTGTTCGCCAGCCGGCAACTGTTGCCACGACCTTCGTACGACGAGGCGCTGCGGCTGCTTTCCGGCACCGCCGAGGCACGCTGGCATTTCGCCTCGATGCGCTGGCTGGCGCCGCTGATCCAGTCCAAACCCTGGCTGCAGTTGAATGGCGCAGGCGACATCGTCGGTGCCTTGCAGATCGAGGCCGGCCGGCTGCTGCCGGGCAGCCATGTCGAAGTGCCGCAAGCGGTGCTGGTGGCGGACCTGCTCGATAACGTGTTCACCGGCAGCACGCGTGCACAAGCGCGCGTGGTAGCCGGCAAGGAGGGTGTGCGCACCGTGGTGGACATGATCGCGGATCGCTTCACCCTGGCGCCGCGCAATGCGCCGGGACAGGCTTATCTGCGAGGGCAGGCGTTGCAGGTGGCGTTGCAGTCATCCGCCGATCTGGCAAGCATCGGCCACGATTTCATTGCCCGCCTGCATTTCGCCGATGCCGAGGTTCCCGATCTGCGCGCCTACAATCGCTATCTGCCGGGCAAGAGTCTGTATTTCCTGCAGGGCAACGGACGGATGAGCACCGAGTTCACCCTCGATGGCAAGGGCGACGTGAGCGCCGGCCGCATGCAGATGAGCAGTGCTTCGGCGCAACTGGCGCTGGGCGTGTCGCGTCTCACCGGCAAGCTCAGCATGGATACGAAGCTGGATCACGCCACTCGCGACGGCCACAGTTTCGATCTGGACAATTTCACGCTGGCGCTCGATGGCGTGCGTGTCGAGGGTTCCAGTGCGCCGCCGTGGTGGGTCAGGGCCACCCTGCAGGATGGCCATCTGGACTGGGACCACCCCATGCGCGTACGCGGCAGCGCCACGCTGGTGATGAAGGATGTCAGCCTGCTGTTGTCGTTGTTCGCCGACCGCAGTGCGTTTCCCAAATGGATCACCAGCATGATCAACGAAGGCCACGCCACGGCGCATGCCGAGGTCGAGGCGCAGCGCGGTGACTTCATCCTCGATCACCTGGTGGCGAGCAACGAACGCATCGACCTGTTTGCGCATCTGCGCGTGAGCGACGGCAAGCCCAGTGGCGATCTCTACGCGCGCTGGGGCGTGCTCGGCCTCGGCGTGGAGCTGGTCGACGGCAAGCGCCACTTCCATCTGCTGCATGCCCAGCGCTGGTATCAATCGCAGCCGGATCTGATTCCTGCCGAAGCGATCTCGGCACCCTGAGCGCGCAGCCTGTCTAAGCGTAGCGATCTGCCAACCGGTCGGTGGCCTGCACCAGCTGGTCGACGATGGCCGGATCGATTGCGCTGTGCCCGGCCAGCACCACGTGCAGATCCGCTTGCGGCCATGCCTGGCTCAGGTCCCAGGCACTTTTCACCGGGCAGATGATGTCGTAGCGGCCGTGCACGATCGTGGCCGGAATGTGCCGGATGCGATCGATATCGCGCAGCAGCTGATCGGCTTCGAGAAAGATCGCATGGCGGAAATAGTGGGCTTCCATGACGGCCAGGCTGACCGCCTTGTGCGGGTCTTCGAAATCGCCGGCGCCGTCGGGATCGTGCAGCAAGGTGGTGCTGCCGCCTTCCCACGCGCTCCATGCCTTCGCGGCGGCGAGGCGCATCGCTTCATCGTTGCTGGTGAGGCGACGCCAGTAGGCATCCAGCATCGAGTCGCGCTCCTGCTCGGGGATGAAGTCGCGAAAGCGCGCCCAGCGCTCGGGAAAGATCTGCGAGGCGCCACCATCGACTTCGTTGAACCAGCGCAGCTCGTGCGGCCGGCCGAGAAAGATGCCGCGCAGCACCAGCCCGAGCACACGCTCGGGATGCGTCTGCGCGTAGGCCAGCGCCAGGGTCGAGCCCCACGAACCGCCGAACACGACCCAGCGCTCGATGCCGAGCTGCTCGCGGATTGTCTCGATGTCGGCGACCAGATGCCAGGTGGTGTTGTCGGCGAGTTCGGCGAACGGCGTGGATTTGCCGGCGCCGCGCTGGTCGAACAGCACGATGTGGTAGCGCACCGGATCGAAGAAGCGGCGGTGATACGCGGCCAACCCTGCGCCCGGCCCACCATGCAGAAAGATCACCGGCAGGCCGGAGGGATTGCCGCATTCTTCCACGTACAAGGTGTGAGGTGCATCGACCGCAAGGCGGTGGGTCTGGTACGGCTCGATCTCGGGATACATCTCGCGCATGACGATAGTCCGGTGAGTCAGCGGTCAGCTGGCGTCGAATTGCAGGGCGGCGGTGAGGTCGCCTGGCGGCGGACCACCGGCGGCGATCATGGCGGCGTCGCGCAGCTTCAGGCCGGGCAGCTGCTTCAGGCCGAAGCGACGGGTGATGAAGCGCAGGATCGAACCGGTGTCGTAGATGGTGTGGTCGACGAAACCTTTCTTTGCGAACGGTGACACGATCAGTGCGGGGATGCGCGAACCCGGTCCCCAGCGATCACCCTTGGGCGGCGCCACGTGATCCCACCAGCCGCCGTTCTCGTCCACCGTGATCACCACCAGCATATGCGGCCATTGCGGACTCTTCTGCAACGCCTCGACCACCTGCGCCAGGTGCTGGTCGCCGGCGGCCACGCTGGAATAGCCGGCGTGCATGTTGAGATCGCCCTGCGGTTTGTAGAACGACACCGGCGGCAGCGTGCCCGCTTCGATCGCGGCGATGAAATGGTTGCTGTCGGCGCTGCTGCCCACGCCGGCGTCGCGCAGATGCTGTTGCCGTGCCGCTGTGCCTGGTGCGAACTGGCGGAAATAGTTGAATGGCTGATGGTGGATCTGGAAATTCGGCACTTCCGGAAACACGTGGTGGTCGCCGTCGCCATGGCCTTCCAGCGCAAGCTGCCAGCCACCGGCGTACCAGGCCCAGTCGACATTCGCCTCCGACAGCACGTCACCGATGGTGAGGTGGACTTGCGCCGGCAAGGTGTTCGGGCTGTCGGTATCGGCGAAGCGCGGATCGAGCTTGTCGCGGCTGAACGCCGGCGCGTATGCCGGGCCGATCGTGTTCACCGCCCAGAAGTCCGGCGTGAGCGCATCGGGTGCGGCGAACTTCGCACGGCCCTGCATCGCACTGGCCGGCGAGTCGTCGGCCAGCTTGGGTCGGATGCCGGTGGGGTCGTCGCCCTCCACCACGGCGATCTGGAATTTCGCCGGGCCCTGATCGGCGTTCGGATAGAACGCCGGCTGTGCGGCGGCCAGGTATTGATGATTGAGGAACGAGCCGCCGAAGGCGCCCATGAAGAAGTTGTCGCACAAGGTGTATTGCTGCGCGAGCTGCCACAGCTGCAGCTTTGCTGCGCCGTCGGCGTAGTGGCCCATCACCATCGCGCCGGTGTTGCCCCACGCGACGAAGCCGTCGTTCCTGCCGCCATTGATCTGCAGCTGATTCTCGTAGAAGCGATGCACCAGATCGCGGGTGATCACGCCGTACGGCAGCGGATCACCATTGGGCATGCGCAAGGCGAACGGCTGGTTCGGCAGGCCGGTGATCGCATGCTCGTCGATCTGGTAATGACGGCCGTCGACCGTTTGCGCGTGCGGCGCCAGGCCGCCCCAGATAGGTGGCAGGGTGGTGAGCAGGCTGCCATCGCGATCGCGCTGGCGGTATTCGGGCGCATCGAGCTGCTTCAGCGGTTGCGCCAGCCCGGGGAAGTGCGCGAACAGATTGTTGAAGCTGCGGTTCTCCGCGTACAGCACCACCACCTGCTGGATGTGCTGGCGCAGCAGTGCGTCGAGCGCTGCTGCGGGCAGTGCCTGCGAATCGGCGGCTGCCGGACGATTGCCGCCGTGCGGAGTGCAGCTGCCGAGCGTCAGTGCCGCGCCGGCGATGGCGATGCCGCCGAGCAGGCGACGGCGTTCGGGATTGAATGGCGCCTCGTCGGGAGTCGCAGCGGGCTGGTCGGGGATCTTGTTCGTCATCAGGTCAACCGGTGGGGGCGGCGCATGATTCGTCATCGTGAGCGTGGTGCAGCCACATCAGGCAAGCGTGACAGAGTCGGCTCGCATGATCATCCATCGCGCGACATGGCGAGTCCCGCGTTCCACATCGCGCGGGTCAGCGGGCGATGTTCGTGCGGCGTCTGCAACACGATCAAGGTGGTGGTGCTGTTGCTGGCACCGGTCTTCAGCAGCCGGTCGAGCACGGATTCCAGATGGCTGATCGACATCGCCACTACGTGCAGCAGCGCCGAGTCCTCGCCGGCCAGGCGGCGGCATTCGAGCACTTCGGGAATGTCTTCCACCAGGGTGCCGATACGCGCGCAGGTGATGCCGTCGCAGCGCAGCCGGATCATCGCGCTGATGCCATAGCCGAGCCGCTTCGGGTTGATCGTGGCGCGGTAGCCGCTGATCACACCGGCTTCTTCCAATCGCTTCACCCGCTCGGCCACCGATGGCGCGGACAGTCGCACTTTGCGGCCCAGCTCGGCATAACCCAGGCGCGCATCCAGCTGTAGCGCTTCCAGCAATTGCCAGTCCTTGCCGTCCAGTTCCGGCTTTGATTCCATGACTTTCGATTCCAAGGTGGGATACCTCGTTGGTTGCTTCGATCGTTGGCGAAACATCGTCAATACGATTCGATGCATTATTCCTCGGCGCGATCGGCAAGACTAGGATGCGCACTTCCCATTCTGGAATCCGTCCCCATGGATACCGCTCAACGTCTCGACGGCCGTGCCCTCAGCTATATCGCCATTGCCCTGCTGACATGGTCGTCGGCGTATGCCGCGATCGCCTATGCGCTGGCCTCCTTCACACCCGGTGAGGTGGCCCTGGCACGCCTTGCCATCGGTTCGCTGTGCTTTGCCGCGCTGATGGTGGTCAAGCGGATACCGTTGCCCGCACGACGCGACTGGCCGCAGCTGGTACTGCTTGGCTTGACCGGTCTGACCGTGTATCACCTGTGCCTCAACTATGCCGAGACGCGTATCGCCAGCGGCACCGCGTCGATCCTGATCTCGCTGATACCGGCCGCCACCGCGGCGGTGTCGGCAGTATGGGTGGGCGAGCGACTGTCGCCACGCATGCTGGCCGGTCTTGGGGTAGCCCTGCTCGGAGTGGTCCTGGTGGTTTTGGCCAGCGGCAAGCAGGTGAGGTTCGAACCGATGGCGGCGCTGGTGCTGGTCAGTGTAATTGTCTCGGCGTTCTACTGGGTGGGACAGAAACCGCTGTTCGAGCGCAACAGCATGCTCGGCGTCACCGCGTTCACGTTCTTCGCAGGCACGCTCGGTGCCTTGCCGTTCGGACTGCATCTGCCACAGGCACTGACGACCGCGCCGTGGACGCATATCGCCGCACTGTTGTGGCTGGGCATCGCACCGACCTTCGTCGGCTATCTCGCGTGGAACGCGGCGCTGCGCCAGGCCTCGGCCTCGCAGGTCTCCAGCTTCATCTACTTCTCGCCGCCGATCGCGGTGCTGATCGGCTGGCTGTGGCTGGGCGAACAGCCGGGAGCGCTGACCCTGGTCGGTGGCGTGATCACCGTCGGCGGCGTGGTGCTGGCGAATACGCGCCGCCGCGCTGCACCCGTCGTGCTGGTGGCGTCCGATACCTGCGAACAGAGCTGAGAGGAGTCGCCGCATGTACGAGCTGTATATCGCCAACAAGAACTACTCGTCCTGGTCGCTCCGGCCGTGGCTGCTGCTGAGCGAGCTGGGCATCCCGTTCCACGAGCGGCTGGTGTCGTTCGCGCCGGGTACCGGATCGAGCTGGAGCGCATTCCGCGCGTTCTCGCCGAATGGCAAGGTGCCATGCCTGCGCGATGGCGACACGGTGGTATGGGATTCGCTGGCGATCGCCGAATATCTGGCCGAGCTTCATCCGGGCGTGTGGCCATCGGATCCGAAAGCGCGCGCATGGGCGCGCTGCGCGGTTGCTGAAATGCATTCGGGCTTCGCTGCACTGCGCACGCACTGCGCATTGAACTGCGGCCTGCGCATCCGGCTGCCCGATGATTTGCCGACGGCATTGCGTGCCGACATCGCGCGCATCGACGAGCTGTGGAGCGAGGGCCTGGCCCGCTTCGGCAGCCCATTCCTGGCCGGCAATGCGTTCGGTGCGGTCGATGCGTTCTTCGCACCGGTGGCGTTCCGCATCCAGACCTATGGGCTGACGCTGGGCGATACAGCTGCTGCCTACGCACAGCGTGTGCGTGAGCTGCCGGGCATGCGTCGCTGGTATGCTGATGCGCTGCAGGAAACATGGCGCGATCCGGAGCACGAGGAAGAAGTGCAGCAGTTCGGCACCCTGCTGGAAGATCTGCGCGCGCCGGTGGCTTGATGCATCGGCGCAGCCGTCGTCAGGGCTGTGTCGGCAGTGCCGCAGTCTTGCCTGAGCGCTGCACCTGCCAGCGGCCCAGCGTGACCAGCAGCACCGCGACCACGACGAATACCAGCAGCACCGCGCAAGCATTGATCAGCACGCGCAGATAGCCCAGCGTGCCGACGTCGAGGAACGGATACGGATACCAGTGGGTAATCGCGCCGCGGATCAGCGCATAGGCGAAATAGGCGGCCGGATACAACTGCCAGACCATGATCTGCGGCCAGCGCAGCGTCGTCTTCGACACCGCCAGCCACCAATACAGCAGGAACAGTGCTGGCATCACCACATGCAGGACGTTGTCGGCCACGATCTGCCAACCGCGCGGCTGCCATAGCTGGCGCAGCATCAGGTTGTAGATCGCCGCGACGATGACGATGCTCATCGCGATCGCGGTATGCACATCGGGCCGGGTGAAGAATCGGCTGACTGCTCCGCGTGGTCCGCATGCGTCGGCGGTCAACGCCAGAGCGGCCAGTACATTCGTCAGGATGGTGAAGTAGCCGAAGTAGATCCACACCCCGGTCAGTGCGCCTTGGCCGCTCACTATCGTCAGCTGTATCGACAACAGCAGCTGCAGCGCGAGTGCGGGCCAGCCGAGCAGGGCGGCAATGGCAGCGAATGAGCGGTAGCGATTCGGCATGGACAGCAGCCTGGGCGAAAGAGCGACGACCACGCAGGAAGAATCGAGACGCAACTGTCTACTGCACCAGTCTGTGACGGTAAAAACCGAGCACGAGGCGGTGATAGTGCAGTGGTGCATTGGGTGCCAATGCGAGGAAGCAGGAAATCACTTGGATTAGCATGACTCCAAGCAACACCAGAAGCGTGTCGAAGAACATCCAGCCGCAGGACAACGACGCACCCACAATCAGCAAGCCGCGCTGATATGGCAAGTCAGCAGTCGAGCAGCGTCGCTCGACCATGATCAGCGTGAATATCAAGGCGATCGTTGCAACGAATGCCGTGCCCCACATGGCGATGGATACATCGTTCCCTATGGAAGCCACGCTCATGGTTAGAAGCGGGGAGCTGCGTACTACTGCCATAGCGAGAAATGTGAGTGGACGGGTCAATACGTGCATTCTCAGAGGTTCATATGACATGGCACGTATCCATTCGTGTAGACGTCTATCCGGATTGCCTCAGAGCTTGTACGCCCGGTGGATCGCCACGATGCCGTTGCTGAGATTGCGTACTTCGACGCGACCGAAGCCGGCGCGTTCCATCATGCCTTTCAGGGTTTCCTGATCCGGATGCTTGCGGATCGACTCGGCGAGGTATTGGTAGCTGCCGGCATCGCCGGCGAACAGCTGGCCGAGCCTGGGCAGGATCTTGAACGAGTGGAAGTCGTACAGCTTGCTGAAAACTTCGCTCTTCACCTTGGAGAATTCCAGCACCAGCGCACGACCACCGGGCTTGAGCACGCGGCAGATATCGGCCAGCGCCTTGTCCTTGTCGGTGACGTTACGCAGGCCGAAGGCCATGGTCACCGCGTCGAACGAGTTGTCCGGGAACGGCAGGACTTCGGCGTTGAGCTGGGCCCAGCGCAGGCCGCTGACCAGACCGCGGTCGGTCATGCGGTCGCGGCCGACGCCGAGCATCGCTGCATTGATGTCGCCGACCACCACTTCGCCCGAGTCACCGACCACGGGTTTCAGCAGCGCGGCGATGTCACCGGTGCCGCCGGCCAGATCCAGCACACGGTCGCCGCGGCGCACGCCGCTGACCGCCACGAAGTGGCGCTTCCACAACCGGTGCACGCCGAATGACATCAGGTCGTTCATCAGGTCGTAGCTGCGCGCGACCGAGGTGAATACCTGGCCGACCAGTTTCTGCTTGTCGCCGACCGGTACGTCGCGGAAGCCGAAATGGGTGGTCGAGTCCGGCGTGGTCTTGGGGGGGTGTTCGCTCATGCCTGCATGCTACCGGAGACCGGCCGTGTTCTGGCCGGCCTGACTAGAGGGGAAGGTCGGGTTGCTTGGGTTGTTCGGCGGCATCGGCGGCGATGTGCGCGTGCAGCTGGTGCTCGGCATCGACATGGCGCTGGTGCAGGTCCGCGCTGGAGGCATCCGCAGGTACGTTGCCGGCGTCAAGCTGGGCTGGCGTGATCTGCGGCTGCGCCACGGTCTCGGGCATGTCGTCGTTCAGGGCCTCGCCCGCGGCGGATTCCTTCTCGCTGCTGCCGGGGGTGATCTTGAGGATCGAATGACGCACCTCGCGCGACAGGATCACCCGCGCATCGCGCACCATGCCTTCCAGCGCGCTGTCGTAGTCGAGCTTGCCGTCGTCGTCGGTCCACACCACGCGGCGCTCGCGCAACTTCTGGATGAAGCCGCGGAACAGCGCCTTGTCGAAGAACTCCGGTGCGGACAATTCATTGAGCAGACTCAACCGCTGCGCGGTGAGCGTGCAGGCGTTCTCGAGTTCGGCGCCGGTCATCGTGTGCGGCCCGTTCTTGGCCAGCGCGGCGATGGTGATGTAGTAGCGCTCGAACGCCTGGATCAGGCTGCGCGCAATCACCTTGAGCTGGAATGCGCTGTCTTCCTGGCCGGCGCTGCGTTCGAGTGTGCGCCCGTCGTTGGTGGATTCGAGCAGGCCGCGGCGCACGAAGAAGTCGACCGTCGCCTGCAACTGCGTGCAGAAGCCCTCGCCGTCCCACGGCAGGAACAGCTCGCCCTGGATGAACGGGTAGATGATCCGGCCCAGCCGCAGCACCGAGGCGCGCGACATGCGTCGGTTGTTGAGGAAGCAGCAGGCGACCCATGCGGCGGTTGCGGTCAGGTGCAATACGTTGTTGCGGAAGTAGCTGAGCAGCACCGCCTGTTCGCCGTTGACGGTCAGCACGTCGCCCAGCGGATGCTGTACCCGCTGGATCCACGCCATCTGTTCGCCGTAGGCGATGATCGCAGCCGGATTCATCGGGGTCAGCGTGACGCGATCGGAATACGGCAACTCTTCCAGCAGGGTCTTGCTCAGTTCGAGCTGGGTCAGCAGGTCGCTCTCGGCCATCGCGTGCTTCGGCGTGGCCAGCAGGGCGAGCGCCAGCAGGTTGATCGGATTGACGTCGGCGGCGCGGTTGATGTTGATCTGGATCTGTTCGGCCAGGCGATCGGTCACGCCGTTGAGCCATTCCGGCTTGGCATCCGGGTCGGTGGTGGCCGCGCGCCAGTCGGCGCTGGCCGCGTCGAGCAACGGCGTCAGCGCGATCGGTTCACCGAAATTCAACGCCACATGACCGTAGCGCTGGCGCAGCACTTTCAGCCCGCGCAGCAGGCCGAGCAGGGATTCCTTTTCCTTCGGCTGGCCGCTGAGTTCGCCGGCGTAGGATTTGCCTTCCATCAGCTTTTCGTAGCCAATGTAGACCGGCTGGAACAGTACCGGGCGTCGCGGCGCGCGCAGGAACGCGCGCACGGTCATCGCCAGCATGCCGGCGCGCGGCGCCAGCAGCCGACCGGTACGCGAACGGCCGCCTTCGATGAAGTATTCGATCGGCACGCCGCGGTCGATCAGCTGCGCCAGGTATTCGTTGAACACCACCGAATACAGCGCATTGCCCTTGAAACTGCGGCGCAGGAAGAACGCGCCGCCGCGGCGCAGGATCGGTCCGATCACCGGCAGGTTGAGGTTCACGCCGGCGGCGATATGCGGCACCACCACGCCGGAGACATGCAGCTGGTAACTCATCAGCAGGTAGTCGGCATGGCTGCGATGGCAGGGCACGTAGACCACTTCGTGGCCAGGCGCGGCGGCGCGGGCCTTGTCGAAGTGGTGCATGGCGATGCCGTCGTACAGCTTGTTCCAGAAATTCGCCAGCAGGAACGAGACCGAGCGCACCACCGGGTGCGAGTAGTCCGCGGCGATCTCCAGCACCAGCTTGTGCGCCTTGCGCCATGCCTTGGCCTGGCTGATTTTTTCCTTGGCCGCGCTGGCGGCTATCGCGGCGCGCACCGGTTCGGCATTCAGCACGGCATCGACCACGGTGCGCCGGTGCGACAGGTCCGGCCCGACCACTGCGGCGCGGATGCGGTGGAAGTGGGTGCGCAGCACCCGCGCGATCTTGCGCGCGAAGCGTTCCGGCGTGATTTCGCCGGATTCGTCCAGCACGCTGCGCAACGACACCGGCGCGGAGAAATGCACCACCGTGTCGCGCCCATTCAGCAGCAGCGCCAGCATCCGGCGGAAGCGGCCGACCATCACCCAGTTTTCCGAGAACAACACGCGGAACCAGCCACTGTCGCGGCTCGGCGCGCGGCCGACGTAGATCGACACCGGCACGATCTGGATATCGCGTTCGGGCATGCCTTCCAGGGAGCGCACCAGTTGCCGCAGCGGTTCGTTCGGCGCGCGCTGGCGGTTGCGCCCGAAGATCCATCCGTCGCGCCGCGCCAGCGCAAACACCGAGCGCCGCCGGCGCGTGCCTGCCATCGGCTGCATCGGGTTGGGCAGGCCGGCTTCGCGGCAGGCGCGCTGCAGGATCAACGCGTCGGAGAAACCGTCGCGCTCGATTACATAGCAGACCGGTACGCCGGCCTGCAGCAAGGCGGCAGGTTCGGCCGGGTCGCGACGGATGCGCACCCATGGCTGCAGCAGCTGGCCGGCCAGGTTGAACCACCAGGGGGCGCGCTGACGAATGGGGGAATCCGTGGTGTAGATATTCTGCATCCGTCTATTCTAACGGCTGCGCTGTTCAGTCTTGTTTCGCGACGGTGCCGGCGTCGGCCGACACACTGGCGCTGCCGGCCAACTGGCTCAGCTGTTGATGCGCCTTGCGCGCGCTGTCCAGCATGTCCTCGCTGTACCAGCGGCCGCCCTGCTGCACCAGCTTCGACTCAGTCGACAGCGGCTTGCCGAGCAGGGTGTAGTCGACTTTCACCACGGCGTGGCCATTGCTGTTCGAGACCGGGGTGAGCTTGACCGAGTTCAGCGTGTCGTCCACCGACAGGCCGTAGATCGTCAGCAGCTGCTTGAGGCCGGCGTAACCGGTCGCGTACTTGCCCATCGAGGTGTCGAAATCCATCGTGCGCAGCTGATCGGGATCTTTCAGATCCAGCTTGCGCGCCGTCGTCACGGCCACACCGACAGCCTGCCTGGCCTTGGCCTGGTCGAACCACGGCGTCTGCTGCACCCACGGCGCCAGCACGTCGAGCACGCTGTTGGCCTGGGTCTTCTGGGTCTCGCTGAGCGTCTTGCTCTGCGCCACGCCGCTTTTCAGCAGTGCTTCGCCGACACTGATCAGCACCGGCAACTGGTCCTTGTACTGCTGTTCCATGGCGGTCAGCTTCGGCTGCAGTTCGGCGTACAGCTTGTTCTCCGCGTCCGGCTCGGTGAGCTTCTGCATCGTCGCGTTGAACTTGGCGCGATCCTCGGCCGTGACGTGTTGCTGATCGTGTTGGTGATGGCCCCAGTCGGCACGCATGTTGGCGTAGTCGGCCGGCGGCAGCGCGTGCTTCCACAGCCCGTTGAAGTCACCGGCCTTGAGCAGCTCGACCGAGGCCTGCAAGGCTGCCTCCGGCGTGCTGCCGCCTGGTTGCGAGGGCGCATCCTTGCCGTGACAGGCGCTCAGCAGCAGTGCGGCGGACAAAGGCAACAGGACATAACGGAAGGGGCGCAGGCGCATGGCAGGTTCTCGCGTGGATGACGGCGGAGCGAAAGCGCACCGCGCAGCGTCGTGATCGCGCAGGGTAAGGGTCGCAATGATATGGAAACAAGGGCGGGGCGCAGGATTTTGCGACGCCATAAAAGAAAACCCCGCGGGCCTGGGGCCTCACGGGGAAATCCGGCAGAGCCGGAAGGGAAATGGCCTTGCCTGCAAAATGATGGGTCAGCAGGTGTTGGCAGCGGAAATATTACTTGTTCGTTAAAGCTAAGGCAATGCTTTTGTTTTGTGCGTTAAATAATTGATTCAAATGAATTAAATAATTTCACATGCGTCACTGGTAGCGCATCGCATCGATTTTCTGCTGCCGCCGCTGTTCCAGCGGCGCGCTCCAGTCGTTGTTGAACAATGCCGCTTCCCATGAGCCGTAGGTGGGATTGGGCAGCACGAACCAGCGCGTACCGAGCCACGGCAGGTAGTCGGCGACCGCCTTGCGACGGCCGTCGGTGGTGTTCGCATTGACGTCGACGAAATCGCCGATCTGATCGCCGAACTGCATCAGCACGCGGTAGTGCCGCGCGACCAATTGCCGGCGACAACCCTTTTCGCTGCCAGCCTGCTCGCAGTCATCGACCACGGTGCCAAGGCCAAGAAAGGCCTGCGGCCCGCTCACCGGGAGGCCGGCCTGGCGCAGGTTGGCCAGGGTGGCTTGGTCCAGATCCTTGGCGCGATTGGAGATGTAGATCACGGCGATGCCGTGTTGGGCAGCGAACTGGGTGAACTCGACCGCACCCGGCAACGCACGGGCTTGGGCCTCCCTGCACCAGGCCGCCCAGTCGGCCTCGTTGAACTCGCCGCCACCCTTCACCACGCGTGCCTGATACGGCGAGTTGTCCAGCACGGTCTCGTCGATATCCAGAATCACCGCAGGCTTCAGGCCCTTGAGTGGGGCGACCCGGTCCGCCTTGCCCAGGGCATCCCATTGCGGATCGCGCACAGCGGCAAGCAGGCGCGATTGGGCGTCGCGGTAGGTCTGCAGATAGATCAGGTCGTGCTCGATCGCGGTCTGGCTCCACGCCACCGCGTTGAGGTTGTCGTTGGCGGCAACGCTCACCACGGCCGTCGCTTCCGGCGCAGGCGCCACCACGGCGGGCTGGGGCTTTGTCGTGGCACAACCGGCCAGCAGGGCAAGCGTGAGCAGGGTCGTGGGCAGGCGGAGTGACATGCAGAATCCTTGGGCGAGATGAAGCGCGACAATGACGGAAGTTTACGACAGCGATGGGACAGGGTTGGCAGCCGGCACGGGCTGCTGACAGACTGGCCGCCCCGCACTCACGGCTGCACCACGCATGGATCCCTCCTTGTCCACCACGCGCGAGCCTTCGCCGGCCATCCGTTATGCGAGTTACCTGCTGGCCGCAGCGGCGTTGGTGCTGGTCATCGACGTTCACCTGCTGTCGGCGCTGCTGTCCGGACTGCTGGTCTACGTGCTGGTGCAGGCGATGACCCCGTTGCTGGGCCGGCGCATTTCCGGCGACCGGGCGCGGGTGGTCGTGGTGGCCGTGCTGGGCGCGATCGTGGTCGGCCTGCTGATCCTGCTGATCCTCGGTGGGATCAGCTTCTTTCGCAACGAAATCGGCAATCCCGAACTGCTGTGGCAGGAACAGCTGATGCCGCTGGTGGAAAAGGCCCGGCAGCAGTTGCCGCCGATCCTGGTCGACAACCTGCCCGACAGCGTCGATGACCTGCGCGTGGGCGCGATCGAGCTGGCCCGCAAGCACGCGGGAACCCTGCAACTGGCTGGCAAGGGCGCCGTGCGGCTGTTCGTGCACATCATCATCGGCCTGGTGCTGGGTGCGGTCATTGCCCTCAGTCGTGCCCGTCCGGCGCACCAGGTCGGTCCGTTGGCTGCGGCGTTGAGCCTGCGCTCCCAGCATCTGGCTGCGGCGTTTCACAACATCGTGTTCGCGCAGCTGAAGATCTCGCTGATCAATACCCTGTTCACCGCGATCTTCCTGCTTGCCGCGCTGCCGCTGCTGGGCGTTCATGTGCCGCTGGCGAAGACGCTGGTGGTGGTGACCTTCATCGTCGGCTTGCTGCCCGTGGTGGGCAACCTGATTTCCAATACCGCCATCGCCATTGCCGGCCTGTCGATATCGCTGGGCGTGGGCATCGCCGCGCTGGTGTTCCTGATCCTGATCCACAAGCTGGAATATTTCCTCAACGCACGCATCGTCGGCACCCAGATCAGCGCCCGCGCCTGGGAGCTGCTCATCGCGATGCTGCTGATGGAGGCCGCGTTCGGCCTGCCCGGCGTGATCGCCGCACCGATCTACTACGCCTATCTGAAGAGCGAGCTGGAAGCGGAAAAGCTGATCTGAACAACCGGACGGCGATTCAGTCCCGTAACTCGACACCCGCCTCGGTGAGCAGTTTCTTCAGCTCGCGCAGTTGCGGTTCGTAGTGTTTCCAGCGACCAATGGCGGTGCGGTAGATAGGCGCGCGCACCTGCCAGGCATTGGGCGTGTTGACTGGTGCGGTGTTGCTCTCGGATCGCAGGCAGGCATCGTTCCAGGGCAGGTCGCAGAATGCCAGCAGTTGGCGTGCCGTGGCTTCAGGTGCTTCCACCAGCGATTCGTAGGGCAGCTCCAGGATGCGTCCGGGCAGAACCTTATTCCAATGTGCCATCAGGCGGTCGAACTGGATGTAATACCGCCCCGTGTCGAGCAGGTCGAAGGAATAGTCGTAGAAGGGCGTCTCCCGATCGAACAGGTGGCGGAAGTTGCCGAGGCAGGTGTCCAGCGGGTCGCGGCGCAGGCAGATGATCCTGGCGTTCGGCAGGGCGCGGGCGATGAAACCGGCATAGAGGAAGTTGTGCGGCAGCTTGTCGATGAAGCGCGGTTGGTCGGCCGTGGCGGGTCGAGTGCTGGCGAGATAGGTTGCGCCCAGTTGCCGCCAGTCGATGGCGCTCGTATGGGTGGCGATATCCGGGTCGAAGAGCAAGGGCAGCCGGCTGCCTGACGCCTGTTGCAGCGCCGTCGGAAAGTTCTGCAGTTCCCCTGCGGAGTACACGTCCGGATGGCTGGAAAGGACGCGGTCCAGCAGCGTGGTGCCCGTGCGTGGCATGCCAATGATGAAGATCGGCTCGTCGGCAGGATCGCCCTCGACGGGGCCGTCGTGCGCTGCGGGGAACGTGCGGATCAGGCCATCGAACATGGCCTCGTCGTGCTTGCTCGAATAGGATCGCAGGCTGCGTATCGCCGCGTTGCCGCGCACGTAATGCTCGAAGGCTTTCGGGTAATCGGCGGTGTCGTCGTACTCCTTGGCCAGTGCGATGTTGAGGTAGATCTGCGCGCCGATGTCGCTGCCGTGCTGCGCCAGCAACGCCTGCATCCGTTTGAGGTGATTGCTGGTCGGGGCCTGCTGCCGCAGCTGGGCCACGTTGAGGTGTGCTTTCCAATAACGAGGATCGAGCCGGATGCCTGTCTCCAGTTCCTGTTCGGCGCCGTCGTTGTCGCCGATGGCTGTCAGTGCATGGGCCAGATTGAATCGGGAGGAGGCCTGCCCGGGCATGAGTGCTACCGTGCGGCGAAAGGCGGTCGCCGCCTGCTCGAACGCATTGACCTGGGTGTAAGCCACGCCCAGTGTATCCAGCGTCATCGGGTCATTGGGCGAGCAACTCATGGCCTCGTCCGCCACAAGCCGGGCCTCCCGCATTCGCCGGGCCAGGGTCAGTGCCCTCGCGTATTGCGCGAGGAAGTCGGCGCGGCCTGGTTCCAGCTGGGTGGCCTTGAGCAGGTGATCCAGTGCCTGCGGCATCTGTTGTGTCTGCATGCAAGCCACGCCAGCCATGAAATGCACTACCGCATCGTGCGGGGCGACAGGCAGAAGTTGCGCCGCACGTTGCTGCACCCGCGGCCAGTCATTCTGGTTGAATGCGGCGATGAGCTTGGTGTAGGCCCTGGTCGAGTCGATCATCGGAATCCCTTGGCGCAGGAAGGCAAGTGCGGCTGGCTGTCGAGGGTGGAACTGGAAAACATTTGCCCTAGGCCGTCAACTCAGCCACCCGCCAGCATCGCCGCGATCTTGGCCATGTGCGACTGGGCGGTCTCGCGGGTGATTTCCTTGTCCGCCTCCGGGTCCTTGCCTTGCCAGTGCAAATCGGCCTGCGGCAGTTCATGCAGGAAGCGGCTGGGCTGGTTGGTGTGGATGTCACCGTAGCGCTTGGTCTTGGCCGACCACGACAGCGTCAGCAGTTCCTTGGCGCGGGTGATGCCGACGTACATCAGGCGGCGCTCCTCGTCGATGCGGCCTTCGTCGATGGCGCCTTCGTGCGGCAGCGTGCCGTCCTCGCAACCGACGATGAAGACGAAGCGGAATTCCAGGCCTTTCGCCGCATGCAGGGTCATCATGCGCACGGCGTTGCCCGGTTCGTCACGGTCGGCGTGGCTGAGCAGGGCCAGCTGCGAGGCGAGGTCGCCGGCGCTGTTGCCACCCTTCTGCATCGCGCGGAACCAGTCCGCCAGTTCCCTCAGGTTGCCGAGCTTGCGCTCGCGCACGCTGGCGTCAGGCGTGCTGGCGGCGATCTGCGCGGCGTAACCGGTGCGCTTGAGGATCAGCTCGACCAGATCCGCCGCGCTCTGATGCAGCGAGGCGCTGCGCAGTTCATCGAGAAGGTTCGCGAACGAGGCGAGCGCTGCAGCCGGGCGCGGGGTGAGCTGTCGCAGCACGCCATCGCTGCGGATGGCATCGAGCAGCGAGCTGTGCCGGCTCTGCGCGAGCTGGCCGAGCTTCTCCAGCGTGGTCGAGCCGATCTCGCGCTTGGGCACGTTGACCACGCGCAGGAACGCGGCGTCGTCGCTGGGGTTGGTCAGCAGGCGCAGGTAGCACAGCAGGTCCTTCACCTCGGCGCGGTCGAGAAAACTCAGCGCGCCGGTAAGGTGATACGGAATCCGCGCCAGACGCAGGGCCTTCTCCAGCGGACGTGCCTGGAAGTTGCCGCGGTAGAGGATGGCCATGTCGTGCCAGCGTGCCTTGTGCTTCTCGGCCAGGGTGGTGGCGATCGCGGCGACGTGCTCGGCCTCGTGTTCGGCTTCCTTGCATTCCAGCACGCGGATCGGTGCACCTTCCGGGTGCTCGCTCCACAATTTCTTTTCGTGCAGGTGCGGATTGTTCGCGATCAGCTGGTTCGCCGCACGCAGGATGCGCTTGCCACAGCGGTAGTTCTGCTCCAGCTTGATCACGCGCAGGCTTGGCCAGTCGCGGCCGAGCTGGTCGATGTTCTCCGGGTTCGCGCCGCGCCAGGCGTAGATCGACTGATCGTCGTCGCCCACGCAGGTGATCCCGCCGCGTTCGCCGGTCAGCACCTTCAGTAGGCGGTACTGCGCGTCGTTGGTGTCCTGGTATTCGTCCACCAGCAAATAGCGCAGGCGCTCGCGCCAGGCGTCGCGGCATTCGCTGTCGGCTTCGAGGATGCGCAGCGGCAACCGGATCAGGTCGTCGAAGTCGACCGCGTTGAACGCGGCGAGGCGCCGCTGGTACATGTCGTAGATCGTCGCCGCTTCCAGCTCGCGCGGACTGCGCGCAGCGGCGAGTGCCTCCTCCGGCGAGAGTCCGCCGTTCTTGGCGCGGCTGAGCAGGTTGCGGATGCCGAACAGCACATCATTCTTTGCGCCCTTGGGCGACAGCTCCTTGACGATGCCGGCGCTGTCGTCGGCGTCCAGCACCGAGAAGCCGCGGCGCAGTCCGGCGCGCGCATGTTCGATCTGCAGGAATTTTAGGCCCAGCGCGTGGAACGTGCACACGGTCAACGCAGCTGCGTCCTCGGTGCTGACCAGCTTGGCCACGCGCTCGCGCATCTCGCGCGCAGCCTTGTTGGTAAAGGTGATCGCGGCGATCTTCGACGGCGCCAGATGCTTGCGTGCAATCAGGTACGCGATTTTCTGGGTGATCACCGAGGTCTTGCCGGAACCGGCACCGGCGAGCACCAGCAGCGGGCTGTCGCAATGTTCGACGGCGGCCAGTTGTTGCGGATTGAGCATGGATCGAAAGACGGGATGAGGCGGTGGTCGATGGTAACAG